>NZ_JAFCXE010000016.1:0-175940 GCF_049897905.1 Pararhizobium sp. PWRC1-1 | reverse complement strand
AGCAGCGCCGCCGCCCTCGTTGGTGAGCGGTTTATAGGCGACACACCCGAAACAAGTCAACACGACAATTTCAAAAAAATGAAGTTTCTGATAAGTAACTGAATTTGCTAGTGTATTTCGAATTAACCCAAACACACACCAGAATCCGGCAAAACACACCCAATCCAATCACCAAAATCTTGTCCAGATGGTCAAAATTGGGAAAGGGCAACGAGGAGGTAAAAGGCGCCCTAAAGCGCCCTTACGCTGTGGCTTACCTTGAACTTGCGCTTCTCCAGTTCAGGGAAGAAATCAGCCGCCGTAAAATATTCCTCCGGCGCCCAGACGCCGGGTCGCTTCGGGTACTTCAAGACCAGTTGGGCAGCGATCGACGCACTCATCGACGTACCCGCATCCACATAAGGCGCATACATCTCATCCGGCGTGACGATCACCTCGTAGCGGACCTCGACCGGCTTGCCGTCCTTCAAGCCCCGGCCGATGGCAAAGTGGATCTCCGAACTCTCCTGCTGCGGAATGCGGTGCGGGTTGCGGGCGATGTTGCGCTGGATGACGGCGTTGAGCACATCTAGCGGCTTGACCGACACGCCGCCGACCTCGACCGGATCGTTGAAATCGCCAAATCCGGCCTTCACCAGACCGACCCAGGCTTCGTGCTCGCGGTGCGGCAGATGCAGTTTCCAGGTGAACTCCTGGATGCCCTTGTCGCGGATGCCGTCGGCAAGCGGCACGGTCAGTTGTTCGGAATGCGGCGAATACATGAATTCGCAGCGCCCCCATGGTTCCGGCAGGTCGAGCACTTCCCTGCCCGTCATCGGCGCGCATTCGACATGTTTGCCACCGAGGAACTGCGTGCTCGGATGGGCATATTCGGCCAGCACCGTCGAGACGCTATAGGGCGGCATCAGGATCGGGTTTTCGTCGCCCGTCAGTTCGGCCGCCCAATAGAGGTTGATCTTCTCGATCGTATCGAGCTCGTCGGCCACCGCGCGGCAGATGACGTTGGACATGCCGGGATCCGCACCGACGCCGACAACGGCGGTGACCCCCGCCGCCTTGAAGCGCTCATGTTCGGCGATCTGCTTGACTGTGAACGTGCCGAGGCCGCCGAGATCCATATAGGCGACCTTTGCCGATAGTGCCGCCTCGAAGATGGTCATTTGGAAACCGAGCAGGGTGGGCACGCAGTTGATGCAGAGATCCGCGACCGCGATCGCTTCCGCCAGCCGCGCCGGGTCGTTCACATTGAGGTCGAACAGGTCCAGCCGCGGATCACCGAGATCGGCAACAAGGCTTTCCATGCGATCGCGCGACGTATCGCAGATGCGGATCATCGAAATATCGACAATGGCGCGATCGGAAACGAGATCGCGGACGATACCGGCGCCCATCAGGCCGGCGCCACCGAGAATGGAGATTTTCATGAGCTAGGCGTCCTTTTCGAATTCTTGGCCCGACAGGCATCCTGTTTTCAGGAGAGTTGCGCTCCCCCTCATCCGGCGCTTTGCGCCACCTTCTCCCCGCTGGGGAGAAGGGAACTCTCAGACGTGCTTGCGCCCGCCTTCCTCGTAGAACCAGCTGTCGGGATAGGGGTACCACCACTCGTGAATGACCGGCTTGTGGTCGATGATGACCATTTTCGAGCGGCGGAACGCATCAAGGCCCTGACGCCCGAGTTCGCGGCCCATGCCGGATGCCTTCCAGCCGCCGAAGGGCAGCGCATCATTGTCGATCATCGGATTGTTGACCCAGACCATGCCGGATTCCAACCGCTCAGCCGCCTCCATCGCCTCTTCCAGGCTGGTGGTGAACACTGAAGCCCCGAGGCCGAAGGGACTGTCATTGGCAAGCCGGACCGCCTCGTCGAAATCCGCGACGCGAGCAACAGCCGCGACCGGGCCGAAACATTCTTCCTGCATAATCGCCATATCCGGCGTGCAACCGGTGAGGATGGTCGGTTCATAGAACCAGCCAACCGGTTCGCTTTCGGGGATTTTGCCGCCAAGAACAACGGTTGCGCCTTTGGCGGTGGCGTCCTGGACAAGCCGGATCACCTTGTCACGCGCAGCTTTGCTGACCAGCGGGCCGATCTCGGCTCTCGTCAAGCCGTTGCCGACGCGCAAGCGGCGGGCTTGCGCGACAAATTTCTCGATGAAAGCATCGTGGACGCTATCGACGACGAAGAAACGTTCGGCCGATGTGCAGACCTGGCCGGAAAGATGGAAGGCAGCCGTGACCGCACCGGCAGCGGCGACATCAAGCGGCGCGTGTGCGGTGATGATCATCGGATCGCTGCCACCCGCCTCGATCACTGCCGGTTTCATCTGGCCCGCGGCGGCCGAAGACACGGCCCGGCCGGCCGCGACCGAACCGGTGAAGGCGACGGCGTGGGTGAGCGGCGAGGCGATCAGATATTGCCCGACCTCGGCACCACCCGGCACGCAAGCGATTAACCCTTCCGGCAAGGCCTCGAAGACAGTCATGAATTCCAGCGTCGACAAGGTCGTCGCCAGCGCCGGCTTGATGATGCAGGCATTGCCCGACGCCAACGACGCCGCCACCGTCCAGCACATCAACAGGATCGGGAAATTGAACGGCATGATGTGGACGCTGGTGCCGAGCGCTTCATAACGCGCATACTGGAACGACCCGGCCTGTGTCGTGCCCGCCACCTTGCCGGCCTCGTCGCGGGCCATTTCGGCGAAATAGCGGAAGGCACCGGCGCAATTGGCGACCTCGCCGATCGCTTCCGGATAGGGCTTGCCCATCTCGCGCGACATCAGTTCGGCGCAGGTCCGCATGTCGGTCGCCTCGATCCGGTTGGCGATCCGGTGCAGGATGGTGGCGCGGCTCTTGGCGTCGAGACGTTTCCATTGGGATTGCGCGGTTTTCGCCGCAAGCAGCACGGCATCCAGTTCCGCGACCGTCGTTTCGGCAAACACGCCCTCGTTTTTGAGCGTGGCGGGGTTGATCACCCCATGACGTTCGCCCGTCGCCGCGATGTAGACCGGGTGCCGGTAGAAGACGGGCTCGGCTGGATTGAACATGGTGTTTTCCTTGTCGCTTTATTCCGAGAGGTGAAGTCCCCCTCACCCTGCCCTCTCCCCGGCGGGGAGAGGAGGAACAGAATTCGCCGCACCCCTCTTCTCCCCGACGGGGAGAAGGTGCCCGAAGGGCGGATGAGGGGTCTTGCCGTCGCGCGGTTTGCCCCCAAAAACCCTCAGCGGATCATGTAAACCTTCTTGATCGTCTCATGGACGGTGCAGACGCCCTTCCAGTCCTGCGGGAAGAAGGCGGCCGTATCCGGGGTGATCTCGATCACTTCGCCCGATTCATGCACATAGGTGCAGCGGCCTTCGAGGAAGTGGCAGAACTCGTCGCGCGTCACGTGGCAGTCCCACTTGCCGGGTGTGCAGACCCATAGCCCGCATTCGGATTCGCCGTTGGGGCCTTTGTGGATCAGCTTGCCGGTCGTTCGGCTCTCCCCTTCGATCATCGTTGAGATGACGCCCCAGTCCTTGAGGTCGGTCTGTTCGAGCGGCTTGCGCATCAGCGGTGTTGCGGTCATGGCGTGTTTCCTTTCGTCTGTTCTTCGGGAAGCGGCCGCGTTTGGAGAAACGCCGAGAAGCCGCTGCAGTAGTCTCAAGTCCGGCCGGTCAGACCAGCATGTAGATATTGCGCATGGTCTCGATCACGTGGCACTCGCCGGTCCAGCCGCCGGGAAACATCACCACGGTGCCCGCCTCGACCTCGATCACCTGGCCCTCGTCCGAACGATAAACGGCACGGCCGGCGACGAAATGGCAGAATTCGTCGCGTGGGATCGACAGCCGCCAGCGGCCAGGCGTGCAGACCCAGATGCCGGATTCCGGCTGGTTGTTCGGCCCCTTGTGCACGAGGCGGCCGGTCGATTTCGACTGGCCCTCGACACTGTCCGGTTGCACGCCCCAGTCGACGAGGTCGTCAGTGGTGGTGGCGTTGTAGATATGTGGTGCGGATGAAGGCTCAGCCATTGAACGTCCCCGTCTTTGCCAGCTGATCGAGAATCGCGGCGGCCTTTTGCGGGCCGCTTTGCGATTGCATATGGGCGCTGGTGGCAGCCAGTTTCGCCTTCATCTTGGGATCGTTGATGCAGGCGTCAAGCTTGGCGGCCAGTTCATCGTCGGTCCAGTTGTAGCGGGACATCTTGAAGCCATGGCCGGTTTCGTCGACCCGCGTCGCGTTGTCGTGGCCATCCCAGACATAGGGCATGATGATCGCCGGCTTGCCGAAATAGAGGCACTCGGTGAACGAGTTGTTGCCGCCGTGATGGATGGCCGCATCGATCTGTGGAATAACGGACGGTTGCGGAAACCAGCTATCGACAATGATATTATCAGGCAGGTCGCTATACTGCTCCTTATAGTCTCCGACATTGACGAGCGCGCGATAGGGCAGTTTTTCAATTGTGGTGATCAGCCGTTTCAAAAGATCGGTATCGCCGGCGCCAAGACTGCCAAAGGATATATAGAGAAGAGGCTTGTCATTGTTCTCGGCAAAGACCGGGACGTCGTAGGACTTTTCCTTGCGCACGCAGCCTTCAAGATATTGGAACTGTTTTGGATCGAGCGGATGTTCACGATCGAACTTCACCGATTCCGGATAAAGCAGCAGGTTCATGAAGGGCGAGGCCTCGAAGAACTGGCCGATCGGATAGGCCGCCTCCCCGGTCGAGGCGAGGAAGGCGTTGAAATCCTCATGGATCGGCTTGATCACCGCGTTGAATTTTTCGCGGTAAGCGGCATGGCCGGCGCGATCGTCCTGGCGGCAGCCGGACAGGTGCGGCGGAATGTTTTCGTCCTCGATCTCGTTTTCCGAGCAGGAGATGATCCTGACCCAGGGTTTGCCGAACTGCTTGATCGCCGGAAACAGGATGACATTGTCGACGCAGATGAGGTCGGGCTTGATTTTCGCCAGCACGTCCGGCAAATCCTTCTCAGCCCACTTGGCGCTGTCGACGATCGCTTCCCAGCAATCGCGCACATAATTGCCGATCTGGTCATAGGGGCTTTTGCGAAAGTTTGGGATATGGCCGTTGATAAAATCCTCCCAGAACTTCGCCATCTGCTCCGGCGGCATCGGCGCCGACAGGTTCACGGGATAGGCCTCAAACCCATACCCCTTGTAGACATCGACGAAACCGGGATCGGACAGAAAGACGGCCTTGTGGCCGAGCGCCTCGACGGCCTGCGCGATGCCGACGGAATTGAGCGCCGGGCCGAAGGCCGCTTCCGGAAAGAATGCAATCGTCTTGAACATCAGTTCCCTCTTGTTTTCTTTAGTCCTGAAAAATCCGGCAGGATGACGCCTCAAACCCGAGCGACACCACAGCACCTGTCTGCACGGTCCCGGCCCCTGTCGCCGCCACGCGAACCTGAAGGGGCACCGCCGATAGAGCCGTCTTGACGTAGAGTTGCCGGTCGAGACCATGATAGGCGGCATCGCCGACGGTTCCGGCGATCCCGGAGCCTGCCGATGTCAGTGTGATATTTTCAGGCCGGATTGCCAGCACCGCCTTGGCATTGCGTTTCAGACCTGCGGTATCGCAGGCCAATGCTTGGCCCGCGACGCGGAAAACCGCGTCATCGCCGATCTCACCCTCGATGAAATTCATCATGCCGATAAAGCCTGCAACGAAGCGGTTGGCCGGGCGCTCATAGACCTCTTCGGGCGTGCCGCATTGCAGGATGCGGCCATCTTTCAGCACCGCCACGCGATCGGCCATGACAAGCGCCTCTTCCTGATCGTGCGTGACGATAATGAAAGTGATGCCCACCTCATGCTGCAGCCGCTTCAATTCGAGCTGCATCTTTTCGCGCAGCTTCTTGTCGAGTGCGCCGAGCGGCTCATCGAGCAAAAGAACCTTTGGCCGCTTGATCAGTGCTCGTGCGAGAGCAACGCGTTGTTTCTGCCCACCGGAAAGCTCGTTCGGTTTGCGTTCCGCCAACGCCTGCAAGTCCGTCGTCTTCAGCATGTCTTCGACGCGTGCCGATATTTCGGGTCTGGCGAGCCGTTCCATTTCGAGGCCGTAGGCCAGGTTTTGCCGAACCGTCATATGTGGGAACAGGGCATAGGACTGGAACATCAGGTTGAGCGGCCGCTTTTCCGGCGCCTGCCCGGTAATATCGGCGCCTGCCAGCCGGATGCGGCCCTCATCCGGCACCTCGAACCCGGCAATCATCCGCAGAAGCGTGGTCTTGCCGCAGCCGGACGGGCCGAGCAGCGCGAAGAATTCGTTCTCTCTTATATCCAGCGACAGGCCATTGACCGCTATCGTCTTGCCGAAACGCTTGACGACGTTATCGACCGCCAGAACCGGGGCTTTGAAAGACGTGTTCATCGGGTCATCTGTTCTTTGTTCAGCCATTGCGAAAGCAGAAGGGCGGCGGCGCTGACGCCCATGACGATGGTGGCGAGCGCATTGATTTCCGGCGTCACGCCGAAGCGGATCATCGAATAGATCTGCATCGGCAGAGTGATCGACGAGCGCCCGGCGCCCGAGGTGAAGAAGGCGATGATGAATTCATCGACCGACAGGGTGAAGGCGAGCAGCGCTCCGGCGATGATGGCCGGAAGCAAAACCGGAAAGGTGATCCGCCAGAAGGTCGTGAACGACGAGGCTCCGAGATCGCGCGACGCCTCGACAATCGAGAAATCGAAATTCTTCAGACGAGCTCGCACCACGGAGCAGACGAAGGCGAGATCGAAGATCACGTGGCTGATGATGATCGTCGAAAGGCCCATCGTCACGTTCAGGCGTGAAAACAGGGTGAGAAGCGCGACGGCCAACACGATATCCGGGATAACCATCGGCGCAAATGCCAGCGCTTCGAGAGCGGTGCTCTTGCGCTTGCGCGTTTCCATGCCGATTGCCAGCATGGTTCCGAGAACTGTGGCGATCAGCGTCGCGACGAGCGCAACAATCAACGTGTTCCAAGCGGCGTGCAGGATGTCGCTATTGCCGGCGAGCGAGACATACCAGCGCAGTGAAAAGCCCGACCAGGTCGTCGGCAAGCCGCTGGCATTGAACGACAGCAGCACGAGAACCGCGATCGGCAGATAGAGGAAGCCGAAGACCAGCACGAGGATGGTGCGTCCCGTCAATTTGGTGCGCAGAGCGTCAGCCATGGGTCGCCTCCTGCTTTTCGCCGCTGAAGCGCGCCGAGGCCCGCGCCTGCAGCAGCAGCAGCCCGATCATGATGGCGATCAACACCATGCCGAGCGCGGCACCGAACGGCCAGTCGTTGGCGGTGAGGAACTGGTCATAGACGAGATTGCCGATCATCTGGAACCGGCCGCCCCCGAGCAGAGCCGGGGTGACGAAGTTGCCGATCGATAGCACGAAGACGAACACGCCACCGGCAGCCACGCCCGGCATGGTCAGCGGCAGGGTGACGCGGAAGAATGTCCGCACCCGCGAAGCACCCAGATCGCGCGACGCCTCGATCAGTTCCCCGTTCAACCGCGACAGGCTGGAATAGATGGCGAGGATCACGAAGGGCAGATAGTTGTAGACGAGGCCGGTGATCACGGCGCCCTCACTATAGAGCAGAGCCAGCGGCTCGCCCTCGTAACCGAACCAGCGCAGCAGATTGTTGATCAGGCCCTCGCGGTTCAACAGCACGATCCAGGCATAGGTGCGGATCAGATAATTGCTCCAGAATGGCAAGACGGCAAAGAACAGCAGTAGCGGCTGCGTCCGCTTCGGCGCCAGACAGATGGCATAGGCGGCAGGATAGGCGATCAGGATCGCCAGCAATGTGGCAAGCCCCGCGATGCGCACCGATGTCAGAAAGATCTTCGCGTAAAGCGGATCGATAACGCGCTGAAAATTCTCCGCCGTCAGCGTGTATTCGATGCCGCCATAAAGACCGCGCGTCAGGAATGCGTAGGCAAGAATAATCAGGCACGGAACGACCATGAACAGGACGAGCCACGCAACGGCAGGCAGAGCCATGAGATTGGAACGAACCGTCTGCGAGGACAAGGCAAGGACTCCGGGGTTTAGTTACCCCCTCTCCCCGCCTGCGGGGAGAGGGCTGGGGTGAGGGGTTGCATCCACAAACTGAGTGTTTCGCTTAGCCCCTCTTCCGCCCTACGGGCACCTTCTCCCCGCTTGCGGGGAGAAGGAAAGAAAGACGCCTTAATTCGCCGCCTTGATCTCGCTGACTGCGCGCGAATAGTCGCGCTGTGCTTCGCCGAGGTCCTGAAGTTCCTCGTATTTCACCAGTGTTTCCGGCGAGACGCCCATGGTCGGGTATTTCTTGATCAGCTCCGGATCGAGGCTTTCCATGGCCGGCTTATTGGGCACCTCGTAGAAGATGTTCGAGGCAGCCCAGGCATGGTTCTTTGCTTCGAGGATGAAGTCGAGGAATTTCAACGCCGCTTCCTTGTGCTCGGAATTCTTCATCACGACCATCGTGTCGATCCAGAGATCGGAGCCTTCCTTCGGCACGACGAACTTGATCTTGTCATTCTCGGCAATGCCATAGTTGCACCAGCCGTCCCAGGCCTGCACCAGCGAAGCTTCGCCGGACACCAGCTTGGAGAAGAAGGTCGTGTCGTCATAGGCGAGCAGGCCCTTCTTGGCTTCGATCAGGGCGTTCTTCGCCTCCTCGATCTTGGCCGGGTCCTTCTCGTTGACCGAGTACCCCTTGTAGAGCAGGCCGGCGCCCATCAGCCAGCGGTCGGTCGAGAGCATGGTAATCTTGCCCTTCAGCGCTTCCGGCGGATTGAGCAGATAGGACCAGCTGTCCGGCGTTCCTTCGACCAGATCGGAGCGATAGCAGAGACCTGTCGTGCCCCAGGCATAGGGGATGGCATAGGTATTGCCCGGATCGAACGCCAGCTTGGTCGCCTGGGGATAGAGATTTTTGAGATTCGGCACCTTCTCGGCGCCGAGCGGCTCCAGCAGGCCTTGGCCGTTGAGGATATGGGCGAAGGGAGAGGAGACGAACACAACGTCGTAGCCCTTGCCCTGGCCCGCCATCAGCTTGCCCATGATCTCTTCATTGGTGGCGTGGTTGACCACCTCGATCGTCAGCCCGGTCGCCGCCTTGAAGGTCTCGGCGATGTCCGGTGCCATGTATCCGGCCCAGTTGGAAATTACCAGATCGGCCGATAGCGCCGTTCCGGACGAAAGGATCATGGCTGTCGCTGCGAGACCGGCCAGGCGCAATTTCACTGACGTTTTCAAGGGTAGTCTCCCGTTGCTGGCGCAGCCCGGATGCCAAGCAGATCTTGGGCCATCGCCGCATGCGCAAATACATCGTCCCGGAAGGTATCGCGGTCATACGCAATGCCTCACCCGAGGGTTCAACCTCTGTTCCCAAAGCAGCGCGCCGATTATCCGGTCTATGTCTCGCTTCGTCAGGCAGTATTATTTATAAAAAAAATACGTCAATATGAAATCGCACCAGTGGCGAAAATTTAACAAACGCTCTTGCAGACCTTTGGTAGAAGATGCAGCATGAGCTTTACTCTATGGCATTCAAAGGTACGGGCGATGCAAGCAGAGGCGAAAAAGGTCAATCATCGCCATGTTGAACTGGCGCAAAAAATACTCGATATCGCCACGGAACGCGGCATGGGCCGCGGCGAGCGGCTGCCGGAACAGGCGCTTGCCTCCCGCTGCAACGTTTCGCGCACCCCGATCCGCAAGGCTCTGCAGTTCCTGGCCGAAAAATCGATCGTCACGGCCGAGACCGAAGGCGGTTATCTGCTTGCCATTGATCCCGCCTCGTTTCCCGGCCTGGAGGACACGACGCAGCCGGCCGAGGAAACCGAGCTTTACAACGCCATCCTGCGCGACGTCTCGGCCGGACGGATCAGCGATTCCCAGACCGTCGCCAGCCTGCAGCGCCGCTACGATGCATCCCGCAACGCGGTGCAAAACGCGCTGACGCGGCTAGCCGAGGATAATCTGGCGGAACGCGCCGCCGGCCAGCAATGGCTGATCAAGCAGTTCGCCATCAGCGGCGACGCCGTTGCCAAGAGTTTCGAATATCGCCTGTCCTGCGAACCGCTGGCCCTGATCATGCCCGGCTTTCGCCGGGATGCCGCGGCAATCACCTCGCTCAGACAATCGATGGAAATCCTCCGCTCGATGACCGAAAGCAGCTTCGATCAGAAATTGTTCGAGCGCACCGATTTCGATTTCCACATGCTGATCGCAAGAAGCTGCGGCAATCCCTTCATGTCGGAGGCTCTGTCGAGCCATCACCGCCGCCGCCGCTCCAGCCAGCCGCCGGTACATGTCAACGCCTTCCGGCTGATGCAGTCAAACATGGAGCATATCCAGATGCTGGAACAGATCGAGCGCGGCCAGCTTGAGCTTGCGGCCGACCTGATGCGCGTGCATATCCAGCTTTCCCATTCGCAGCGGCCACGCCTTGCCGGGCGCGGCGTTCCGCCCGTCTTCAAGGTCGTGGGCTAGATATTTGGTGCACGCATGAGCCAGCCCAAGATGATCGCCTTTTTCCCGGAAGCCAGCTACGGCGCAGCCCTCAACTGTGTCGGCATCGCCCAGGAACTGCGCCGGCTAGGTGCCCGCCCGGTGTTCATCTGTCATCCCGGCTTTCGCGGCGTCTTTAGTGAATATGGTTTTCCGGAATATTTGCTGCAGTCAGCCGGAACGGAGAGCCAGACCGACTGGACCGACTTCATCAACCGGCACCAGGACGCCTTTCGCCAGTCGCCGCTGGAGCAGGTGAAGAGCTATGTCTCCCCCACCTGGGAGGCGATCGTCGATACGGCCATTGCAGCGGAAGAGCCGCTTCGCCAGTTGCTAGCGCAGTTGAAACCGGCGGCCATCGTGCTCGACAACGTGGTGATGTTTCCAGCGATCGCCAATGCCGGTGTGCCATGGGTCCGGGTTGTCTCGTGCGCCGAGACGGAGCTGCCCGATCCGCAGGTTCCACCCTATCTCTCCGGCTGCGGCGGCAAGCCCGGCGCAGATTGGTCGGCGTTTGCACGCGCCTATGCCAAGGCGGTGGCGCCGGCGCAGAAACGCATGAATGCGTTTCTCGCGGAATGCGGCCTCAACCCGCTGCCGCCAAGCGAGTTCCTGGAAAACTCGCCGTACCTCAATCTGCTTCTCTCGCCGGACGCCGTGCGCTTCGAGCGCGATAACCCGCTCGATCCGAAACAATTCGTCTATCTCGACGGCTGCGTCCGGCAGGAAGCACCCTATACGCTGCCGCATTTCGCCTCGAATCAGGATGCGCCGCTGGTGCTGGCGAGTTTCGGCAGCCTTGGCGCCATGGACGTGTCGATGATCAAGCGGATGATCGGCGTCTTCGAAACCCTGCCCTACCGCTTCATCGTCAATGTCGGACCGTGGCGTGACGAGTACAGCCGCATCCCCGACAACGTCTTCCTCGAAAGCTGGTTTCCGCAGCCTTCGGTCGTCGAGCAGTCGAGCCTGTTCATCCATCATGGCGGCAATAACAGCTTTTGCGAATCGCTCTATTTCGGCGTGCCGTCGCTGGTCATGCCGTTCTGCTGGGATGGCCATGACAATGCCCGGCGCGCTGAAGATGCTGGTGTTGGACGCAAGCTGGACCGCTATCGCTGGACCGGCGGCGAACTGGCGGAGGCGATTACCGGCCTTCTCGACAATTCCACGCTGCACGATACACTTGCTGCCAATTCCGCGACGATGAAAAAGGCTGCCGGCGTGACAGCGGCTGCCAAGGCGATACTTGAGCTGATTTAAAGAAGGACGGCGACATGCAGGACAGGCTTTACATCGACGGTGCGTGGGTAAGGCCTGAGAAGGGTGGCACGCTGGATGTTATCGACCCCGCCACCGAACAGGTCATTCACAAGGTCCCGGCCGGCACCAGCGGCGATATCGACAAGGCTGTCAAAGCTGCCCGCTACGCCTTCGATTCCGGCCCCTGGTCGAAATTCACCGGCACCGAGCGCGCCGTCTATCTGCGCGCCATTGCCGCGAAAGTGACCGAGAAACGCGACTTCCTCGCCAGGCTCGAAGTCGCCGACAACGGCAAGCCGCTGCCGGAAGCGCTTTGGGACATCGACGATGTCGCCGGCTGTTTCAACTATTATGCCACTCTGGCAGAAGAACTCGATCACCACCCGGAAGAGACCATCCCGCTCAGTGAACCGCGCTTCTCCTCGCGGGTAGTGCGCGAACCGCTTGGGGTCGTCGGCGCCATCACACCATGGAACTATCCGCTGTTGATGGTCTCCTGGAAAGTCGCACCCGCACTCGCCGCCGGCTGCACCATGGTCCTCAAGCCATCGGAACTGACACCACTCACCGCGCTCGAACTCGGCGTTATCGCCGAAGAAGTCGATCTTCCCGCGGGCGTGCTCAACATCGTCTCCGGCACCGGCATGCAAGCCGGCGAACCGCTGACCGAACATCCGCTGGTCGATAAACTCGCCTTCACCGGCTCGGTCTCCACCGGCCGCAAGGTGATGATGGCCGGCGCGCAGGATATCAAGACCGTCAGCCTCGAACTCGGCGGCAAATCGCCCTTCGTCATCTTCGCCGATAGCGATATCGAAAAAGCCGTCGAATGGATCATGTTCGGCATCTTCTGGAATCAGGGCCAGGTCTGTTCGGCAACCTCGCGCGTGCTGGTCGAAGCGGGGATCTATGACGCGATTGTTTCACGCCTGTGCGAGGAAGCGGCCAAGATCAAGATCGGCAACGGCATGGACGAAGGAACGCTGCTTGGGCCGATCGTCTCGAAGGGCCAGTATGACAAGATCACCTCAGCAATAGACCGCGCCCGCATCGATGGGGCCACGGTCGCCTATGGCGGCTCCCGCCCGGCGGGCCTCAACAGCGGTTATTTCCTTGAACCGACCGTACTGACCGATATGAGTGAGGACAGCTACGTCTGGAAAGAAGAGATTTTCGGTCCGGTCGTCTGCGTCAAGCCGTTCAAAGACGAGGACGATGCGATCCGTATGGCCAATGACAGCCGCTTCGGCCTTGCCGCCGCCGTGATGTCGAAGGACGTGATCCGCGCCGAACGTGTCGCGGAGGCCTTTCGTGCCGGCATCGTTTGGGTCAATTGCTCGCAGCCGACTTTCGTCGAAGCCCCCTGGGGTGGCTACAAGCAATCCGGCATCGGCCGCGAACTCGGCCATTGGGGACTGTCGAACTATCTGGAAACCAAGCAGATCACCCGTTTCAACAGCGACGAACCGTGGGGATGGTATATCAAACAGTAAAGCGCGTGCGCCGGAAAAAAGGGCTACCCATCAACTCGGGCAGGACACCCTGTCCTGCCCTTTACGATTTAGCAGCATCGGCAACTGACGTCAGTAAGGCGAAATGCACTGACGGCGGCGACCATTATACGGCTGGAATGTGTTGTCATAGGCCCTGTACGAGCGATATCGCGCATAGCACCAATCGGCATGCGAACCGCCGGTGCGATAATAGCGGCGCTCACCGCCGTAATATCTGGGCTGCGCTAAGAGCCCACCGATGATCGCGCCTGCAGCCAGGCCGCCAAACGCCGCGCCGAAGTTGTCGTCATAGCCACGGTCGTAGCGTCGATGGTTATAGTAACCGCCGTTGCGATAGCCGCCGCCATTGCGATAGCCACCGTTGCGATAGTGGCGCCTGATGTAAGGGCCACGGTTGCCGCCATAGCGGCCAATACCCCAGGAACTGCGGTATGATTCGACCTGTTGAACATCCGAAACTTGAGGTCTCGGCCGTTCAATGGATGGGAATGCCTGGGCCGGCACAACGCTAGAAAAGGCCGTGGCCAGCGACAGACCGATGATTGCAAACATTTTCATGTGAGTCACCATTTTTACCTTTCAACCTATGAAACGCTTCAACCGACAGTTTTGTGCCCTGGTCGAATAAAAATAATCATCCTGTGATCATGCCGCACACGATCAGCACCCTTTCAGAGCCATTATTCAGGATATGCGCTTAAATGTCCATTTGACCGTAAACTCGCCGCTACGCTTCAGCTTGGTTTTGGTCCGCACCCGCACTGGTCCACCAAGCGCAATCTCCGCATCTTCGAAAGCCTGGCGCGCCTCCGCCATTGCCCGGTGATAGGCACTGTTGTCACGCTTCGGGCTATCGGCAATCGCCTTGAGAAGGGCAATCGTATCGAGCTTGTTTTCGGCCATGAATGTGGCAGGCTCCTTCTCGCCATGTCGAGGCGGCATTCGATCCTTGTCGCGACGACGAATACAGATTGGTTCAATACATCAACCTGTGCGCCTTTCTCAATCCAAACATCGGGAACCGGGCAGGACAGCAGATGCCGACCTGCCCCAGTCAATTAGGCCGTTCTTTGCTGGCGGCGAAGCAATGCCAGCGCAGCCAACACAATCAGCGCCATAAACGAGGAATAGGCGACGAGTGGCCATGCCGTATCGCCGGGTAAAGTGACGACCACCAGCGTCCCGACAACGCCGACGATCAGGCTCTGGATACAGAAATGGAAGGCGACCGCCGATCCGGCGATATCGTCAAAGCCCTTCAACGCTCCGTTGGCAGTGACGGAAACAGCAAAGACGATGCCGATCGCCATCACCCACATCGGCACGATGAAGGTGAGGAAAGAAGCAGAACCGCAGATTTGGCCGATGCTCAGCAGGAGAGCACCCAGCAGCAGCATTCCCATTCCTCTGGCGAGGCTGCCGCGAATACCCCATTTCTCCACGAATGCCCGGGCCAAGCGCGTGATGATAATCATCGCGCCCGCCGCGGTTGCGAAAGCCAGACTGAACGTCACCTCCGAGAAACCCGCACCATCGATCAGGACGCGGGGGGCGGTCGAGAAGAACACGAAGAACGTGCCCATCGCCGCGCTGAATCCGAGCGTATAGGTCCAGAACGCAAAGCTCTTGAAAATTGGCAGAATCGAACGGCGCGAGTTTGCCGCAACTGCCGGCCGCGTTTCATGCCATCGAAACGCAGCATTGACGAGTGCTAAAATCGTGACGGCGCCAAGAGCGGCGAAGATCGCGCGCCAGCCCAATCCATTGGCGATCAAGGCACCCGCAATCGGGCCAAGAGCCGGCACGAAGGACAGCATGGCGCTGAAAAGGCTATAGATTACAGCGCTTTCCGGACGGTCTGCATAGACATCGCGAACGGTCGCAAACGTGGCCACCAGCGCTGCGGACGCACCGGCTGCCTGTAGGAACCGGAAAACGATGAACAGGGTTGCCGTCAATGATGCGGCGAGGCAGAACGACGCGACAGCAAACAGCAGCGCGCCACCGATCAACACCGGGCGCCTGCCGATGCGATCGGAGAGCGGCCCGAACACGATCTGCCCAAGACCGAGCATGACCATGTAAAGGCTCAGGGTCAGCTGAATGACCGCCGGGCTGGTGTTGAGAATCCCGGGCATGGCAGGAACGACCGGAAGATAGATGTCCATCGCCAGAGAGGCGAGGATATCGAATGGGGCCAGCAGCAGCAGTGTTGCTGGCAGGGAATAGGCCCAGACACGGGAATTAGTAGGCATGGAAAAACATCCGCTCAAATGAGTACATTTGGCGGCGTCTGCCTGTCAGCTTGAGCTGGGGATTGGATCGACAGAACGCCGCAACAACATGAAAAGGTTGTTGCGGCTTACTTATCTGCGGATTTTGCAGTCCCCATGCCGATGCTCCAATATCCGAAATTCGATGAACGCCCCTATATCAAAATCGGAGCGTGCAAACAATGTTGCCGCGAAAGGCGCGCTACTCCGCCGCTTCCGCCCTCGGGACCGGTACATAGTTCAATATCGGTCCCAGCCAGCGCTCAACCTCGGTAACGGCCATGTCCTTGCGTGCGGCATAGTCCTCGACCTGGTCGCGCTCGACCTTGGCGACGCCGAAATAGTAGGCGTCCGGGTGACCGATATAGATGCCTGAGACGGAGGAGCCCGGCCACATGGCGAAGCTTTCCGTCAGGGTCACACCGATTTCCTCTTCGGCCTTCAGCAGATTGAACAACGTAGCTTTTTCGGTATGATCCGGCTGCGCCGGATAGCCGGGCGCCGGACGGATGCCGGCATAGGGTTCGCCGGCCAGTTCGCCCGGTGCGAAGGTTTCATCGGCTGCGTAGCCCCAGAGTTCCTTGCGGACATATTCGTGCATGCGCTCGGCAAAGGCTTCGGCAAAACGGTCGGCCAAGGCTTTCACCATGATCGACGAATAGTCGTCATTGGCCCGCTCGAAGCGTTCGGCAATCGCCACTTCCTCGATACCGGCGGTGACAACGAAGCCGCCGAGATAATCCTGCTTGCCGCTATCAACCGGGGCGACGAAATCCGACAAGGCTACATTCGGGCGGCCATCGCGTTTGGCCATCTGCTGGCGCAGCGTGAAGAAGGCGGCGCGTTCGGTTGCCCGGGTTTCGTCGGTGAACAGGCGGATATCGTCACCGACCACGCCGGCCGGCCAGAAGCCGACGACGGCCTTCGGCGCAAACCATTTTTCCGCGATCACCTTGGCGAGCATCGCCTGCGCGTCGGCAAACAGCGCGCGCGCGGCCTCGCCCTGGCGCTCGTCGTCAAGGATTTTCGGGTAGACACCCTTCATCTCCCAAGTCTGGAAGAACGGGGTCCAGTCGATATATTCAGCCAGCTCCGCAAGATCCCAATTCTGGAAAACCCGCGTGCCGAGGAAAGACGGCGTCTTCGGCTGGTAGGCGTCCCAATCGACTTTTTGGGCATTGGCACGGGCTTTGGCGAGCGGCAGGCGCTGCTTTTCCAGTTCGTTGCGGGCATGTGCGTCCGCGACTTTCTTGTATTCGGCCCGGACGGTGTCGATGTAGCCGCCCTTCATCTCCGGCGACAGCAGGCTGGAGACCACTCCGACGGCACGGCTGGCGTCGGTGACGTAGATCGCCTGGCCCTGGTTGTAGCGCGGATGGATCTTGACCGCAGTATGGACACGGCTGGTCGTCGCGCCGCCGATCAACAGCGGAATATTGAACCCTTCGCGCTCCATTTCGGCCGCCACATGTGCCATCTCATCCAGTGATGGCGTGATCAGACCGGAAAGACCGATGATATCGACATTCTTTTCGCGGGCGACCTCAAGGATCCTGGCCGAGGGCACCATGACGCCGAGATCGATGATTTCGTAGTCGTTGCAGGCCAGAACCACGCCGACGATATTCTTGCCGATATCGTGAACATCGCCCTTCACCGTCGCCATCAACACCTTGCCGGCGCTCTTGCGCTCGCCAAGGCCACCACCCGCCAGCCGTTCGGCTTCCATGTAGGGCAGCAGAATAGCAACCGCCTGCTTCATCACGCGGGCAGACTTCACCACCTGCGGCAGGAACATCTTGCCGGCGCCGAAGAGATCCCCGACGACATTCATCCCGGCCATCAACGGGCCTTCGATAACGTGCAGGGGCCGCTCCGCATTCTGGCGGGCTTCCTCGGTATCGGCCTCGATGAACTCGGTGATACCGTTGACCAGCGCATGTTCAAGCCGCTTTTCGACAGCCCATTCGCGCCATTTCAGGTCCCGTTCCTTGGCTTCCTTACCGGCGGTACCCTTGAAGCGTTCGGCCAGTTCCAGCATGCGCTCGGTCGAATCGGCGCGGCGATTGAGAACCACGTCCTCGCAGGCTTCCTTCAGCTCTGGCTCGATCTGATCATAGACCACCAGCTGACCGGCATTGACGATGCCCATATCCATGCCCGCCTGGATGGCGTGGTAGAGGAACACGGCATGCATTGCCTCGCGCACCGGCTCGTTGCCGCGGAAGGAGAAGGACAGGTTGGAGACGCCGCCGGAAATATGCACATGCGGCAGGGTGTCGATGATCTCGCGCGTCGCTTCGATGAAATCGACGCCGTAATTGTTATGTTCCTCGATACCGGTGGCCACCGCAAAGACGTTCGGGTCAAAGACGATGTCTTCCGGCGCAAAGTTGGCCTGTTCGGTCAAAAGCTTATAGGCGCGGGTGCAGATTTCGACCTTGCGGGCCTGCGTATCCGCCTGCCCCTGTTCGTCGAACGCCATGACGACGACGGCGGCGCCATAGGCGCGGCAAAGCCTTGCGTGATGCAAAAAGGCTTCCTCGCCTTCCTTCATCGAGATTGAATTGACCAGCGGCTTGCCCTGAACGCATTTCAGACCCGCCTCGATGATCTCCCATTTCGAACTGTCGATCATCACCGGAACGCGGGCGATGTCCGGCTCTGCGGCGATCAGGTTGAGGAACTCGACCATAGCCTGCTTCGAATCGATCAGGCCTTCGTCCATGTTGATGTCGATAATCTGGGCGCCGTTGGCCACCTGGTCCCGCGCGACATCGAGTGCCGCCGCGTAATCACCGGCTGTGATCAGCTTGCGGAACTTCGCGGAACCCGTGACGTTGGTGCGCTCGCCGACATTGACGAAGGGGATGTCCTTGGTCAGCGTAAAAGGCTCCAGGCCGGACAGCTTCATCAGCCGCGGTACGTCGGGAATTTCGCGGGGCGCATGTTTTGCAACAGCCTGAGCGATAGCCTTGATGTGGGCCGGCGTCGAACCGCAGCAACCGCCGACGATATTGACCAGGCCTTCGCGGGCAAAGCCTTCGATCTGAGCGGCCATTTCGTCCGGCGTTTCATCATACTGGCCAAACTCGTTGGGCAGGCCGGCATTCGGATAGGCGCAGACGAATGTGTCGGCAACACTGGAGATTTCAGCGAGATGGGCGCGCATGGCGTTGGCACCGAGCGCGCAGTTGAGGCCAATGGTGAAGGGATCGGCATGGCGCACCGAATGCCAGAAGGCGGTCGGCGTCTGGCCCGACAGCGTGCGGCCGGACAAATCGGTGATTGTGCCGGAGATCATCACCGGCAGGCGGACCCCCATCTCGATGAACACTTCCTCGGTCGCAAAGATCGCCGCCTTGGCGTTCAGCGTATCGAAGATGGTTTCGATCAGAATGATATCGGTGCCGCCGTCGATGAGGCCGCGCAACTGCTCGGTATAGGCGATGCGCAGATCGTCGAAGGAGACGGCACGATATCCGGGATTATTGACGTCCGGCGAGATCGAAGCCGTGCGGTTGGTTGGTCCCAAGGCGCCCGCAACGAAGCGGCGCTTGCCATCGACCTTTTGCGCCCGCAATCCGGCGCGGCGCGCAAGGCGCGCGCCATCACGGTTGAGTTCATAGACCATCGCCTCCATGCCGTAGTCGGCCTGGGCAATCGAAGTCGAGGAAAACGTGTTGGTCTCGAGAATATCGGCGCCGGCGATGGCGTAGTTATAGTGGATTTCCTCGATCGCGCCCGGCTGGGTCAGCGTCAGAAGGTCGTTGTTGCCCTGCAGATGACATTCACAGGCACCGAAGCGGTCGCCGCGAAAGTGGTCTTCGCCAAGGCCAAGCTGCTGGATTTCCGTGCCCATCGCGCCATCCATGATCAGGATGCGTTGGCGAGCCGCCGCCTTCAGCGCGGCCATCACTTCGGACCCATCCGGCTTGGGTAAAACGGCACCGAAAAGTGCATCAATGGCGTACATGGGAAATCTCCCGTTCTGAAAACGACAATAAATTGGAAATCAGAGATCACATAAAGATATCTTTATGTCAATATATGACTTCATTATTTGAACACCTTGAAAACAAAGCGGCCCGCCTCTATTCGAGGCGGGCCGTTTGAAAAAAGTGAGCAGATATCTCGACTTACAACCGCTTCAGGCAGTCGTCCAATTCATAGATGGCGCATAGGATATGGTAAAAGCTGCTGGCCGGCGCCGGTTCGTTGACGAAGGACCCGTCAGCCTTCTGTTTGTCCCGCCAAAGGCCCTCGATCGGCGTATCGAGAAAGCTCTGCAATGCGGTTGCGGCGCGAACGGCCGATCGCAGGTAACGCTCACGCTCCTCGCCCTGCGTCAGTGCTGCGAAACGGATTGCCGACTTCAGCCATTCCGTCTGCGGCCACAGGCGGGCAATCGGATCGGCAACCGAAAAATCGTCGAACAGCGTCATGACGGCCACGTCGCGCGGCTGGGCAATGCCATATTGCTCGCCGATTTCAAACAGCCGCCGGGCTTTGACCAGCCCATCGGCATTGCCGCGCCGCTCGGCCCAGCGCAACAGAAGCCAGGCCCATTCGAACTGATGGCCGGGCTCGACGATGCGGCCCTGGTCGCCTGATATCGGTGCCCAGTCGTGATCGAAGAATTCGCGCAGCGCGCCGGTTTCCCGGTCGATGAAATGTTCCATGCAGAGGAAGGCGATCTCATCGGCCAGATTGGTCCAGGCAACAGCATCGAAACCCTCCACGGTCTCGCTGGCAAGGCACGCCTCGAACAGGTGCATATGCGGGTTGGAGCCGAGCGGCAGGCGCGGCGGATTGTCCTCCTCAAACCCCATCGAAGGATGTTTGCAACGGGCCTCGAGCCGGTCGCGCAATGCATTGCTGCGATCGATCATCTCCTCCTTGCGACCGGGAAACACCTGCGCCAGATAGGCAAACGACAACAGCGCGAAGGCCTGATTGTAGAGATCGAATGACGCATCGATCAGAGTGCCATCCGCATCCGCCAGCGCGCCATAGAAGCCGCTTGGCTGCAGATAGACCCGATCGAAATAGGCAAGGCCATCGGTAGTAGGCGTCTGCCAGTCGCCGGACCAGCCACGTCGCGCGGCTTCCGCAAAGCAATAGACCTGGCGTGGTTGGACGCGCGAACGCCGGTTGGCCCGCGTCGGCTCCCCCGCCATGTCGATCGTCTCGACAAAGCCGCCGCCGGCCGCATCAAAACCCTTCTCCCGCCAGAGCGGCAAAGCCTTTTCGGAAAGCCATTCGTTCAATTTCGCGGAAAAACCGGCAATATCCATAGTCATCTATCCGTTCAGGCTCATTCGCCAAGCTTCAGCGCGGCGATATCCTTGCCGAGGATCTGGGCAAGCGCTTCGATGACCATGATGTGATCGTTGCGCTGCGGCAAGCCCGAAACGGTAACCGCGCCGATACAGCCGGTGCCCTTGACGACAATCGGGAAACTGCCGCCATGCGGTGCAAACTCGGCGTCCGGCAAACCGAACTTGGTGGTGATATCGGTGCTTTGCTTGGCAAGCGAAAGGCCGACGGCATAACTGCTCTTCAGAAAGCGGAAAACGCAATTGCGTTTGCGGCGCACCCAGCTCGGATTGTCCGGCGTCGAGCCCTCCAGCGCGGCGTAAAAGACGGGCATGGAAAACAGCGTCACGTCGATGACGACGCCGAGCTTGCGCTCCACCGCCATCTCGCGCAGCAGCGATCCCAGCGCCCAGCCGGTTTCCAGGCTGAAACTGTCGAACTGCAGTTCCTTTTCCTGAAGGGCAATCCGCTCCAGATCCGCGTCGATACTCATTCTGCTCTCCCTTTTGTTTTTTAGTCTTTCCAGAGCCATGCGGCACCGCGCACGCCGGAACTGTCACCATGCACCGCCTTGCGGATCGGCGTTTCGAAACTGTCGCCGAAGATATATTTGACGATCAGGTCCGGCAATTCATCGTAGATCTCATCGACATTCGACATGCCGCCGCCAAGCACGAAGACATCCGGATCGACGATATTGGTCAAAAGCGCCAGGCTGCGGGCGAGCCGGTCGACAAAGCGGTCATAGACGCCGGTCGCCACCGGCTCGCCATTGCGCTTGTCGGCGATGATATCGCGGCCGCGCCGCTCAACGCCCGTGGTCAGGCGATAATCGAGCTCCACGCCGGTGCCACAGGCATACATATCAAGGCAGCCATGTTTGCCGCACCAGCATTTATGGCCGGGATATTCTTGCCTAGTCATCCAGGGCAGCGGGTAATGGCCAATTTCGGCGGCAATGCCCTGATAGCCTGCATGCACGTGTTTGCCGATCGCCAGCCCGCCGCCATGGCCCGTCCCGACGATAACACCGAACACCGTATGCGCATCCTTGCCGGCACCATCGACGGCTTCCGAGATCGCCAGACAATTGGCGTCATTGGCAAGCCGGACCTCGCGGCCGAGTGCTGCGCCAAGATCGCGTCCAAGCGGCTGGCCGTTGAGAAGCACCGCATTCGAATTGCGCACGATCCCGGTGCGCGGATTGGGGCTGCCGGGAATACCGATGCCGATCGTTCCCGTTTCGCCGGCCGTCTGCTCGGCGGCAGCGACAAGCTCCTGTACGGCGCGGATGCAGGCGTCGTAGCCGCTGGTTGGCGTGGCGATACGATGCCTTGCCCGCGTTGCGCCATCGCGATCGAGCGCGATGACTTCCATTTTCGTGCCGCCCCAATCAATTCCAATGAACATACCGGATCAAACTCTGTGGGTGTCGTTGCCAAACACGGCGCCGTTACGGCCGGGTCTCCTCCCCGTTTCGCCGCATCCTGCTTAACATCGGAAAACCGTCCCGCGCCAGCCCCGGCCTGCGTCACGCACATCAGAAAGGCCTGTTCGCAGAAAACCGCCAAAAACCACACCGGAAACACTTGGCTTCCGCGCCCACCTTTTGTAAGGGTTCTTCAGGCTGGTCCCATAGCTCAGCAGGATAGAGCGCAAGATTCCTAATCTTGAGGCCACTGGTTCGAATCCAGTTGGGATCACCACCTATTGTCCTGCCGCGATACTTTACGGAAAATACGCTACTGGTGGAACGTCTTGTTCCTCAGCTATAAGAGCCGGGCAGGCAAGACGTTCGTCCCACCTGCCTCAAGCTGCACAAGCAATGCTTCGCCCGGTATCAGTATCCGACCCGCACGCCACCGGGTTCGGATGCGCCGAAGTCAGGCACCGGACCATATCCCTGGTACTGGGAATAGGTCGTGTTGTTGGCGCCGCCGGTGCTTGCACATCCCGAAAGGGCCAAAAGCGCCAATGCCGCAACAGCCATCAGAAATCGTAGTGGCATAGTGTTCTCCTGTCGTGATGATTGGCCGGACGGCCGGATGGCCTGACTGCATTGTTCCTCCAAATCATCTTCGATGGCAAGTAGCGCCATTCTCCAGAAAGGCGAGATGATGAAGGCCAATGCAAACGCCGGTCCCAAAAAGGAACACTACGATTGAGTGCAGGACAGAGGTCCTGGCAAAGAAAAAGGCCGGGTGAAAACCCGACCTCTCCGACCCGTCTCGACAGTGATTGCCAGTACATCCGTGGTCAACCGCTGGAAACGAATTCCAAGGAGGCAATATGGCAAGGGAATGTAACCATTTCAAGACAAAGCGAAAATTAAGAAAAAATCGCCGAATATATCAGGCCGCATCCAGCGCGATCGTCAGATCGGCGATCAGATCATCCGGATGTTCAATACCGATCGACAGGCGGATGGTCGATTCCAGCACACCGATCCGTTGGCGAACCTCCAGCGGCACGCCGGAATGCGTCATGGTTGCCGGATGGCTGGCAAGCGATTCCGTGCCGCCGAGACTGACGGCGAGCTTGAAGATTTGCAGCGCGTTGAGAAACTTGAAGGAAGCCGGCTGGCCGCCGCGGATGTCGAACGAGAAAGTCGATCCCGCCCCGGTGCATTGCGCAGCAAACGTCTTGCCGAGCGGCGACTGCGGGTCGTGATAGGGCAGATAGTGAATGCCCTCGACCTTTGGATGCTCGCGCAGGAAATTGGCGACTTCGAGCGCATTGTTATTGGCCTTCTCCATGCGGATCGACAATGTCTCCAGAGACCGGCCGAGCATCCAGCAGGAATGCGGATCGAGCTGTGTGCCGATGGCGCCGCGCAGCGCCTTGACCTGCTTCATCACCGTTTTAGCGCCGAGAGCCGCACCGGCTATCAGGTCGGAATGGCCCCCGACATATTTGGTCAGCGAATACAGCGAAATATCGGCGCCATGCTCGATCGGCCGCTGGAAGACCGGCCCAAGCAGGGTATTGTCGCAAGCGACGATCGGCGTATGCCCCTGTTTCCTGCCGATCGCATCGGCAACTCTGCGGATCATCGCAACATCCACGAGGCTGTTGGTGGGGTTGGCCGGCGTTTCGATCAGGATCATCGACACCCGGCCCTTGGCCATGGCTTCCTCGGCCGCTGCCTGCACGGACGCCTCGTTGACACCATCGGCAAATCCGACCGCAGCAACGCCCATATTGAGAAAAGTCTTGGCCAGCAGCGTTTCAGTGCCGCCATAAAGCGGCTGCGAATGCAGGATCGCATCGCCCGGCCGCACAAAGGCCAGCAGCGTCGTGGCAATCGCCGACATGCCGGAGGAAAACAGCACGCAGCTTTCCGTCCGCTCGTAAACGGCGAGACGATCCTCCACGATTTCACTATTGGGGTGATTAAAGCGGGAATAGACGAGTCCCGCGCCGGTGCCTGCCGGCGGCTCGCGGCGTCCGGAAACGAAATCGAAGAAGTCGCGTCCTTCCTCGGCCGACTTGAAGACAAAGGTGGAGGTCAGGAACACCGGCGGCTTCACCGCGCCTTCGGAGAGTTCCGGATCATAGCCATAGTTCAGCATCAGTGTCTCGGGATGCAGTTTATGATTGCCGATATGAGTCTTGGAAGGATGTGGAGCAGTCATGGCGATCTCCGGATTTTGAGGCGATAACGGTAGTCTACATCAATTCCGGCGACCGCTTGTTACCATTCCGCATGCGTTTTCGGCCAAAAGTTGCGCGATTGGCGAGAAAGCCACCGCCGGGTCGTTCGCCTCATCCGGCGTTTTCAAACAGGAGCCCCTTGCATGGCCCAGGCAGCATCCGGCAATTTCACTCCGGAACGGGCGAGCCCGTATCCGGGGCCACATTCATCCGTTTTCTCTCGCGCGCCATATCGCTGACTGCCGCCCGCAACCGGGGATGCCGGGTCATGAAAATATTGAAATCGCGCCGGTCCAGCTTGAGAAACTGGCAGAAATCCACCGCGATGACATCAGCGGTTCGCAACCCGCCGCTCAAAAGCGCCATTTCACCGAAGAACGAGCCAGCTTCCAGCAGAATGGCATTGCCCGGCAACCGCACCTCGGCCGCACCGGCGGAAATGAAATACATGGCATCGCCACGTTCGCCGACCCGGATCACTTTGTCACCCGGCGAGGCCGACGTTGGGCGGAACAACAGTAGAAGCTCTTCAAGGGCATGGTCGTTGACCTGCGAGAAAAGCGGAAACATGCTGAGCAGTTGCTGCTTCTTCAGTTGTTGCTGGTTTTCTCGTTCCTCGGCTTTCGCCTTGATGACATCCAGTGCATGGCTGAGCGTTGCAAATTTCCGCTCGCCGTAGCCGGGCATGGCGCCGGACATTGCTATCTTCAACTTGCCCGCAGCCCAGAAGATCGCCGGGTTCAAAGTGATCGACAGGATAGCGCCAGCAAGAATGAGGTCATGCCCTTCCTGCGAGAGGAGACCCAGCGACACTCCAAGCCCTGCAACGATGAAGGAAAACTCGCCAATCTGCGCAAGGCTTGCGCCGACGGTCAACGCCATCGATACGGGGTAGCGCAAAAGCAGCACGAAGCCGAAGGCGATCAGCGACTTCCCGAACGTGATCAACGCCACGGTGGCAAGCACCGCCACCGGCTGTTCGAAGACCACCATTGGATTGAACAGCATGCCGACGGACACGAAGAACAGAACGGAAAAGGCATTCTGCAGCGGCAAGGAATCCGCCGCGGCCCTGTGGCTCAGATGCGATTCGCTCATGATGACGCCGGCAAAAAACGCCCCGAGCGCGAAGGAGACGCCGAAGATGGTTGCCGAGCCGAAGGCGATACCGAGCGCGATAGCCAACACAGTCAACGTGAACAATTCGCGCGAACCGGTGCGCGCCACCAGTGTCAGCAGCCACGGAACAAGCCGCGGCCCAAGCACGATTGCCAGCACCGCAAATGCACCCAGCTTGACCAATGTCAAAACGATGGTGAGCACAATAGACGTGCCGCTGGCACTCGCCTGATGTGCAGCATCGGCGCCAGGATCGCCCAGCACCTGCGCGATGATCGGCAAAAGAACGAGCGTCAGGACCATCGCCAAATCCTCGATAATCAACCAGCCGATCGCCACCCGGCCATTCGGCGAATTGACAAGATTTCGCTCTTCCAGGGCTTTCAGCAGAACCACTGTGCTGGCGACGGAAACGCAAAGACCGAAAACAAGCCCGGCGCCGAGGCTCCAGCCCCAAAGGCTACAAAGGCCCATGCCGAGAAGCGTCGCGAGAACAATCTGGCCGATAGCACCGGGAATGGCGACACCGCGCACGGCAATGAGATCAGAGGCGGAGAAATGCAGGCCGACGCCAAACATCAGCAGAATGACGCCGATTTCGGCCAATTGCGCCGCAAGCGCGCTATCTGCAGTAAATCCTGGCGTAAACGGCCCCATCATAATGCCGGCAACGAGATATCCGACCAAAGGCGGCAGGCGGAGCCTGTCAGCAAGATAGCCGAAACCGGCTGCCAGCACGAAGCCGATCGCCACCGTCGCTACCAAAGCCATGTCCTGATGCACGCCCTACTCCCAACTGCCCAAGCCGTTCGTCAACATGACGGTCCCTTTCCCATCGTATGCCGTCCTTAGCCCTTTGATAAAGTGGCATATTCGGAAAATGGCGATTTTACCGGATGGCCGCCATGCTCTCGCCGTCCCTGCCTTTCGGAACAAGCTGGCGATCCGCACGTTTCAGGGGTACCTAAACAGGAAAAAATAATATGCAGATGGTCATGCGCGCCGTCGTCTTTGTGATCATCGGCTCAATTCTCAGCATTCTCGTGATCAAATATGCCGAGAATGATTTAAACGCCGCAGTGCCGATGCTGGACCCGGCCTCAGCTACCGAGCCCACGTGACAGCCGGCCAACCGCGCGCCGGTAAAAAAACCGCCACAATCACTCGCCAATCGTATCCCTCGAAGCAACGCGATCATCGTTCGCTAAGCAGGCGGGCAGGAGACGAAGAATGACGAAATGGCGCAACGAGCCGATGCTCCCGAATCATGTGCAGCTGTGCCAACGCGTTTTCGACGCGGCGAGGACAGCACGCGCAATTCCCCCCGAAAGTGATGCCAATGACCCGGTCGCAGCACTCGTCCTGACCCTCTATCGCCACGGCGTTCGGGATGAAGAGGAATTGCTTAGGCGGGTGCTGCAGGCTCTCGACGAAAAATCCTGATTGGCAGGCAGCACTGAGGTCAGCCGATTTGTGGGCTTGACCCCCGCATGATATTGATAAAAACTATAGACTATCAAAGACGGCCTGACGGTGAGGTGTCATGAACCAGTTGATCGTCAACCCGACGAGCCTGTTTGCCGCAGGCACAGAACCGGCCGTCCGGCCGCTGGTCGCCATCATCGGCGGCGGCGTATCCGGTGCAGCGACAGCCTTTTATTTGGCGCAGGCAAAACAGGGACCAATACCTGAAATCGTCGTTTTCGAACCGCGTGACGGCATTGGAAGGGGCCTTGCCTACGATACCAATGAACCCGCCCATCGCATCAACGTGCCTGCCGCGCGCATGAGCCTCATCACCGATCAACCGGAGCATTTCCTCCACTGGATCGCGGCGCATTCGGCAACGGCCGGTGATGACGACGCCCTGCAGCCCGACGGTGCTCTGTTTCCCCGCCGCAGCGTTTTCGGTGATTATGTCAACGACATGCTGCAACCCCTTATTACTCATGGAACCGTCCAGCACCGCCGCACCACGGTTGCCCATGTGCTGCGCGAGGGACAGCGCTGGTGCATCATCGACAATGATGGCGCCCGGACGATGGCCGATATCGTCGTGATCGCAACCAGCCATCCACCGCCGGTGGCGCCCGGACCGTTGCAGGCCGTATTGAAGGGCCGCGCCCGTTTCGTGCCCGATCCGACGAAACCCGGCGCTCTGGAAGCAATTCGCCCATCCGACCGGGTGTTGGTCGTCGGCAATGGCCTGACCTCGGCAGATGTGATCGCATCGCTCGCCCTCAAGGACACAATGGGCCGATCACGGCGATCTCGCGCCGTGGCCTGCGATCGCGCGGCCATGCGCCCTGTCCGCACGATCCGGCCGGTGATTTCCTCACACAGCCAGCCCTCTCCGCCAGCCAGCTTTTGAAGACCATTCGCAATGCCATTCGCACGGCCGCTTCCGAGGGAGTGAGCTGGCACGCCGTCATCGATCAGGTGCGTGCGCAGGGCCAAGGCCTCTGGAAGGTGCTGCCGCTGGCGGAACAACAGCGGATCGTCAGGCATTTGCGGCCTTACTGGGATGTCCACCGCTTCCGCGTCGCGCCGCAGGTCGAGGCGGCGCTGGACGAGGCGATAGCAAAGGGACGCCTTGAAATTCTGGCCGGATCGATCGCGTCCACCCGCCTCGAAAACGAGGACGTCCACTGTACCCTTCGCCTGCGGCACGATCCGGTCCCCATCGAAAGAGCCTATGACGCGGTGGTCGTTACCACCGGCCCCGGCCACGGAGGAATTCTCGCCAGCCAGCCGTTTCTCGCCGAACTGTCGGAGAGCGGCTATCTCGAACTCGACCCGACCGGGCTTGGGCTCTCCTGCACGCGAAACTCGGAAGCCATCGGATCGACAGGCGTGAGCCCCTCCCTGCTGATCGCAGGTCCGCTGGCGCGCGGAACATTTGGCGAATTGATGGGCCTGCCGCAGGTGACGGAACATGCGGCGTTTGTTGCCTCCATCGTCTCGGACCGCCTGCAGCTGGGTGCGTTAGCCACCAGCTGACGTGGAAATTTGGCCGTCGATACTCCTCGGCGGCAGAGACGATTTACGGCACCTTCGAGCAGGCGATACCGGGACCGTCCTCGCCCTTCATCGTGTCGATCAGCGTCGCCTCGCCACCCTTCGTCCACCAGACATATTGCCCGCCCGCATATTTCGCACCGGATCCCGAAAGCACGTTTGAGGCGATCACGAACTCGCTGCCGATGGTCAGCGTGACCAAAGAGACCGGTCCGGCATTGATATATTCGGCAGCCACGGATTTGCCGGCACAGTCGTACCGCACCGCCTGCCGGTCGATTGTCCGGGCACCGGGAACATTGATGAGAACATCTGACGACACCGTGTGCGCAGCAAGCCGCAGGGCCGTCGTCGAATCGGCTTTCGCCAGCACCAGCTTCGTTTCTTCGATCTTCCAGGACAGGCCGGTCTTCAGGGCCTCGAAAAATTTCGTCTCCTGATCCATCACCGCCGGCACGCACATTTTGCGCGTCGAGCCCGCCGGACCGAAGACGATCTCTGCGCCCTTCAGGTCGAAGGTGCCAGTGTAGTTGTTGCAGCCGGCAAAGCCGGAATAGGTGCCATCATCGTTGATCTCCAGCGTCGTCTGCAGATA
Source organism: Pararhizobium sp. PWRC1-1 (assembly GCF_049897905.1). Lineage (NCBI taxonomy): Bacteria > Pseudomonadati > Pseudomonadota > Alphaproteobacteria > Hyphomicrobiales > Rhizobiaceae > Pararhizobium > Pararhizobium sp. PWRC1-1. The sequence goes on along the minus strand of NZ_JAFCXE010000016.1, from coordinate 146,693 downwards.
ATCGATGACGCCACGCCCGCCGATATCCTCTGCCAGCCATGTCCCCACCAGCGCTTTCGGCACCGATTCGGCCGCAACGGTGGAGACCGACGTGGCATCGATCAGCACGCAGGAACAGGACAGAAACAGCGCAATTTTCAGCATCAGGAACATCCTTTCCCGCAAACGGCGGGTTCCACCCCGATCAGAAACGGGCGGTGATTCGCAGTACCTGCGACCCTATCGCCACCACCCGGAGCGAAGCTACCCTTGTTGGCATCCGCTTTCACCTGTAGAGCCTACCGTGAAACAACAAAAACAACGGGACTTGGCCATGACCTCCGGCGCATCTGAAAAACGCCGCTTGACCATTCTGGGCTCGACGGGCTCGATCGGCACCAACACGCTCGACGTTATCCGCCAGCTCGGTGGACGCGATGCGTTCGAAATTACCGCGTTGACCGGCAACGGCAATATAGCGCTACTGGCCGAACAGGCAAAAGCAACGGGCGCCGAACTCGCCGTCACGGCCGATGAAGGCCAATACGAAAACCTCAAGGCAGCGCTGGCCGGCACCGGTATCGAAGTCGCGGCTGGCCGCAGCGGTCTGATCGAGGCGGCGCAGCGGGACGCCAGCTGGGTGATGGCAGCCATAGTCGGTACGGCTGGCCTTGCCCCGACACTGGCTGCAGCACGGCGCGGCGCCGACATCGCGCTTGCCAACAAGGAATGCCTGGTTTCGGCCGGCGATCTCTTCGTGGCCTCCGTCCATGCCGGCGGCGGCAAGCTGCTGCCGGTCGATAGCGAGCACAATGCCATCTATCAGGTGCTGGAAGAGCATCAGCGCCATGCCGTCGAGCGCATCATTCTCACCGCATCCGGTGGCCCGTTCCGTCAATCGACGCTGACCGAGATGCGCGACGTCACTGCCGCCACGGCCCGCGCCCACCCCAACTGGTCGATGGGCCTGAAGATTTCGATCGACAGCGCGTCAATGTTCAACAAGGCGCTCGAGATGATCGAGGCCAAGCACCTCTTCGGCATGCGGCCGGACCAGATCGAAGTGATCGTCCATCCGCAATCGGTCATTCATTCGATGGTCGGCTATAGCGACGGCTCGGTGCTGGCGCAGCTGGGCTGCCCGGATATGCGCACGGCGATCGGTTATGCGCTATCGCACCCCGCACGGCCGGCGCTCGATGTCGAGCGGCTGGATTTTGCAAAACTCTCACGGCTCGATTTCGAGGCGCCGGACGAAGAACGCTTCCCGGCCCTGCGCCTCGCCCGGCTGGCGATGGAGCGCGGCGGCATGCAGAGCGCGGTGCTGAATGGCGCCAAGGAAGTGGCGCTGGAGGCCTTCATCAGCGGACATGTCGGCTTCCTGCAGATGGCCGAGATCACCGAGACCGTCATGAATGCGATGATCGCGATACCGGCGGCATTCAGCATGGATGACGTCTTTGCCGTTGATGGAGAAGCCCGACGCATTGCAAAAACGATCGTCGAACGTGAGGCGGCAGCTGCGTAGGAAAAGCTACGCCGCGTAGACCGCTTCGACGATCCGGGCCGGAAATTCACCGGAGCAACCTTCCGTGGCGTTGTTGCTCATGCTGAGCACCGTTAGCCCGCTGGCAGGATCAATGAACCAGTTATGACCGTAGACACCACCCCAGCGAACGGTTCCCGCCGCCTGCGGCGTAGCTGCTTCGATGGCGTTATCAACGACCGCGCCGAAGTAACCGAAGGAGCAGCCGGGGTCGGAAATCAGCGCACCGATGCGGTTGGAAAGGCCAAGACGCACCGTTTCCGACTTGAGAACGGCACCGCCGCCTGTGCGCAATGTTTCCAGGAAAACCAGAAAATCATCGGCCATTCCCACCATGCCGGCACCACCGGATTGAAACGCCTTGGGATTGAATATCCGGGCAGGTGAAAAGCCGATTGTCCAGTCAGCATCTCCCGGCGCGAAGTAAGGATTAGTCATCCGCACTGCGGCCGGATACGAATCGGCGTAGGGAACTGCGAGCCGGGTAACATCCGTGACATGAAAACGGCTGTCGGCCATCCCGAGCGGACCGGCTATGTATATCACCACGGCGTCTTCCAGCGCCCCGCCATGAACCTTAGCAATCACGGCACCCAGAATGTCCGTTGCGAACGAGTAACCCCATTGGGCTCCTGGGTGGAAAGCCAGCGGCACGGCATTGTGGCGGCCGAAATTGGCTTCGTAATCGAGATCGGTGTCCAGCAGTCCGCAGGTGATGGCTTGGTCGTCAGGCAGATGCTCGAGCGCCACGTCGTAAACAAGACCGGATGTGTGCGTCAGCAGATGATGGATGGAGATATCCGCCGCCCCGCCATCCGGCGCCTTCGGCTGGAACCACGGCAGATGCCCGGCGACCCGATCTGACAGTGCCATCAGGCCCCGATCGATCATCGCCAGCGCCGTGGCCGCAACGATCGGCTTGGTCAGCGAGGCCATTCGGAAAATCGTATCGAATTCAACCGGCTTGCCCGCTTCCCGGTCGGCAAAGCCTGCGGCCCGGCGAAAAAGCGGTTGGCCATGCTGATAGGCGAGCACCACGGTTCCGGTGATTTTTCCGGTTTCGAGAAACCGGTCGATCACCTGATTGAGCCTGTGCTCGATACCCATGCGGAGAACCCCCGAAAGACTGTCCAGAAGCAAAAATGCGGATCATCTTTCGACAATCCGCATTGTAAATTCAAGCCTTTGCCAATGAGCCGCTGCCTTACGCGACGGCCCTTGCCAGCGCGCAACGCGACCAGAGCTGGTGCAGCGCGCCGACCAGATGATCGATATCCGCATCCGAATGCAGCGGCGTCGGGGTGATGCGCAGGCGTTCAGTCTTCTTCGGCACCGTCGGATAGTTGATCGGCTGGACATAGACGCCGCAATTGTCGAGCAAGAGATCGGAGATCCACTTGCACTTAGAGGCATCGCCGACGATCACCGGTACGATATGGCTCGAATTGTTGAGATGTGGAATGCCGTTCTTGTCGAGCAGATTGCGCAGCCGGCGGACGCGTTCCTGATGGGCGAAGCGTTCGACCTGGCTTTCCTTGAGATGGCGGATCGAGGCAACGGCACCGGCAGCAAGCGCCGGCGGCAGCGCCGTCGTAAAGATGAAGCCGGACGCAAACGAGCGGATGAAATCGCACAACGCCGTGGACGCAGCAATATAGCCGCCCATCACGCCAAAAGCCTTGCCGAGCGTGCCTTCGATCACGGTCAGGCGGTGCATCAGGCCTTCGCGTTCGGCAATGCCACCGCCGCGCGCGCCGTACATGCCGACAGCGTGCACTTCATCGAGATAGGTCATCGCGCCATACTTGTCGGCCAGATCACAGATCTCCTTGATCGGCGAAATATCGCCGTCCATCGAATAAACCGATTCGAACGCGATGATCTTTGGCGCACGCGGATCGGCGGCCTGGAGCTTGGCTTCGAGGTCGGCGAGCGAATTATGCTTGAAGATGACCCGCTCGCACTTGGAGTAGCGGATGCCTTCGATCATCGATGCGTGGTTCCCGGCGTCCGAAAAGACGATCACACCGGGAATCTTCGAACAGAGCGTTCCGAGCGCTGCCCAATTGGACACGTAGCCGGAGGTAAACAACAGCGCCGATTCCTTGCCGTGCAAGTCGGCAAGTTCGCGCTCCAGAAGAACGTGATAATGGTTGGTGCCCGAAATATTCCGGGTGCCTCCCGCACCCGCGCCACACTGGTCGATGGCGAGCTTCATCGCCTCAGTGACTTTGGGGTGCTGGCCCATGCCAAGATAGTCGTTGGAACACCAGACGGTGACGTCCTGTTTCTCGCCGGCCGAATTGTAACGGGTCGCCTTGGGGAATTGCCCGCTCTGGCGCTCCAGATCGGCAAAAACGCGGTAGCGGCCTTCCTGATGCAGGCCGTCCAACTCACCTTTAAAGAAACTCTCGAAATCCATCATTGTCTCCAGAACCTTGCCGTCTTTTTGATCCAAAGTGCGGCGGCGTCAACCTCTGCGAGGGTTAGCGCGGCCAAGTGCGGCAAAAGGCCCCTAATTTTGAACAGTTCCAAGCTATCCGTCATGGATTTCATTCCACTTAACCTTGATCTGAGTCAAGACCATGCGAAAAGGACGGGGCATTCGGTCCTTATATTCTGTTTCAATGAGATCAGCGGTAATCTCTCACGAAATAGCAGCGCCGCGTTTGGCCGTGACCTTCATCAGATTGGTGCGATCTCCGGCAATTGTATCCGCGGGGAATAACGGACAACAAGTACGCTGAAATGATGCAGAATGTCGGCATCCGCTAACGATGCATCACCACGCCCGGCGCCAGCGGAGGAACGCAGCTGTCCTCGCATGGCGCGCGAAGTCGGTTGGGTAGCCGCCGACGCCACCCAATAGGCCAGCAGACCATCCCGGCATCGAAAAAGTCGGGCAACCGAGAAATACCGGTCGTACCTGTCACGCAAGGAACAGCCTTCAGCTTCCGTTCAGGTTGAATAGCATTACTTGCGACAAGGGGATTTTGCAGGATATCTGTAGACTTTCACAGACAGGCATTTATCTTTCGAAGGTGCAAGTTCGACCGGAGGGGGACCTTACCGTCCGCTTTCCATCCCTGGGGAGAAACGGACGGCCGGGAACTCAGTTCCCGCGTCCAGATTTGGAGAAACAAATGAAGAAGGCCATCGTGCTTGTCCTGCTCGCTCTATCCGTCGCGAGCTGCACGCAGACTGAAAAGGGTGCCGGTATCGGGGCGGTTTCCGGCGCTATCATCGGCGGAGCAATCACCGGCGACGTTCGCGGCGCTGCCGTGGGTGCTGCGATCGGTGGCGTTTCCGGCGCTGTCATTGGCAACGTAAGCGAACAGCCCGGCCAGTGCTACTACCGCGACCGCTACGGCCGCCGCTACATCGACAGCTGCCCGCGTTGATTGCAGGCCACACCGCGAAAAGTGGCGCATTACACCGCTTTTCCACTCTCAGCCCCGGAGAAATCCGGGGTTTTTTGTTTCCCTCGTGCCACACTTGGAGGGGTTTTATACAAAAAGACCGCCAAAAGTCTTCATCACCCGGCCAATGCTGTGTAGGGTCATCATTAACAAACGGCAAACCTTGTCATGCGATTGTACCTCTGCCGTGATGGCAGGCAGGTGTTCGAAGTGGCCTGAACAGCGGAATGCGGAAATTATGCGTTTGCCGAATATGAGTGTTGCGTATCGGAAGGTTGGTGCTGCTTTTGCGGTCGCGGCTCTGGCTGCCTGCGGACCTCTGTCTGTCAGTGACGCCTATGCCTTCAAAATCTTCGGCATGCGGTTTTTCGAAAAAGAAGAAGAGCCCAACGATATCGTCGATCCCGTCAATTTCAGCCTGACACTGAATGAATCCTCCGGCGACGCCGATCTGAAGTCGGCGCTTGAAAACAGCTCCCGGCTGTTTCAGGACAAGGACAAGCCGGTTTCCGGCGATCTTGGTCTCGCCATCAAGGCGCGCGACGACCGCGATCGTCTGCTGGCAGCCCTTTACGAACAGGCCCGCTACGGCGGCACCGTGGCCGTCAAGGTGAACGGTCAGGACATCGACACGCTGCCGCCCGATCCCGTTTTTCCAGACGGTGCCCCGGTGCCGGTCGAAATCACCGTGAGCCCTGGCCCGGTGTTCACGCTCGGCGATGTTGTCCTCAAGGGAGACGCCATTGGACGCCGGCCGGACGAATATCTGAAACCCGGCGCACGGGCGGATTCGACCCTGACCATCAAGGCGGGCGAAAAAGTTGTCGAAGACCTCAAGGAAGAAGGGCGGCCGCTCGCCAAACTGACGGAACGCAGCGTTGTTGCCGATCACGCGACGAACACCGTCGATGTGACAATCGCAGCCGAAGGTGGCCCCGTCGCGCCGGTGGGCGCCGTCACCGTCAGCGGCACCAAGACCGTCGATCCGACCTTCGTTGCCGACTATTCCCGCCTGAACGGCGGCAAGCCTTACTCTCCCGAAGCGTTGCGCAAGGCATCCGACCGGCTGCGGCAGCTGGGCGTATTCTCCAGTGTCACCATCAAGCAAGCTGATCAGCTGGCACCGGACGGCACCATTCCGATGTCAATCGAGGTCTCGGAAGGCAAACACCGTTATTTTGGCGCAGGTGCGCAATATTCCACTACCGACGGTTTCGGTCTGCAGGGCTACTGGGGCCACCGCAACCTTTTCGGCCGGGCCGAATCCCTGCGTCTGGAGGGCTCGGTCAGCCGCATCGGCGAAACCACCGATGTCGGCGATCTCGACTATTCGGCCGGCCTGCTATTTGCCAAGCCCGGCGCCTTCGGGCCTGCCTCCACCTTCAATGCCAGCCTGAAGGCGCAGCTGCTGGATCCAGACGCCTACAAGGCGACGATCTTCACCGGTGCTGCCGGGGTCACCGTTGAGCTCTCAGACACCGACACCATTTCCGCCGGTGGTGAACTCAGCTGGGCCGATGTCGATGACGCTTTCGGCAAGAACGAATATCTGACGGCGGCAATCCCGATCGAATATGTCCGCGACACCCGCGACAACAAGCTGAACCCGACCGAGGGCTATCGCGCTTCGATCAACGCCAAGCCAAGTTACGAGATCAACGGCCAGACCTTCTTCAGTTCCTTCGAAGGATCGGCAGCAGCCTATGTCGGGTTCGGCGAGGAGAACCGCTTCGTTCTGGCCGGAAGGCTTGGCGCCGGCGTGATTGCCGGTGGTGATTTCCTCGCATCCATTCCGGCAAACCGGCGCTTCTATCTGGGTGGCGGCGGCACTGTGCGCGGCTATTCCTATCAGGAGATCAGCCCGCGCAACGGCAATGACGATATTCTGGGTGGCCGTTCCTATGTCAATGCGACCGTGGAAGCCCGCATCGGTATCACCGACACGATCGGCATCGTGCCCTTCATCGACGCAGGAACCGTATCGGCAAAGACCGCACCGGACTTTTCCGATATCCGCGCCGGGGCCGGTATCGGCCTGCGCTACAACACGCCGTTCGGACCGATCCGGCTGGATGTCGCCGTGCCGCTGAATGCTTATCCCGGCGGCACAAAATACGGAATCTATGCCGGCATCGGCCAATCCTTCTGATTGCCTGGGGCAGTCACCACGGCCTGGCCCCGGACGCAAGAAGCCGATTTCACTGCATAATTCCTTAAATCAGAATCGATTTACGGAAAAATTATGCAGCAAATTTAAGTTCTACAGCGACCTTGCGCGTCACAAATGACGCGCGGCGCTGTAGTGAGAAGCAATTTCACCGCAACGCAACTTGCGCTATGGATGAACCATGAATCGTTTGCTCCGTTTTTTGAAAATCGCGTCGCGCTGGCTGGTTTACGGCCTTGGCTTTGCCTTGGTCGCCCTGGTGCTTCTGGTGCTTTTCGCAGGCTTTACCGCGCCAGGTGCGCGCTTTGTCGCCGCGATGATCGAGAAATATGCCTCGACGCCCGACCAGATCGTTCGCATCAACGACCCGAGCGCGCTTCTGACAGGTGATTTCACGGCGTCCAGCGTGACGCTGTTCGACAGCAAGGGTATCTATGCCGAAATCCGCGAAGTCGCGATCGACTGGTCGCCGACCGCCCTGTTTTCCAAACGCTTCGATGCAGCAAAACTGTCCGCTGGATCCGTTCGCCTCGAACGGCTGCCGATTCCCTCGCAGGAAACCAAGGAAGTCCGCCAGACCTTTGCTCTCCCGCTCGACGTCAAGATCGATGCCTTCGATCTGCAGGAAATCATCATCGGCAAGGATATCGCCGGCGTCGATCAGTTCCTCAATGCGCAGGGTAAGCTGAACGCCACCAATGCCAGCATTGCCGCGGCGCTTGCGGTTGCACAGCGCGACCGGCCGGACGCCAAGGCGATAGCCGATATCGTCTTCAATCCGGCAGACAACAAACTGAAGCTTGAAACCACGATCAACGAGCCGAAGGGCGGCCTGCTCGCCAAGGCCATGCGCTTGCCCGGCGAACCGGCGGTCAGCATTTCAGTGACCGGCGACGGTCCACTGACGAAATGGACCGGTACGGCAACCGCAGCGCTTGACGGCAACGAGGTGCTGAAAGTGGAAGGCGAGCACACGCTTGCTCGCGATGGCTTCCGCACCCTCTCGCTCAAGGGAGGTGGCACGTTCAGCGATCTATTGCCAGCTGCTTTCAGGCCACTGTTCGAGGGCACGACCGACATTGACCTGTCGGCGGCGCTCGATGGCACGACCATGCGCATCAACAGGGGTAATTTCTCGACGGGTGCACTGACCTTCGCCGCATCCGGCACCTACAGCACGGCAGGTCAAAACGACCTGCAGGCAAGCCTCACCGGCACGAATGGCCCCATCGACTTCCGCTTGCCGCTGGCAAAGGGAGAAGCGCAATTCTCGATCAACAATGCCAGCGTTTCGCTGATCGGCGAGGCGCAGGCGGCCGTCCTCGACATCGGCGCCGATATCGGCAAGGCGACGCTGCCGCAGGGCGAGATCGAGGCGATCAAGCTTCACGCCTTTAGCGACGCCTTCAACCTTTCGACCAAGACCGGCCCCCTGAAGACAACGATCGAGACCGGTGCGACCCGCTTCGTCAGCGCCGATATCGACCGCCTGATCAAAGGCCCGGTGAAGATCGACGGCACACTGTCGGTAACCCCCGAAACGGTCTCCTTCGATCCGTTGACATTGGAAAGCGCCAGCATCGGCGGAACGCTGACCGGCTCCTACACGATTGCCGAAAACACACTGGCCACCGGCTTCAAGCTCTTCGCCTTGCCCGTCGTCCTGCCCCCGGCGCTGGCTGCAAAATTCGACACGACTATCGCCATCACCGGTAATCTCGGCACCGGCGCGAATGGCAGCGTCACCGTCAGTGATCTGGCCCTCAAGTCCGGAACCATCGAGGCGGCCGGATCGGCAGCGCTCGAAACCGGAAACCTGACGGCGGCCATCAGCGGTGTCGTCCCGGAAATCGGCAAGTTCCTCGCAGATGCCAAGGGCGCCGCCAATTTCAAGGCCGATGTTAGCGGTCCGCTCGACGCTCTGGCCATCAAGGCCGAGGTGACGGCAAACGGTGCAACGCTTGCCGGACGCACGCTCAATGATCTCGCCGTCAACGCCGATGCGACCGTCGGCCAGAATGGCCCGAATGCGACGGTCACCGCCACCGGCGCGCTGGACGGACAGGCGATCAATGCCAAGGCCGAAATCGCGTCCGCCAAGGGTGCGACCAGCCTTCCCTCGATCGAAGCGACGATCGGCCAGAACACGCTGACCGGCGCGCTGGACCTGACGCCGGATCTCCAGCCGAACGGCGCACTCACGTTCAATTTCCCCGATCTCGGGTTGCTTGCCGCCATGGCCGGCCAGACCGCCTCCGGTGACCTTGCAGGTACGGCCAGCATCACGTCTGAAAACGGTGTCACCTCGGTTTCCGTCAAGGCTAACGGTTCGAGCATTACGCGCGGCGATCTGGTGATCAGCAAACCCGCCGCCGACATCACCATTGCCGATCTGAGGGCGCTGGCGATCAAGGGCGCGGTCACGGTGGAAGAGGTCAAGCAAGGTGACACGCGCCTCGACGGTCTCAAGCTCGGCTTCGAACAACAGGGTCCGAAAACCAACTTCGCCCTCGACGGCAGCTATGATGCAGCCCCTGTGACTGCACGCGGCGACCTGCAGAGTGCTGGCGGCAAGACGACGATCAATCTCCAGTCGTTCGCCGCCGCACCGAAGAAAATCCCGCTGCAACTGGCCGCCCCAACGACGATCACCGTCGAAAACGGCGCGGTCAATCTGCAACAACTCGCAATCGCCGCATCCGGCGGCACGGTGACGCTGAACGGCAGTGCCGGCGAAAAGCTCGATATCACCGCGACGCTCGCGGGAATCGACGCTCGCCTGCCGCTTGAAAATGGCGAAGCCCATGTCGTGCTCGATACCGGGACTGCATCGATCACCGGCAGTATGCAATCCGCCATCGTCGACGTCCGGGCCGATGTCGGTCAGCTGGCTCTGCCACAAGGCCGCCTCGAAGCAATCAAGCTCACGGCCCATAGCGACACCTTCAACCTGTCGACCCAGACCGGCCTGATCAAAACCCGCATCGTGACCGGCAACACACAGCTGACAAGCGCCGACCTCGACAGGCTGGTCAAGGGACCGTTGACGGTCGAGACCGTTCTGGACGTGTCACCGCAACGGATCGGCTTCGATCCCGTCACCATCGACAGCAGCAATCTCGGCGGCACAGTCGATGGCGCGCTCGAGATTGCCGCAAAGACCCTGAATGCCGGATTCAACCTGTCCATCCTTCCGGCCGGCCTGCCAACGTCCCTCTCCCCGAAATTCGACACGCCGGTAACATTATCCGGCATGGTGACCACCGGTACGGATGGCGCGGTGGATATCAGCAGACTGGCCGTCGGTTCCGGTACGATCCAGGCCGCCGGCTCCGTCGGCCTCAAGGATGGAGCCCTCACAGCCGCCGTCACCGGCACACTGCCCGATCTCGGCAAGGTGCTGGCCGACGCCAGCGGCATCGCTGACTTCAAGGTTGACGCCACCGGCCCGCTCGACAATCTCAGTATCAAGGCGGAAGTCACCTCCAGCGGTGCCACTCTGGCAGGGCGCACACTTAGCGACCTCCAGTTGACCGCCGATGGGACCGCCAATCCGAAAAACCCGCAGGCGAAGATCAAGGCCACCGGCGCCCTCGGCGGCCAGGCGCTCAACGTCAACGCGGACCTCGTCTCGGAGGAAGGGCGCACCAGTCTTCCGGTTCTTCAGGTGCAAATTGGCGACAACAGACTGAACGGCAAGATCCAGTTCACCAGCGATTTCCTGCCGCAGGGCAATATCGACTTCACCTTCCCGGATGTCGGCCTGCTCGCCGCCATGGCCGGTGAAAAGGCATCGGGCGACATGGCCGGATCGGCCTCGATCAACAGCGACGGCGGCAAGACCTCGATTGCGCTGAAAGCCAGCGGTTCCGGCATCAAGCGCGGCGATCTCGTCATTACGAAGCCGGTCGCCGACATCACCATCTCCGACCTCAAGTCACTGGCGATCAAAGGCAATCTCTCCGTCGAAACATTCGCGCACGGGCAAAACCGTGTTGGCGGCCTGAAGCTCGACTTCACCCAGCAGGCAGGCAAAACCGACGTGACGCTGGACGGCGAGTATGACGGCGCGCCGCTCAATCTGCGTGCTGATATCGAGACAGCGAACGGTAAGACGATCGTCAATCTCGCCTCGTTTGCCGCAACACCGCGCAAGATTCCGGTGAGGCTGGCTGCACCGACGACGATCACTATGGAAAACGGCAAGGTCAGCCTGCAGAAGCTGACAATCGGCGCTTCGGGAGGCACGATCGCACTGACCGGCTCGGCTGGGGAAAAGCTGGATCTCGACGTCGCCCTCAACGCGCTACCGGCCAGCCTTGCTAATACATTCGTGCCGTCTCTGGGCGCCGATGGTGCCATCAGCGGCAAGGTCGATGTCACCGGAACCGCGGCGGAACCCATCGTGGCTTACGATCTGCGCTGGGCAAATGCCGCCGTCGCGCAGGCCAAATCCGCCGGCGTCGGCGCGCTCGATATCGCGGCGAAAGGCCAGTTTGCCAACAACGTCGTGACGCTCGACAGCGCGATCAACGGGGCGGGCGGGCTTACCTTCAAGGCCAACGGCAAGGTCGGCATCACCGGCAACAAGCCGATCGACATGAAACTGTCGGGCAATCTGCCCTTCGGCCTCGCGGCCGGTCTTCTGGCCGAGCAAGGGTTCACCCTGACCGGTGCTGCCAATGTCGACCTCTCCATCACCGGTGCCGCAACCGCACCCCAAGTGACCGGCACGATCTCGACCTCCGGCGCGCGCTTCGTCGATGTCCGGCGCAATCTGGCGATCACCGATCTGACTGCCAATGTTTCGCTCGATGGCAAGCAGGCGAGCATCCAGAAGCTTTCCGGCAAGCTTGCCAGCGGCGGCACACTCGATGTCACGGGCACGGTCGGCATCGCTCCCGGCTCGGGTTTCCCGGCCGACCTTGCCATCCGCCTTGCCAATGCGACCTATGTCGATGGCAGCCTGTTCACAGCCAGCGTCGATGGCGCGATGACCCTCAAGGGCTCGCTGACCGCAACGCCGGTGCTGGGCGGAAAAGTCACCATTCACAAAGCCTCGATCACCATTCCGGAAAAGCTGCCGGCTTCGCTGTCCGAGATCAACATCAAGCATAAGAACGCCCCGGCCAAGGTGCGGCAGATGCAGGCAGATGTCCGCAAGGATACGGTCAGCGGCGGCGGCAGCAAGAGCGGCGGCATTGCCTTCGACCTGGCGGTCAGCGCGCCGAGTAAGCTGTTCGTCCGCGGACGTGGCATCGATGCAGAGCTTGGTGGCGACCTGACCATCCGCGGCACCGCAGCAGAACCGGCAGTCTCCGGCGGTTTCGAGATGCGGCGCGGCCGGCTGGAAATTCTCGGCAAGCGTCTCAACTTCGCCGATGGCACGATCAGCTTCGGTGGCAACCTCGTGCCCACCCTCGACCTCGACGCGACCTCCACCGCCGGATCAACGACGGTTACCGTCAATGTCGCCGGGCCGGCCAACAATCCGGCCATCACCTTCTCCTCATCGCCTGCTTTGCCGCAGGACGAAATCCTGGCTCAGCTGATCTTCAACCGGTCGCTCTCCAATCTTTCGGCTCTGCAGATCGCCCAACTGGCCGGCGCCGTCAGCGAACTGGCCGGCGGCGGCTCCAACTCGCTTTTGAGCGGCCTGCGCAACAAGCTGGGCGTCGACGATCTCGATGTCTCGACCGATGCGACCGGCGGCGCCACGGTTACGGCCGGCAAGTATCTCAATGACCGGACCTACCTTGAGCTTCAATCAGGCGCGGAAGCAGGCGGCGGCAAGGCGATCATCAATCTCGACGTGGGACGTGGCGTTAAGCTGCGCGGTGAAGCCGGAGCCAGCGGCGCAGGCGGCGGTATCTTCTATGAGAAGGAATACTGAGGGCAGGCGCCGCTCAATACCATCCGACCTAAACCGCAGCCGAAATCTTGCTGGTCTTCAGCAGAATATTCGTCTCCGTCAGGTTGATCCCATCGATCAGCCGGATCAGCCGCAGCGTTTCGTCGAAGGTGCCGAGATCCTTATCCTCCAGCTCGGCGATGAAATCCCAGCGGCCATTGGTGGAATGCAGCGCGCGCACCTGTGGCAGGCCGCGCAGCTGCGCCGCGACGCGATCGGCCATCTTGCCGTGAATTTCGATCATCACGATGGCGCGCACACCGCTGCCGGAAAGCTCCGCTCCGGTGCGGATGGTAAAGGCAGCGATGGTGCCGGATGCCACCAGCCGGTCGATCCGGGCGGCAACGGTCGCGCGCGACGCACCTGTGGTGGCGGCAAGGGCTGAAACGGGTGTACGGGCATTGTGACGCAGCGCACTGATCAGGGCATGATCAAGATCATCGAGACTTATCATTCTGTCCATCCGCACTTCTCATAGTGTCAATTATTGCTGCCTATTTGCCAGTTTTCCATCTATTTGCCAACGAACAAACCCGTATAATCCGCACACAAACCGGGCAAACCGGCATCACGCGAACTTGCGGGGAAGACCATGGCTGAATCCAAGAAGAACATCGTGCTCATTGGCGCACCACTCGAAGAAGGCTCCGGCCGTCGCGGTGCTGCAATGGGTCCAGCAGCCCTGCGCATTGCAGGCCTCGACACCATTCTGGCCGGTCTTGGCCACAGCGTCACCGACGAAGGCGACCTGAAGCCTCTGCCTGCCAGAGACCTTCCCAACCATCCGAAAGCCAACAATCTGCAGATCGTTGCAGCCGTCACCCGCGCGCTCGACGAATCGGTGCACCAGGCAGCCCGCACCGGCAAATTTCCGGTGATCCTCGGCGGTGATCATGCCCTGTCGATGGGCTCGGTCTCCGGCATGGCGCGCTATGCCCATGAGCAGAACCGCCCGCTCTTCGTGCTTTGGCTCGATGCCCATGCCGATTTCAATTCGCCGGCGACATCACCTTCCGGCAACATGCACGGCATGCCGGTGGCCTTTTTCTGCGGCCAGGCGGAGTTTGCGCCGATCCTCGACAAGAACCGCCCGATGGTCGATCCGAAGAACGTCTTCCAGGTGGGCATCCGCTCCGTCGATGACCGCGAGCGCGAGGAAATCGCCGAGCACGGCGTCAATGTCTATGACATGCGCGCCATCGACGAGACCGGCATGGCCCATATCATGCACGAGATCATCGCCACGATCAAAGCCGCCAACGGCCTGCTGCATGTCAGCCTCGACGTCGATTTCCTCGACCCGGAACTGGCACCTGGCGTCGGCACAACGGTTCCGGGCGGCGCAACCTTCCGCGAAGCGCATCTGATCATGGAAATGCTGTGTGACAGCGGCCTCGTCTCCTCGCTCGACCTGGTCGAGCTCAATCCCTTCCTCGACGACCGCGGCAAGAGCGCCCGCATCCTCGTCGAGCTGACGGCAAGCCTGTTCGGCCGCCGCATCCTTGATCGCCCCACGCGCGGCGCCTGAGCCAATAACAATACGACCGGAGGAACCATGAACACGACCAACGCACTGATCGAAACCGAATACCGGCTCGGCGCACATAACTACAAGCCGATCGACGTCGTGCTGTCGCGCGGCGAAGGCGTCTATGTCTGGGACCTCGATGGCAACCGTTACCTCGACTGCCTGTCGGCCTATTCTGCGGTCAACCAAGGTCATTGCCACCCGAAAATCCTGGCGGCAATGGTTGAGCAGGCGCAGAAGCTGACACTGACCTCGCGCGCCTTCCGCAACGATCAGCTTGCGCATTTCTACGAGGAACTGGCGGCACTCACCGGCAGCCATAAGATCCTGCCGATGAACTCCGGCGCAGAAGCTGTCGAGACCGCCGTAAAGGCGGTGCGTAAATGGGGTTACGAGGTCAAGGGCGTTGCCGAGAACAAGGCAGAGATCATCGTCTGCTCCAACAATTTCCATGGCCGCACCATGGGTATCGTCGGCTTCTCGACGGACCCGGACGCACGCTCCGGCTTCGGCCCGTTCGCACCCGGCTTCAAGACCGTTCCGTTCGGAGATATCGAAGCCTTCCGTGCCGCGATCAACGAAAATACGGTCGCCTTCCTGATCGAACCGATCCAGGGCGAAGCCGGCGTGATGATCCCGCCGCAGGGCTATTTCCCGGAAGTGCGCGCACTGTGCTCCAAGCATGGCATCACGCTGATCCTCGACGAGATCCAGACCGGCCTTGGCCGCACCGGCAAGCTGCTGGCCGAAGAGCATGAAGGCATCGAAGCCGATGTGACCCTGATCGGCAAGGCTTTGTCCGGTGGCTTTTATCCGGTCTCTGCTGTTCTTTCGAATTCCGAAGTGCTCGGCGTCCTGCAACCCGGCCAGCATGGCTCGACGTTTGGCGGCAATCCGCTTGCCTGCGCCATTGCCCGCGCCTCGCTGAAGGCCCTGACCGAGGAAGACATGATCGGCAACTCCGCCCGCATGGGGGAGCGTTTCCAGACAGGCCTCAAGGATATTCGCTCGAACATCATCAAGGAGGTGCGCGGACGCGGCCTGATGCTCGCAGTCGAGCTGGTGCCGGAAGCCGGTGGTGCCCGCAAATATTGCGAAGCGCTGAAGGAACGCGGCATTCTGGCCAAGGACACTCATGGCGACACGATCCGCATCGCCCCGCCGCTGGTCATCACCGCAGACCAGGTGGACTGGGCCGTCGAGCAGTTCGCAGGCGTTCTCACCGCACAGTGAGCAGCAACGCGAAAGCCCGGAAACGTGGCTTTCCGCACCCTTTGAATGCAATCAAGTAAGCTTTTATACCCGGCGTTGAGCCGGGTATTTTCATTTATCATATTTATACCGATCAACGGCCTCAAACCGCCAAATCTTAAATATCTGTTCAAGTTTTACCCCCTAGATATTGCTACGCGACCGGTATTCGCCGGAGCATGAAGCTTTCGCGCAACGCCGTTTATCCGGCATGACATGACGCCGCTGGCGCAAGTGCCGGTATCGTTCACCAACAGTCCGCATTCCCATTCAGTGAAAATCCGCCCCGATCGCGCGGCGCGCCTGCGCGCGCGTTGTCCAACCGTGCACATAAGGACCGACAGCCATGAGCAGTTTCCCATCGCCGTTCGGCGGCGACGCCAAGGCAATCCTGTCTGCGATGCAGCGATCACAAGCGATCATCGAGTTCGATCTGCAGGGTAAAATCCTGACTGCCAATGAGAACTTCTGCAAAACACTGGGTTATGACCTACCGGAAATCGTCGGTCAGCATCACCGCATGTTTGTCGATCCGGCCGACGCGGCTAGCACGGATTATCGCGAATTCTGGGCACGGCTTGGGCGCGGCGAATTCGACAGACGCCAGTACAAGCGAATTGGCAAGGGCGGCCGGGAAATCTGGATCGAGGCATCCTACAACCCCGTTTTCCGGGGTTCCAAGCCCTACAAGATCGTCAAGTTTGCCACCGACATTACCGTGGCTAAACTGCGGAGCACCGAAGATGCCGGCAAGATCGATGCGATCTCCCGCGCCCAGGCCGTCATCGAGTTCACCCCGAACGGCGACATTCTGACGGCCAACGGGAATTTTCTCTCGACGCTCGGTTATCAACTTGCCGATGTTCAGGGCAAGCACCACAGCCTGTTCTGCGATCCCGCCTACAGCCGCAGCGACGAATACAGGGACTTCTGGGCCAAGCTGCGCAACGGCCAGTTTATCGCCGACGAATTCAAACGGATCGGCAGCGGCGGCAGGCAGGTGTGGATCCAGGCCAGCTACAATCCGATCTTCGATTTGAACGGATCGGTGATGAAGGTGGTAAAATTCGCCACCGACATTACCGGCCGCGTCAACAATAGCCAGGAACTGGCGGCGGCGTTGCAAGACCTGGCTGGCGGCAATCTCGATCAGCATCTGGACAGGCAATTCATCCCGGCATTGGAAACGCTCCGCCTCAGCTTCAACGATTCCATCGACAAACTGAAGCAGGCCATGCGCGCCGTTGGCACCAATGCGCAGGCGATCGCCGCTGGTTCCGGCGAAATCAGCAACGCCGCCCAGGATCTTTCAAGACGCACCGAGCAGCAGGCGGCATCGATAGAGGAAACCGCCGCAGCACTTGAGCAGATCACCACCACCGTGGCTGACAGCAGCAGCCGCGCCGAAGAGGCAGGCACGCTGGTGGCGCAGACCAAGCTCGGAGCCGAACGCTCCAGCGAGGTGGTACGAAACGCCGTCAAGGCGATGGGCGAGATCGAGAACTCGTCGCGCGAGATTTCCAGCATTATCGGCGTGATCGACGAAATCGCCTTCCAGACAAACTTGCTGGCCCTCAATGCAGGCGTCGAGGCGGCCCGGGTCGGCGATGCCGGCAAGGGTTTTGCGGTGGTGGCACAGGAAGTGCGTGAACTCGCCCAGCGCTCGGCAAAAGCGGCCAAGGAGATCAAGAGCCTGATCACTACCTCCAGCGATCAGGTCAAAACCGGCGTCTCTCTCGTCCCGGCAAGGCACTGGAGGAAATCCTGACCCAGGTGCAGCAGATCAACACCAATGTGACCGCTATTGTAGAAGGTGCAAAAGAACAGGCGGCAGGTTTGAAAGAAATTAACCAGGCTGTGAATACAATGGACCAAGGTACACAGCAGAATGCAGCGATGGTCGAGCAATCCACGGCTGCCAGCCACGCCTTGGCGAAGGAAGCGGACGGTCTTTTCAGTCTGCTCAGCCAGTTCAAGGTCGGCGAGGCATCTAAGGGTCGCTTGGCGGCAGCGCGGCAGGACGCAAAACCGGTCGCTTCCCCGGCCCGAGCCATGGCCAACCGGGTAGCGAAGGCCTTTAGTTCAAACGTGGCAGTTGCCGCCAATCGGGATAGCTGGGAAGAATTTTGATGAACAACACGATCTCTACAGGTACCTTCGGTCACGAAACGCTCGAGATCATCGCCTTCCGTCTTCACGATCAGGAGTTCTGCGTGAAGACCACGACGATCCGCGAAATCCGCGGCTGGGCGCCGTCCACCCCGATCCCGCATTCTCCGGCCGACGTTCTCGGCGTGATGAACCTACGCGGCACCGTTATCCCGATCATCGACCTTGCCCACAAGCTCGGCATGAAGAGCACGGTTGCCAACGAACGCAGCGCCATCGTTGTTGCAGAAGTCCACAACATGGTCATCGGCCTCGTCGTCGACCGCGTCTCCGACATCCTGACTGTCCGCGGCGACCAGGTTCAGCCGGTTCCGGAAATCACCACCTCCTTCGACAAGAGCTATGCGGAAGGCATCATCGCCAACGAGACCGGCATGATCTGCTTCCTCAACCTCGCCCGCATGTTCAAGGAACGCGAGATGGAAGACGTCGCAGCCTGATCGCTGCCGCTTCACGATCGCATCAAAGAGCGGCGCCGGCCGCTCTTTTTGCGTTTAGGCAGCAGCCGTGCCGGGCGCATCCTCGCCGACGAAGAATCGGCGGCGGTATTCGCCCGGCGACAGGCCCAAGAGCTTGCGGAAGATCTTGCGAAATGCGCCGGGGTCCTCGTAACCGATCTGCCAGGCGATCTGCTCGACCTTGATGCCGGAAATCTCCAGCAGCTCGCGCGCCTTGGTAATCCGCAACTGCTGGCAATATTCCGTCGGGTTTATACCCGTCGCCTTCTGGAAACGGCGCAGGAATGTGCGTTCGCCGAGCCCCGCGCGCTCCGCCATCATCTCCAGCGTGATCTTTTCCGCGTGATGCGCCTGCAGCCAGTGCTGGATTTTCAGCACGGCATCGTCGCCGTGATGCAGCTTCGGCGCGAAGGTGCTGTAGAAGGTCTGTTCGCGCCCGGCCGGATCGACCAGCATGAAGCGGGCAGTGGCGAGCTGGATGCTCGGGCTCATGAAACGCGCCGTCAGTTTCAGTCCCAGATCGATCCAGGCCATCATCGCCCCGGCGGTAATGATGTCGCCGTCATCGATGATCAGCTTGCTGACATCCACCTTGATGCCGGGAAACTTGCCTGAAATCTCGTCGGAATGGCTCCAATGGGTCGTCGCCACGCGGCCGTCGAGCAATCCGGATTCCGCCAGAAGATAGGCGCCGCCGCAGATCGAGCAGATCGTCGTCCCCGCCGCATGCTGAGCCCTGATCCATTCCGGCAGGACACCCATGCGCTTGCCAATGGGCAGGTTGGTCAGGCTCGGTGGCAGGATTAGTGCAACCGGTCCCCTGTGCGGACCGGGATGACTGTCAAAGACCTTCGTCACCTCGCGGCCATCCTCCGACAACTGCCAGTGGCTGACGCGGATGCGTGCCGGTGCCCTGCCAGCCTGCTCGTCGCTCATCAGATTGGCCACGTGAAACAGGTCCGTCAGCCCGTGAATCGCCGCGCGCTGCGCCTCCGGATAGATGACGATGCCGATCTCTGCTGGTTCACCAAGCGCCATTTGTCAGTTCCGTCCCGCTTAATGTCAGTTTCGCCAATCCCGAGTTTAGGCCCCGCTTGGTATCAAAGCAACAAGACCGGCGGCGCAAACGGAAACACCGGAAACGCAGCCCCCATCGAGGAAAAACAACCGGATAGAACCAGAGGGAATACGACCATGACCATCCACACTGCAACCGAAGGGACCAAGACCATGATAAGCAGGATCATCACACGCGACGGCGTCGAAATCTACTACAAGGACTGGGGTCCGACGGATAGCAAGGTCGTCATCCTCAGCCATGGCTGGCCACTGTCCGCCGATAGCTGGGAAGCCCAGGCCTTCCATCTCGCCAACAATGGTTTTCGCGTCATCACCCATGACCGCCGCGGCCACGGCCGTTCGTCACAGCCATGGGATGGCAACGACATGGACCATTATGCCGACGACCTCTCTGACCTGATCGAGCAGCTGGACCTCAAGGACATTTTCCTGGCTGGATTTTCCACCGGTGGCGGCGAGATCACCCGCTATATCGGCCGCCATGGCACGGGTCGCATCGCCAAGGCCGGCCTGATCTCCGCCGTGCCACCGCTGATGGTCAAGACCGATGCGAACCCGCTCGGCCTGCCGAAGGAGGTCTTCGACGGCATCCAGGCGGCAAGCGTCGTCGACCGTTCGAAGCTTTACAGGGATATCGCTTCTGGCCCTTTCTTCGGCTTCAACCGTCCCGGCGCCGTTGCCTCCCAGGGCATGATCGACAGCTTCTGGCTGCAGGGCATGATGGGCGGCCACAAGAACACCTATGACTCGATCGTCGCCTTCTCGCAGACCGACTTCACCGAGGACCTGAAGAAGTTCGACGTGCCGACGATCATCATCCATGGCGACGACGACCAGATCGTGCCGATCGATGCCGCCGGCCGCGCCTCCAAGAAGCTGGTGCCGCACGCCATCCTCAAGGTCTGTGCCGGCGCCCCGCACGGCATCACCGACACGCACAAGGAGCAGCTCAACGCCGATCTGCTCGAATTCGCAAGATTGTGATGCCGACCTTACGGCACCGCCACCTCCCGCGGTGCCGGAACCGCCTTATCGTTAAACCCGAACCCACCGGAGTTTTGCCATGACCCGCGCAACCGTTGCCACCGAGACCTTCACCGAGAGCGAAACCAGCCGCCGCCAGTTCCTGGCGCTTGGTGCAGCCCTTGCCACCCTCCCATTCTGGCCAAAGACCATGTTCGCGACCGAAACCCATCGCATTACCCAGGGCAATTTCGACATCACCGTCCTCAGCGACGGCTATTTCACCCTGCCCGCCGATATCATCATGCCGGAAGCAACACCGGCTGAGCGTGCCGACATCCTGAAGCGCCTCGGCGGCGATGCCGAAAGTGCGCCGATGCCGGCCAACATTCCGGTCATCCGCACGGGCAAGGACATCATCGTCGTCGATGTCGGCTCGGGCACAAATTTCCAGGCGACGGCCGGCCTGTTCGGCAAGAACTTCGATATCACCGGCACCGATCCCAACGGCGTCACCAAGGTGGTCTTCACCCATGCGCATCCGGATCACACCGGCGGCACGTTGACGGAGGCGGGAAACCTGCGCTTTCCCAACGCCGAATACTTCGTCTCCGAGAAGGAATGGGCCTTCTGGGCCGATCCGGACTTCGAAACAAAGATGCCGAAGGCCCTGCACAGCTTTGCCCGCGGTGCGCAACGCGACCTGTTTGCCGTCAAGGACCGGGTGAAGCTGGTGAAAGACGGCGACGATATCGTCACCGGCATGCGGGTCCTCGATACCGAGGGCCATACCCCCGGCCATATCTCGCTCGAACTGGCGGGCAGCGATGGAATGATCATCTCGGCCGACGCCGCCACCAACCGTATCGTTTCCTTCGAACATCCCGGCTGGAAATTCGGCTTCGACACGCTTTCGGACGTGGCAATCAGGAACCGCCAGAAACTGATGGACCGCGCCGCCGCCGACCGCATCAAGCTGCTCGGCTACCACTGGACCTATCCCGGCATCGGCTATGCCGAACGCAAGGGCACCAGTTACCGCTTCGTTGCAGCGTGAGACATCGAGCAACGGAACAAAACCTCTCCCGGCGCTGTTATTAGCGGTAACGTATTCACGGAGGCGACTGTCATGGAAGTAATCGGCACGCAGGTCCACCCGCAGCCTTCATCGGGGCTCATGACTGTGGAATTTGTCGGCGAAGGTGGCGACGTGATTTCGGTCCAGATGCATCAGACCGAATCCGATGGCTTGAACCGTCTCAACGCGATCGCAAGAGCCAAGGCGATGATGCTGCAAGTGGCGTCGTTCGACCAGCCCGATGGCGGCGAGGCCGATGATAGCGGGCGCGTTAGCAGTGGTTCCACCGGTGAATCTCCGGCAGTGATTTCGCTGCGAAGTGCGAGAACTGCTGGCGATAGCGGCACGCTGGAAGAACAGCTTGATGAAGGGCTGGAGTCTTCGTTCCCCGCCAGTGATCCGGTCTCGGTCACCGTCAGCACCATTCCGAGCGGCCGCGCCGACATTGACAAAGCCAACAAGCAATAACCCTTGACCAAAAAGGACCGTTCTCCATCAGGAGGGCGGTCTTTTCTATGTCCGGCCGCGGCTTACCGACTAAGGTTTGGCGATAGCCGCCAGCCTGCGATCAAATCCATCCAGAATGCGCTTGACCAGAGCCGGATAATCCTCGTCAAAATGATGGCCTCCGTCGATTGCGATGACTTCGATGCCGGTATCCTTCAGTGTCGGACAGACATCATCCTCCTCGTCGGTCCCATAAACGCACTGCACGACGGCTGGTTTGATCTTGCTTATGTCGTCTGCCGGATCTCCGGCCCCATCCGCCGCCGCCGCACCCAGCCAGCCAAGCACGGAAATCTTGTAATCCACCTGATGCGACACGGCGAGCAGCGATACCTGCGCAACGCGGTCGCGATCGGCCTGTGGCAGCAGATTGTAGGTCCGGGGCAGGATATCGGCACCGAAGGAATAGCCGATCAGCAGGATATGCTTGACGTTCCAGCGCTTTCCATAAAATGCGATGATGCGATGCAGATCATCGGCGGTTTCCTGCGGCTGGCGTTCAGACCAGAAGTAACGCAGGGAATCGATACCGACCACCGGCATGCCCTGCTGCTGCAGAACATCACCGACTTCCTTGTCTATATCGCGCCAGCCGCCATCGCCGGAATAGACGATGGCCATCGTGTCACGCGTCGGCTTGGCCTCAAGCACCGTCAGCGGCAGACCGAGCGGATTGTCCTCGCCTGCGGAGGCAGAAACGAGCCCCGAAAGCGCATCGGAAAAAGCCGTCCACGTTTCGTCATCGGTCTCGGTGATTTCGATATCGCTGTGCTTGGCTGTCAACTCCGCAACATGGGCGCGGCCATCTGCAGGTGCATCCTTGGTAAACAGCACAGTGACCGGGTCGGGCAGCGGGCCGTCGGTCAGACCGTAGACCATCCGATCGCCCACCTTTTTCTTGTCGGCGGGCGTACAGAGTTGTTTGCTCAGTGCGATGCCGGCCTCGGGATCGATCGCCAGCGTCTGCCCGATTGTCGCTGCCGGGGTCTGCGCCGCGATGGCCAAAGCCAGCGCGCCGCCCGCGCCGGCGCCGACAACGATCGGTAGCCGGTAATCGTTGTTCTTCGCCGCCCGCTGGACTTGCTGACTTAGCGCTTCGATGTCCGACACCATGTAGATGCAGTCGCCGTCGTCCTTCGCCAGCGATGCCAGATAGCTCGGCAGATCGATGCCGATGACCAAGGCGCCGCCGTCGCTCAGGCTTTTGGCAAGCGTATCCTCCTTGTCCGACCATCCGGCCTTGTCCGAAATCAGCACCACGGCGGCAGCGACATCGCCGGTAGGCGTCAGAATGTGCGGCGACGGAATCATGCCCGTATCAAAGGCGGCAGGATCCTCCGATCGCGCCGGGAATGCCGTGAAAAACAGGCTGGCTGCGAAAGCGGCCTGGCAGAATGTCTTCAAGATCATTTTTTCACAATTCCCTTAACGCCGCCGCCAATCAGGAATGTTGCATCCATCAGTGCCAGAACGGGGTTGATACCACCACCCGCTGCCATATAACGCGGCTGCCAGTGCGGATGGAATTTCGACTTGAAGGCCTTCAGGCCCTTGAAGTTATAGAAGCGTTCGCCGTGTTCGAAAACCGTGCGGCCAACCTTGTCCCAGACAGGCGAGGAACGGCGGCCGGAAAGGCCGGCCAGCGGTGCCATGCCGAGATTGAACCGCTTGAACCCCTTGTCGCGCAGATATTCCATCAGCGATACGAACAGGAAGTCCATCGATCCCTTCGGCGCATCCGGCAGGAAGCGCATGAGATCGATGGTCCCTTCCTCGCAAACATCGGTCACGAGGATATTGGCGAAGGCGACGATTTTCCTGTTCAGCCGCAGGACCGCGACCGGTTGGGCGGCAATATAGTCCGGGTTGAATGCACCGAGTGAAAAACCCTTTTCCTTGGCACGATGGTGCGCAAGCCAGGCGTCGGAGACCGCAACGAGATCGTCCATGATCGCCGGGATGCCGTCCGGCTCGACGACGGCGAATTCCAGGCCGTCGCGCTGCGCCCGGCTGACGGTCTGGCGCAGAGTGGCCCACTT
The DNA here is from genome assembly GCF_049897905.1 of Pararhizobium sp. PWRC1-1. Classification (NCBI taxonomy): domain Bacteria; kingdom Pseudomonadati; phylum Pseudomonadota; class Alphaproteobacteria; order Hyphomicrobiales; family Rhizobiaceae; genus Pararhizobium; species Pararhizobium sp. PWRC1-1. The sequence continues at coordinate 122,598 of NZ_JAFCXE010000016.1, read as the reverse complement.
GCCGCCCTTCAGCTCGAACGTTGTCAGGTCCGCCGTGGCAAGCTCGCCCAGACGGAACGCCCGCAGGCCCGCATCCGCGTAATAGGAGAGCCCGGCAGGAGACACCTGGTAGAAAACCGGGCGGCAGCCGCAGGAACGCGCTTCCTCGATGAACTGCCAGATCAGGTCCGGCCACGCATCGCGCGGGCCAACAGGATCAAACAGGGCAATCCAGGACCGGGCCTGACGGCCATACATGATGAAGGCGCGGCCATCGGTTGAAAACATCAGGCTCTTGTCGCCCATTCGCACAAGATTGGCGTCCGACATATCCTGCATTCTGGCAATGGCGATCGCCTTGTCGATGTCCTCTGTGGAAGACGCTTCCCTCGGACCCTTGGCCGGGCGCAACAGGCTCCAGAGCGCGGCGGCACCGGAGAAAATCGTCAATCCGAGGACAGCGCGAAGGCCGCGCGGCGCTTCCTCCGACAGCTCGAACTGCCACCAGAGCGTATTGCTGTATTCCACGTCGCGATAGACGAACAACAGCACGATCACGGCAAAGGCGCACAGTGCCAGCATCGCCGTCAACCACGGCAGCGTCAGCCGTTCGTTCGACAGGTTTGCAGGCCGGTCGAACAGGCGGTGCGTTGCCAGCAGGCTAACGATGAAAAATGCGAGCAGGCTGGCCTCGATCAGCGCAACGGCCTTCAACAGTGAAAACAGCAGCGCGATAACGGCGACGACCAGCGCTGCCCACCAGGCACTGTCCAGCCGCCGGGCCAGGCCACGCGCGACGATGACGAGAACAAGGCCGAGCAGGCTGGCCAGGAAATGGGTGCCTTCGATAATCGGCAACGGCACATAGTCGGCCAGGAAAGCCAAATTGTCATCCGGCGTCGGGGTGACGCTGGAAAACACCAGCATGGCGGCCAGAATAAGCGCGAGTGTTGCCAGGAGAAGCGGCGTCAGCCGGCCTGCCACGCGGCGAAGGCTGGAAGCGACCGGCTTGCGGTAGAGACTGCGCAACTCGGCACCGATGACGAAGATGACCGCCAGAAGCAGCGGCAGGACATGGTAGATCAGGCGGTAGAGGACGAGTGCCCCCAGAACCGTGTCGACATCGACCGCCTGTCCGAGCGCGGCAACAATCACCGTTTCAAAGACGCCGAGGCCGGCCGGGACATGACTGAGAACGCCAAGGCCGACAGCCACCGCATAAATCGCAAGAAACGCCGGCCAGCCGATCACGCCGTCGGGCAACAGCACGTAGAGGACGGACGCCGAGGCCGCCAGGTCGAGGACGGTCACGAGAAACTGGCGTGATGCCGTGCGCGAATCGGGAATACGCAAGGAAAAACGCCCCAGCTGCAGGGCCCGGTTGTCGCGCCCCGCCACCATAAACGCCACAAGAACGGTCAGGATCAGGATCGCGATGGTACGGAGTGCCGGTGAACTCATGCCGACGAGCGGCGCCACTTCCGGAGCGATCATTAAAAGGCTGAGGGCCGTGACGCTTGCCAGCCCGAGCCCAAAGGCAAGGGTGACGAAAGCGATAATGGCGCCGATTTCTTCCGGCTTCAGACCCAGGCGCGAATAGGCGCGGTAGCGGATGGCGCCGCCGCTCAGCGGCCCAAAACCCGCCGTATTGCCGACGGCATAGGCCGCCGCCGCCGTCAGCGTGACATCCGCATAAGGCAACTTTCGTTTGAGGTAGATCAACGCTCCGACATCGTAGAAGGTCAGGGCGAAGAAGCTCAAACCGGTAAAGCCGATGGCAAGCGCGATGGACGTGGTGCTGGCGTTATCGAGCGCCGACATCACGTCCTCGTAGCGAACTTCACTCGTCAGGTGGAAGATCGCATAGCCGGCAAGGGCAAGAATAAGGATCGTAGCAATCGCCGCCAGCAGCCGGCCCTGAAGCCATACCCGCTGAACCAGGACTTGAGCACCATTGTGCTCATCGTTTCTATCGGCCGGATTGGACATTGAGCACCTGGTGGGGCATTTCAAACTGTAATGTCATCGACATATACATCCTGCGATAGCTAAATAAAGTGAACTTAATGTAATCTTCAAACGCCTGATTCCAGCCTTTTTGCGCCGGCACGAGGGCCCCACCAGATTCGAACCGGCTCTTGGTCGCGTAGCACCCGCATCATGACATCTGTAACCATTGGCAGCATTGACCACTTTAACGCGCCAGCCTATTTCAATTTCATGACAGAGCACATCGAGACGGAAAAACCAGAAGAACCGGTATTGCATGCCCTGCGCTGCAAACTGCGCATGCTCTATCTCGGTACGAGTACCCGGGCGATCCGGTTTCAGATCACCATGGCGTTCATCGATCTCGCCATCATCATCTTCTTCCTCGTCGGCCCCTATTTCGCTGCCGGGCATACCTACCTCATCATCGACTATGCAATCGCCGCGCTGATCGCCTTCGAGCTCGGGGCCCGCGCGCTGATCGCTTCAAGCTTCAGACGCTGGCTGACCCGGCCGATGACCTGGGTCGATATCGCGATCCTGGCGACCCTGCTCTTTCCGGCACAATTTTCCAATTTCGCGTTCCTGCGTGCCTTCCGCATCTGGTCGCTTGGTCAGAGCAAGGTGTTCACGCTTCTGATCAAGCGGGCGGGCTATGCGGAATGGGAAGACGTCATCCGCGCCTGCATCAATTTTGTGACCTTCCTGTTCCTCGTCACCGGCTTCGTCTATACCGCGTTTTTCTATCATCAAGCGGCAGGTGTCGAAGGGTTCGTCGATGCCCTCTATTTCACCGTCGCCACCATCACGACGACAGGCTTCGGCGATATCACCCTGCCCGGAACACTTGGCAAGCTGACGTCCATCGTCACGATGATCTTCGGCATCTCGCTGTTCGTGCGGTTGGCGCAGGCGATCGTGCGCCCGCACAAGGTCGTCTTCCCCTGCCCGCAATGCGGCTTGCAGCGGCATGACGCCAACGCAGTGCACTGCAAGGCCTGCGGCCATGTCCTGAACATTCCGGACGAAGGAAACTGAAGCCTGCGTCTCCCTCCCCCTTGTGGGGAGGGTGGCCCGGAGGGCCGGGAGGGGTTTCTTCTGTTCAAAGCGTGCAGCTTCCCCTCCCCAACCCTCCCCACAAAGGGGAGGGAGTTGCCTGAGCAGGCCGCACTTCATCAAGTGCCCTAGCGCTCTAAACCCGCGTCGCCTTCAGCCTGTCCTCGTCCAAGACGACACCGAGCCCCGGCGCTTCGCCGAGTTCAAGCCAGCCGCCCTTGTGTTTCAAGGGTGAAACCATCGGATAGTCGCGGCGGGCCTCGCTCCATTCGGGATTGTCATAGGGATACTCCAGGAACGGAGCATCGCCGGCACCGGCGGTCAGGTGCGCGTTGGCGAGCACGCCGATGCCGTTTGTCCAGGAGTGCGGCGTAAACATCACCCCGGCTTCCCTGGCCTGATAAGCAAGACGCCGGCAACCGGTAATGCCGCCGACCAGCGCCACATCGGGCTGGATCACGTCGAAGGCACGCTCCTCGATAATATCGCGGAATTCATAAAGTTCGCGGGTCATTTCGCCGCCAGCGATACGCATGCTGGTCGCGTCCGACAGACGGCGCATGCCTTCGCGGTCGGAGCGAAACAGCGGCTCCTCCATCCAATAGATACCGAGCTTCTCCAACTCCCTGGCAACAGTCAGAGCGTCCTTGAAGGTCCAGGAAAGCGTCGTATCCCACGGCATGCGCCAACCCTGGTTACAATCGACCATCAGTTCCAGCTTGTCGCCGACGCGGGCACGGATCGCCTCAAGCGCCTTGACATCCGCCTTCCAGCTGCCACGGCCACCGGCCGAGGAAGAGAAACGCACCTTCATGGCCGGAAAGCCTTCAGCAATATAACGTTCCGCAGTGTCGGCCATGGCGGACGGATCACGCAGAACACCGGACGAAGCATAGAGCCGGACCTTGTCCGCGCGGCCACCAAGCATGCGCCATACGGGTTCGCCGGTGATCTTGCCGGACAGGTCCCACAGCGCCAGATCCATCGGCCAGCAGCGGCCATAATGGAACGAGATATGCGACAACACCTCATAATGCCGCTCCAGATGCCGCGGATCCTGCCCGATGAACAGGTCCTCATGGCCCTCAAACCCTTTCATCAGGTCGCCGGAACCGATGCCCTCGCGGCCCTCGTCATCGCGGACGCGGACGATCGTCGCATCGAAATGCTTGCGCGGACGGCCGTCCCAGCTCGCCTTGAAGGCCGGATCGAGCGGCAGGCGGTGATGGGTGATCTCGATGGAAACGATCTTGCTCATAGCCCTGCTCTCCTCAGCCGAAATGCTGCCAGATGGTCTTGTAGTCGCAATATTTGTCGATCGCGTGCACCGAACGGTCGCGGCCAAAGCCCGACTGCTTGAAGCCGCCGAATGGCGTGGCGAAATTCGACATGTCGTAGGTGTTGATCCAGACCGTGCCGGCATGCAGGTTTTCAGAGAAGCGGTGAGCACGGCTCATGTCCGTGGTGAAGACGGCACCGGCAAGACCATAGATCGTGTCGTTGGCGATCCTGAGCGCCTCTTCTTCGCTATCGAACGGGATGGCGGCCAGCACGGGTCCGAATATTTCCTGGCGGGCGAGGCTCATATCGTTGGTCATATCGACGAAAACACCGGGGGAGACGTAATAGCCGCCGGTTTCCGCCAGAACCCGTTCGGCACCAAACGCGCGGCGCGCACCCTCCTTCTCACCGGCAGCGATCATCCCGAGCACCTTGTTCATGTGCTCCTCCTCGATCAGCGCACCGATCTGGGCCGACGGCTCGAAGGGATGGGCGAGCGCGATGTCGCTCTTCGTCACCGCTTCGATCTTGGCGATCAGCGCGTCCTGCACCGAACGTTCGACGATCAGCCGTGTCGAGGCATGGCAGGTCTCGCCGGAATTATAGAAACAGCCCCAGGCAACGGCGGATGCGGCGGCATCGAGATCGGCATCGGCAAACACCACCAGCGGCGACTTGCCGCCCAGTTCGAGCGCCACGCGCTTGACGTTGGATTGGGCGGCATAACCCATGATCAGCTTGCCGACCTCCGTCGAGCCGGTAAAGGCGATCATGTCGACATCCATATGCAGCGCCAGCGGTTTGCCGGTTTCCTCGCCAAAGCCGGTGACGACGTTGAGGACGCCTGCCGGGAGACCGGCTTCGTAACCAAGCTGGGCAAGACGGATGGCCGAGAGCGAGGACTGCTCGGCTGGCTTGAGCACCACGGAATTGCCCGCTGCAATCGCCGGTCCGAGCTTCCAAGCATCGATGATCATCGGATAGTTCCAGGGCGTAATGGCGCCGATAACGCCGATCGGTACCTTGCGCACGATCGCCCGTTCCGAAGGCGGCGTCGGGGCCACCTCGTCATAGAGCTTGTCGATCATTTCGCCATAGAACTGGATGCCATCGGCGCAGAGCCGGACGTCGACATTCAGCGAGGCCATCACCGGCTTGCCGACATCGAGCGTTTCCAGCATCGCCAGTTCATCACCGTGGTCGCGGATAAGCTGCGCCCATTTCAGCATGACCCTCTTCTTTTCAACCGGATCCTTGTGCCGCCAGACGCCGCTGGCAAAGGCAGCACACCCGGCGGCCACCGCCCGGTCGATATCGGCAGCATTGCCGCGCGCCAGAACCCCGCCCGGCTGTCCGTCCATCGGGCGTGTGCGGGTGAAGGTCTGGCCGGATGACGACGGCGACAGTTCGCCATTGATAAAATGGCGGCCTTCCGGCTTCAGAGCTGAGAGAACGTTTTCCCAGTAGTCGCGGGTATACTGCTTGGTCATGATCAGGCTGCCTTCGGAAGGGACATGATGGATGCGGCGAAACGGGCGATATCCTCGTCGCCGATTTCGCGAATGGTCGAGCGGCGCATCGGCTGATTTTCCGGCGCCTTCATCTCCTCGGAGAGCGCCGCCGCATCGAGAGCCGAGAAAGCCTTCGGCAAAACGCGGGCGATACCGCAACGATTCATCAGATCAGACACGAAGGCCGGCAGTGCTGCCGCATCGGCAAGGCCGCAGGCATGAGCCGCGGCGTTCAGATCGGCGGTATCAGCTTCGACCAGCCAGGCGAGCGTCGCTTCGAAGCCGAGTGCCGTAGCAAGGCCATGATGCACAGGCGCTAGGCCTGCCATGGCATGGCTGATATTATGGGCGACGGCCGTGCCGCAATTGTCGATGGCGATGCCGGCGTAGCATGAGCCGAGCAACACCTTGCCGCGGCCCTCCATATCATTCGGCTCCTTCACCGCCGTCTCAAGCGCATCCGTCAGCAGACGCAATGCCTCGTGAGCATAAAACTTGCCGCCAGCGTGAGCATTGCGGTTGGTGGCAGCCTCGAAGGCATGGATGAAGGCGTCCATGCCGCACCAGGCCGTCAAGGTAGCAGGCAATGTCGCGGTCAGGGCCGGATCAAGCAGCACCAGATCGGCCTTGGTCTCGGCACCCCAGATCCAGAGCTTCTTGCCTTCCGGCCCGGCAAATATATTGGTAGCGGATGTTTCCGACCCCGTTCCGGCGGTGGTTGGCACCATGATCTTCTTCAGTGGATTTTTCGGCAGGGGATTGGCAGCAAGAGCATAATGCATGGCGTCTTCGCCGGAAGCTGCGCAACAGGCGGCAATCTTTGCAATATCCAGCGCAGAACCGCCACCGATGCCGATCACGACATCCGCTCCGGTGACGGTTTCGGTCGCCTTGCGCACATGCGCGATCTTCGGCTCACCGGCGAAATCGGAAAATACCCGCACCTCGATGCCTTCAGCCTTGAGCTGGGCAACGACCCGCTCCGCCAGCCCCGATTGCGCCAGGAAACTATCGATGATGAGGGCTGCGGTTTTGCCGCCAAAAGCCTTGGCTGCGGCACCGATCGTTTCGTGGAGATTTTCACCGAAACGGATTTCGGGAACGAAGGATGTGGAGAACGGCACGGGGTCTATCCTGCAATGCGAGGTGGATGCTGCTTCCACCGTGCATCACAATCTGATATTTTCAAATATGGGCATTATTCAGCCATTTTGATAATCTGAAGTCATGGAAGACATATGCTCGATCATATTCCGCTGGAAGCATTCCGTGTCTTTGACGCAGCCTGCCGGCAAATGAACTTCTCCAAGGCTGGCCGCGAGCTGAACATCACCCAGGCCGCCATCAGCCGTCGCATCAAGGGACTGGAAGATCATCTCGGCACGCCCTTATTCATCCGGCGCGGCAAAAACCTTGAACTGACGCCAAAAGGAGAACAGCTGTTTCAGCGGGTGCGCGCAACGCTCGAATACCTGGAGGAAAGTCTTGAGCCATTCCGGCCCGGCACCGGCGGAACGATCGCCATTGCAGCCAGCGGCTCGGTTTCTCATCTCTGGCTCGGGCGGCGGCTGAGGGACTTCGGCAAGGAGAACCCAACCATTTCGTTGCGGCTTCTGACCTCTGATACGCCCTCCGATCTTGCATCGGAAAACAATGATCTCGTCATTCTCTATTCGACCGGCGAGCATCCGCGCTGGAATCTGACGCTGCTGATGCCGGAACTGCTGGCCCCGGTCGCCTCGCCGGATTACCTGGCAAGCCGTGGGCTCGACAGCGGCAAACTCTCTGTCACCGATATCGCCGCGCTTGACCTGATCGACTATGAACGTTTCAACGCCCACTGGATCTCGTTTCGCCAATGGTTCGGCCGGCTGCCGAATCCGCCGCGGCTCAAGCTGCAGAATCCGCGCTTTTCCTTTTCAACTTATATCATGGCGATCGATGCGGCCCTGCGCGGCGATGGCATCGCGCTTGGCAGTCTGGGATTGATCGACGAGCAGATCGCAGACGGGCAGCTGGTGCGGGTAGGTCAAGAATGCCTGGCAACCGGATACGGCTACTATCTCGGCCTGCCGAAATACAAGACAGTATCGGCGGAAGCGATGCACCTGCACGCAAGGTTGCTTGAATCGGGAACGGTATGACCAAAAGCGTGGGCCGATTGTGAATTGCCGTCGAATCAAGCAAGGCTCTATCAGCCGCTGTCGTGGTATATTGCCGGCCAGTTGCAGCTGTGCAAGGTCTTGGTAGCAATGCTGCCATGTCCAAAATTGCGTATAGCCCGCGTCTCCCTTCCCTCTCGCTGGTTCCGGGTCCATCTTGATGGCATCGTTTCTTGCATTTTATGCCTTGATATGTCTGTTTTTTCTCGACAATACCTATCGTGAGGGTGAGATCGGCGGTGGCGGCTGGGATGGAATGCGTGTTCTCGGATTGGTTTTGTGCCTCGTGTGGCCTTTGCTCCTTGTTCACGCGATCGTCATGGCTCGTTTGAGCCGGCTGACCGGCTGATCCCGCCCGCAAAAGTTACCAGGGTGGGCCTGGAACAAACAAGAAGCCGGATGGCCAGGGCATGAAAACGTCCAAGGCCGGTGGGAACCGCGGAGTTCGGGTTTCGGCATGAAAGAGCAGCGGAAAAGCCGGTCTGGAAAGGTTTTCTTTCTCGTCGCTGTGGGCCTGGTCTTTGCAGGTATTCTGGCAACGGTTCTGCTTGCCAACAACCACCGGAATCTCGACCTGCTGTTGACCTATCTTGGCTATCCGGACCTTCTGCGAAAACCCGATCCGGCTGCAAAACAGGTGAAGATCACGCAAAGCCGGGGCATTCGCATGCCGCCGGCTCGCATGGTGTTGCCGGTCTATACATTCGCCGACTTCAAGGCACCGCAACAGAATTTTATCCGCCTGATCCAGAGCGATCCGCGAACCCTTTGCGAACAGTTGAAGAGCGGCGGCTTCGGCGACTTGGACTGGACGGTGAGCAGCAACAGCAAAGACAATTGGGAATGCTCGTCCTTCGTTGAATTGCCTATTCAGAACAATGCGGGAGACGTGCAGTCTTCAGTCTTCATCTCCATCAAGGGTGCGGCCGAAAACCTCGTCACCTCCTTCCGCGTCAAGCTGAACATAGAAGCCGCAGCCGACACGGCCAAGGTTGCAGACCTTGCCGGCGACGCTGCGGGCATCTTCCTGCGGCAGGTTCGCTGGGGGAATATCGACGAGATCATCGCCAAGATCCATGCGCTGGAAGCGTTCGATATCCGTGACTTTGGCAGTCGCATCCAGTTCAAGAAAGAGTTTGGCGAAACGCCGCGCTACAATTTCATCGCCTACCAGATCACCAACCGGCGCAAGAAAACGCCAGGTGAGCTGTTTTTCGATCGGCAAAAATGGTTTCCGCTGACTGGCAGCGACGGCCTCCCCATGATCGACGGCATGATGGCCGGTGAAAGCGCTGAAGGCTTGACGCTCGAAAATCCGGCCCCGTAATCAGCTTATATCAAGGCCGCCACAATCCATCTCGGACTGCACATATTAACCAAACGTAACAAGATAACCCGTCAGGGCATTGTCGAAGATCGTCGTATTTAATAGATTACTAAAAATCCAATATTCTACGCACGAACAAAGTAATTTTATCAGGCGGCAACACTAAAAGTTTTATTAGCCTTCGTCATATTATCACGTACGCAGAAAAACGTATCGTCCTCGTCTGTCAAGAACATCGGGAGTAGCCAAAGCATGGCAGAGGAAATGGTGTTCGAACCGGCTTCGGCCATCAAGATGGCAGGCCGCCGAACAGGCAGGACGCTGCCAACGAAATTTCTCCCTCCCGATAACGACCGGCGGAAAGACGACAACAGCTTTTACATCCATCCGACCGGCTCCCCGAACGCTCCCGTTCAACTGGCTGTCAAACGTCTTTTCGACGCCGTTTGCGCCTCTCTCGGACTTCTGTTTCTTGCGCCGGTGTTTTTCCTCATCGCCGTATTCATCAAACTGGGTAGCAAAGGCCCGGCCCTCACCCGGCAATTACACACCGGCCTCAACGAAGTCCCGTTCGATGTCTTGCGATTTCGTTGTGAGTACCGCCGCGGCATGCCCCATGCACCGGCCGCCCCGCCGCTGACGCCGATTGGGCGCATCTTACAGAAGACCCATCTCGATGGATTGCCGCAATTATGGAATGTGCTTGCCGGCGATATGTCGCTGGTCGGGCCAAGCCCGCATGTTCCCGATATGCAGGTTGGAGGGCAGCGCTATGCCGAACTGGTAGAGGGATACGAATACCGCCACCTGATGCGCCCCGGCCTGACCGGACTGACACAGGCCCGTCATCTACACGGCCTGGCCGGACACCGCTGGATGGTGATCCGCCGCATCGTTTGTGACGTCAATTATATTCGTAATTTTTCCTTGATCATGGATGTGAAGATCGTATCCCGCAACATCCTCAATGCGCTAAAGAGCGCCACCGGCCTTTAGAGCCAAAAGGCAGACATCCCCAACAACAAAGCCGCCGGAAAAATATCTTCCGGCGGCTTTTTTACCGGCGGATCGACAGTGATCCGCCTGAGAATACAGAACCAGGCGCCGGTATTATCCGGCGCCTGGTTGCTATCTTTTACTGCCAGCTCTTGACCAGTTCGTCGTAGTTGATGGTCTGCGGCTTTTCTTTTTCGTTTTCGATCTTAAGCTGCGGTGCAAGGTTGCCCTTCGAGACGGCATCCTTGTTCCAATATTCGAGATCGTGCTCTTCGGCGAGCTTCGGACCCATTTCGCCCTGGATGCCGGCGCGTTCCAGACGCTGCAGAACCTTTTCCTGCTCGGCGCACAGCGAATCCATGGCTTCCTGCGCGGTCTTCGCACCCGAGGACGCGTCACCGATCGCCTGCCACCAAAGCTGTGCCAGCTTCGGATAGTCAGGGATGTTGGTACCGGTCGGCGACCATTGAACGCGGGCCGGCGAGCGGTAGAACTCGATCAGACCGCCAAGCTTCGGCGCACGATCCGTGAAGCTCTTGTGCTGGATCGTCGACTCGCGGGTCAGCGTCAGGCCGACATGGCTCTTTTTAAGGTCAACGGTCTTGGAGGTGACGAACTGCGCATAGAGCCATGCGGCCTTGGCGCGGTCTTCCGGCGTGGACTTCATGAGCGTCCAGGCACCCACGTCCTGATAACCGAGCTTCATGCCGTCCTTCCAGTAGACGCCGTGCGGGCTTGGAGCAAAGCGCCACTTCGGCGTACCGTCAGCGTTGACCACCGGCAGACCTTCCTTCACGAAGTCGGCGGTGAACGCCGTATACGTGAACATCTGCTGGGCGACTTCGCCCTGCGATGGAACCGGACCGGATTCCGAGAAGGTCATGCCTTCGGCGGACGCCGGCGCATAAGCCTTGATCCAGTCCAGGTACTTCTGGATCGAATAGACCGCTGCAGGACCGTTGGTGTCGCCACCGCGGGCAACGCAGGAGCCGACCGGCTGGGACTTCTCGTTGACCTTGATGCCCCATTCGTCGACCGGAAGGCCGTTCGGCAGGCCCTTGTCGCCGTTGCCGGCCATGGAAAGCCAGGCGTCGGTGAAGCGCCAGCCGAGCGACGGATCCTTCTTGCCGTAGTCCATGTGCCCATAGACCTTCTTACCGTCGATTTCGCGACCGGTGAAGAATTCAGCGATGTCCTCATAAGCAGACCAGTTGACCGGAACACCGAGATCGTAGCCGTATTTCGCCTTGAAATCGGCCTTGTTCTTCTCGTCGTTGAACCAGTCATACCGGAACCAGTAAAGGTTGGCGAACTGCTGGTCGGGCAGCTGGTAGAGGTCGCCGTCCGGGGCTGTCGTGAATTTCGTGCCGATGAAATCAGCGAGGTCGAGACCGGGATTGGTCACGTCCTTGCCTTCATTGGCCATCCACTTGGTCAGTGAGCGGGCCTGCTGGTAACGCCAATGGGTGCCGATAAGGTCAGAGTCGTTGACATAGGCATCATAGATATTCTCGCCAGTCTGCATCTGGGTCTGCAGCTTTTCAACCACATCGCCTTCGCCGATCAGGTCGTGCGTGACCTTGATGCCCGTGATCGCGGTAAACGCCGCGGCAAGGGTCTTGGATTCATATTCGTGTGTGGTCAGCGTTTCGGAAGCCACCTTGATGTCCATGCCGGCAAATGGCTTTGCCGCATCGACGAACCATTGCATTTCGGCTTCCTGGCCGGCGCGATCGAGCGTCGAGACATCGCCGATTTCCTTATCGAGGAACTGCTTTGCCTCGTCCATGCCCGCGAATGCGGATCCGGTAAAGGCCAGCAGCAGAACTGCTGTTGATGTTAAAAGGTGCCGTCGCATAATTGTCCTCCCTTAAAGGTTTTGCGATTGCAATGTCGGATTGCCTCCCCGGCAATCCGTTTCAGTAATCTTGCCTCAAACCAGCTTGAAAACGCCGACGGCGTACACGAAGGAAAGCGCAAGAGCCCACCACACGTTGGGACCGACAAGTCCCAGCCATGCGAGATGAATGAAGGCGCTGCCGAGCAGCGAGACGAAAAGCCGATCGCCGCGCGTCGTCTCGAAGCGCAGGATGCCGACGCGCGGGCTGCCACCCGGCCGCGCATATTCCCAGACGGCCATCAGCGACAGGAGCGCAAAGATGGTGAGGAAGAACATCGCGCCCGGAAAGGACCAGGCCATCCAGCCGCCAGGGATCAGCGGCGCAAACCAGTCGCGCACGCCGTCCTTGATCGGCAGCGCCATGATGAGCAGCCCGGTTAAGGCGGCATAGACGACGAGAACGGCAGCCAGCGCCAGGGGCCAGCGGTTGATGCGTTGGGACACGGTGGCCATTAGACTCTCCCCAGGGCAAAGCCCTTGGCAATGTAGTTTCTGACGAAATAGATCACGATCGCACCGGGAATGATGGTGAGCACACCGGCCGCGGCCAGTACACCCCAGTCCATGCCGGATGCAGACACCGTGCGCGTCATTATCGCGGCGATCGGCTTGGCGTCGGTCGTCGTCAGGGTCCGAGCGATCAGCAGTTCGACCCAGGAGAACATGAAGTTGAAGAACGCGGCGACACCGATACCGGATGCGATCAGCGGGATAAAGATCCGGACAAAGAAGCGCGGGAACGAATAACCGTCGATATAGGCGGTCTCGTCGATTTCCTTCGGCACGCCCGACATGAAGCCTTCGAGGATCCAGACCGCCAGCGGCACGTTGAAAAGGCAATGCGCCAGCGCCACGGCGATATGCGTATCGATCAGGCCGAAAGCGGAATAAAGCTGGAAGAACGGCAGCGCGAAAACGGCCGGCGGTGCCATACGGTTGGTCAAGAGCCAGAAGAACAGGTGCTTGTCGCCAAGGAACCGGTAGCGCGAGAAGGCATAGGCCGCCGGCAACGCCACCGAAACCGAGATCACGGTGTTCATCACCACATAGATGATCGAGTTTATATAGCCCTTGTACCAGGATGGATCGGTGAAGATCACAGCGTAGTTCCTGAGCGTCGGCGCATGCGGATAGAGCGAGAACGTGCCGGTGATCTCGGTGTTGGTCTTGAAGCTCATGTTGACGAGCCAATAGATCGGCAACAACAGGAAGATGATGTAGATCGTGGGCACGAGCCAGGAGAGGCTGCGGCCGGATGCCAGGGATGCAGATTGTGTTGCGGTGGTCATTGTTTTTCCTCCCTCCGTCCGTCAGCTCTGCGCATCGCTATTGGTCATCACGGTGTAGAATATCCATGAGAGCAACAGGATGATCAGGAAGTAGATGAGCGAAAGTGCTGCTGCCGGACCGAGATCAAACTGGCCGATGGCCGTCTTGACGAGATCGATCGACAGGAATGTGGTGGCATTTCCGGGTCCGCCGCCGGTGATGACGAAGGGCTCGGTATAGATCATGAAGCTATCCATGAAGCGCAGCAGGAAGGCGATCAAAAGCACGCGCTTCATCTTCGGCAGCTGGATATAACGGAACACCGCCCAGCGCGAGGCACCGTCGATCTTTGCAGCCTGATAATAGGCATCCGGGATCGACACGAGGCCGGCATAGCAAAGCAGAACCACAAGGCTCGTCCAATGCCAGATGTCCATGACGATCAGCGTCACCCAGGCGTCGAAGACATTGTTGACATAGTTGTAGTTGATACCGAGCGCTGCCAGCGTGTAGCCGAGCAGGCCGATATCGACCCGGCCGAACACCTGCCAAATGGTGCCAACGACGTTCCACGGAATGAGCAGCGGCAGCGACATCAGAACGAGGCAAACGGGAACGCCAAACCCCGTCTTCGGCATGTTGAGCGCGATCAGAATACCGAGCGGGATCTCGATCGCCAGGATGATGGCGGAGAAGATCAGGTTGCGGGTCAGCGCATCCCAGAAACGGTCGGACTGCAGCACCTGGATGAACCAGTCGGTGCCTGCCCAGAAGAATTCGTTGTTGCCGAATGTGTCCTGCACCGAATAGTTGACCACCGTCATCAGCGGGATGACCGCTGAGAAGGCGACCAGCACCAGCACCGGCAGGACCATGAACCAGGCCTTGTTGTTCCAGGTCTTTTCCATGATCAGGCCTCCCCCCCTACACGCCAGCTGTCGGCGTAAATATTGATGGCCGCGGAATCGAAGGTGATCTTCGGTTCCGCCGGGATTTCGCCGTCCTCATGCACGACGATGGCGATCGGCTTGTTGGCGAAGGACGCGCGGACGATCTTCTGGCGGCCGATATCCTCGACCTTGGAGATCGTCACCGGCATGCCCTCGCGGCCAAGCCGGATGAATTCCGGACGGATGCCGAGTTCGGTCTTCGCACCGGCGGCGATCTTCGGCGCAAAGGACAGGGCGAGCTTCTGGCCATCGAGATCGACGGAGGAACCGTCGATCTTCGCCGGCAGCACATTCATGCCCGGGGAACCGATGAAATAGCCGACGAAGGTGTGCTTCGGCTTTTCGAACAGCTCCGCCGGCGTGCCGATCTGGACGATCTCGCCATCATACATGACAACGACCTTGTCGGCGAAGGTGAGCGCCTCGGTCTGGTCATGGGTGACGTAGACCATGGTGAAGCCGAACTGCTTGTGCAGGCGCTTCAGCTGCGAGCGCAGCACCCATTTCATATGCGGGTCGATAACCGTCAGCGGCTCGTCGAACAGGATGGCGCTGACGTCGGAGCGGACAAGACCACGGCCGAGCGAGATCTTCTGCTTCTGGTCGGCGGTCAGCCCCTGCGCCTTTTTCTTCGCCCGGTCGGACAGGCCGATCATTTCGAGGATTTCCGTGACGCGGCGATCGACTTCGCCTTCCGGAACCCGGCGGTTGCGCAACGGAAAGGCCAGATTGTCGTAAACGGTCATCGTGTCGTAGATCACCGGGAACTGGAACACCTGGGCGATGTTGCGCTCCTGCGTCGACAGGTTGGTGACATCCTTGCCGTCGAACAGGATCTTGCCTTCCGACGGCTGCAGCAGCCCGGAAATGATGTTGAGCAGCGTGGTCTTGCCGCAGCCGGACGGACCGAGCAGCGCATAGGCGCCGCCATCATTCCATTCGTGATGCACTTCCTTCAGCGAATAGTCCGAGGGCTTCTTCGGGTTCGGGCCGTAGGCGTGGCGGATATGGTCGAGATTGATGCGTGCCATGGTTTTCTCCTCACGCTCCCCGAGCGGCAGAGCCGCCGATCGCGCGTCCATCCGGCCCGAACGCCATCAGGTGGCGGGTATCGACGAAAAGCTCGATTGCCGTATCCGGATCGATGTCGTGAATGCCGTGTTCGAGCATGACCCAGCGCGATCCCGCGCAATCGACATGGATGAAGCTTTCCGAGCCGGCGATTTCCGAAATGATGATGCGCGCCTTCAGCGTCGCCGCCGTGTCGTGCGGACGGGCAAGCGACAGATGGTGTGGATGGAAGGCGATGGTATAGGCGCCGTCGGCGATACCGGCCAGGTGCGCCGGCACCGGCAGGACGCTGAGGCCGCCGCGTTCGAATGTGTTGCCGGACTTCACAACGTCGAGCGTATTGAGCGGCGGATCGGCAAAGGTTTTTGCGGTGACTATATCGGCCGGCTTGCGATAGACCGAGATCGTCGACCCGAACTGGCTGATGCGGCCCTGGTGCATGGTAGCGGTATGGCCACCGAGCAGCAGCGCTTCCTGCGGTTCGGTCGTCGCATAGACGAAGATCGAGCCGGCAGCGGCAAACAGCTTCGGCAATTCTTCGCGCAATTCCTCGCGCAGCTTGTAATCGAGATTGGCAAGCGGCTCGTCGAGCAGAACGAGGCTGGCATTCTTGACGATGGCGCGCGCCAGCGCCGTGCGCTGCTGCTGGCCACCCGACAGGTTGAGCGGCGTGCGCTCGAGGTAAGGCGTCAGCTTCATCAGCTCGGCCGCCTTGCGCACCTCGCGATCGATCGTTGCCGCATCCTTGCCGGAAATGCGCATCGGCGAGGCGATGTTCTCGTAAACGGTCATCGCCGGGTAGTTGATGAATTGCTGGTAGACCATGGCGACAGAACGATCCTGCACGCGCACGCCAATCACATCCTTGCCGTCGAACGAGATCGTGCCAGTCGTCGGCTTGTCGAGCCCAGCCATCAGTCGCATCAGCGATGTCTTGCCCGACAGCGTCGGGCCCAGCAACACATTGAGCGAGCCCCGCTCCAGCACAAGATCGGTCGAATGGATATGCGTATCCGCCCCGACAACCTTGGTTATGTTTTTCAGTTCAAGCATTCTCAGGCTTCCTCCCAGCCGTAGGCAGCGCCATCCCGGCGCGACCGTCAGGCAACGTTGCGGATAGTCTCCCGCATGTATTCCTCCAACCCGGCGGCTTCCGCCTGGGTCAATGTCAAGCCCAGCTTGGTGCGGCGCCAGAGGATATCCTCGGCGTGCCGCGCCCATTCCTGGGTCATCAGCCACTGCACCTCGACCTCATAGAGATCAGCGCCGAAATGCAACCCAAGGTCCTCCGCCTTGCCGGCATTGCCCAGCAGACTTGCTGCCAGCGTACCATAAAGCCGGACCAAGCGGCGCGCGTGGCGCTCAGTCAGAAACGGATAGCGGCTCTTGAGTTTCGTAACTTCGGCGTCATAGCCGCTCGCCGGAAAATCACCGCCCGGAAGGACGCTTTTCGCGGTCCACGGATTGCCCTTCGCGCCGATCGCGCCGGCGATCTTTTCCAGCGCATGCTCGGCGAGCCGGCGATAGGTGGTCAGCTTGCCGCCGAAGACGTTGAGCAGTGGCGCATCGCCGTCGCCGCCATCGATCTTCAGCACATAATCGCGCGTCGCTTCCTGCGCCTTCGAGGCGCCGTCATCAAACAGCGGCCGCACGCCGGAATAGGTCCAGACCACATCGGCCGGCTTGACCGGTTCGGAAAAATACTCGCTCGCCGCATTGCAGAGATAGGCAATCTCGCCCTCGGTGATCTGGATGTTCTTCGGGTCGCCGGTGAAATCATTGTCGGTCGTACCGATCAGGGTGAAATCGGTCTCGTAGGGGATCGCGAAGATGATGCGGTTGTCCGGGTTCTGGAAGAAATAGGCGCGGCTATCGTCAAACTTCTTCTTCACGACGATATGGCTGCCCTGAACGAGGCGGACATTGTGGACATTGTTCTTGCGCACGGCACCCGACAAAACCACGTCGACCCAGGGGCCGGCCGCATTGACCAGCATCCGCGCCTTGAAGGTGTTGACGCCACCGGTCGCCGCATCCTCCACACTCACAGACCAGAGGCCGCCTTCACGCTCCGCCGAGACGACGCGGCTGCGGGTCATGACGCGCGCACCCTTGAGCGCTGCATCCTTGGCGTTAAGCACCACGAGGCGGGCGTCATCGACCCAGCCGTCGGAATATTCGAATGCCTTGGTGAACAGCGCCTTCAACGGCTTGGCAGCCGGATCGCGCCGCATGTCCAGCGTACGAGTGGCGGGCAAAAGCTTGCGGCCGCCGATATGATCGTAGAGGAAAAGGCCGAGACGGATGAGCCAGGCCGGGCGGATGCCGCCTTTGTGGAACGGCAGCACGAAGCGCATCGGCCAGATGATATGCGGCGCCATCGCCCAGAGCACTTCGCGCTCCATAAGCGATTCACGCACCAGCCGGAATTCGTAGTGCTCGAGATAGCGCAATCCACCATGAATGAGCTTGGTGGCGCGCGAGGAGGTACCGGAGGCGAAATCGTCCATTTCGGCCAGCGCAACCGAATATCCACGGCCGGCAGCATCTCTTGCGATGCCACACCCATTGATGCCGCCACCGATCACGAAAATGTCGAGTACATCTTGCGCAGGCACTGCTTCCCCTCCCACATTTCGCATTGCACAATTTTGCGCAGATGCGAAAGTAAAAATAATTAAAGCGAAAACCTTACGAATGTCAAACGAATGTTTTTGGAAAACAAGCAGCCGCTAAAATCAACGATTTCAGCGCGCCGTTTCGATCAGCCGAACATCCTGCTCCTGGCAGATATTCCGGACATTCTCGATGGGACAAATATCGGTAATGAAGGTGTGAACCTGGGTGATATGGCCGATCCGGACCGGCGCCGTGCGCTCGAATTTGGTCGAGTCCGAAACGAGAATAACATGCCGGGCATTGGCAATGATCGCTTGGGCCACTTTCACTTCGCGATAATCGAAATCCAGAAGCGCGCCGTCGTGATCGATCGCGGATGCGCCGATAACGGCATAATCCACCTTGAACTGGCGGATGAAATCCACCGCCGCCTCACCGACGATACCGCCATCGGCACCGCGCACGACGCCACCGGCAATGACCACTTCGATCGATGGAAAAACTCGCAAGCGATTGGCAACATTGATGTTATTGGTAATGACCATCAGTTCCGTATGGTCAAGAAGCGCTTCACCGACGGCTTCCGTCGTCGTGCCGATATTGATGAAAAGCGAGGAATTGTTCGGGATCATCGCGGCAGCAGCCTGGCCGATTGCCTGTTTTTCCAGAGCTGCGATCGAGCGGCGGGCCTCGTATTTCACATTCTCGTTGCCACGCGGAAAGACCGCCCCACCGTGGATACGCGTCAGCACCCGGCCGTCGCATAGATCGTTGAGATCCTTGCGGATGGTCTGCGGCGTCACGGAAAAGCGTGCGGCCAGTTCATCGACGAGAACCCGGCCATCGGTCTTGGCAAGCTCTAGGATTTCCGACTGGCGCCCCGTCAGATACATGGTTACTCCTCCCCTTCGTTTTCGTTTTCTTTCATAATAGGCAAAAACGAAAGCAGCGCAATTTCATAAACGCAGCGAGTGCTTAAAATGAACCCTTTTCAAAGAAGGGAAACCGGCTGCGTTGCAATTCCGGTCATGATGCTACAGCCTGTCGGTGGCTGAGGAGGAGTTCACTATGTTTCATCCATCGCTGTTCAAAGGCTTGAATGTTGTCGTCACCGGCGCCGGTCGCGGTATCGGCTTGGAGGTCGCCCGCCAGTTTCTCGATTGCGGCGCAACCGTCTATCTGCATGGCGGCCGCGTGGCGCGCGAGCCGCTGCCCGATTTTCTCGATGCGGCTCTGACCGAAGGCCGGGCTTTTCTCTCGTATGCCGATTTCTCGACTGCAGGCGGCATCGAACTTCTGGCCACCGGCATCGCCACGCGTTTCCAGGCCATCGACATTCTCATCAACAATGCCGGCACGATGGTCGGCCGGTTTCTCGCCGGTGACCTGACCGATGAACAATATGAGACGGTGGTGCAGCTCAACCAGACCTCCGTGGTGCAGACCACCCGCGCGCTCTTGCCACTGATCCGGCGCGGCACCCATCCGGCCATCATCACCACTGTGTCGATCTCGGCGCTCACCGGCGGCAGCGCCGGATCGGCGATCTATTCGGCCACCAAGGCCTTCGTCTCGACATACTCCAAGGCACTCGCCCGCGAGCTGGCGCCTGAAGGTATCCGCGTCAACTGCGTTTCGCCGGGAACGATCACCACCGATTTCCACGAACGCTACTCATCCGCCGAAAAGCTCGAAGCCACCCGCAAGACCATCCCGTTGCAACGGCTGGGCACCGCCGAGGATTGCGCCCCGGCCTATTTGTTCCTCGCGTCGAACGCGCTCTCGGGTTACATCACCGGACAGGTGCTGGAAGTGAACGGCGGTCAGTTGATCTGCTGAGCGTAGGCATGGGGGAGGGTAGCGATTGATCGACAAGCTGGAATTCTTCATCGCACTCGCCCAGGAGAGGCATTTCGGCCGCGCCGCCGACCTCTGCGGCATTACCCAGCCGACGCTTTCGGCCGCGATCAAGCAACTGGAAGATCAACTCGGCGTCATGCTGGTCAATCGCGGCTCGCGCTACCAGAGCCTGACGCCGGAAGGCCAGCGTGTGCTGGAATGGGCCCGGCGGATCGTCGGTGATTCGCGCACCATGCACGAGGAAATGCGCGCTGCCCGGCGCGGACTTGTCGGCCATATCAGGCTAGCTGCCGTGCCGACGACGCTTGCTATGGTGCCGCGCATTACCGCACCGTTCCAGGAAAAGCATCCGGAGGTGACCTTCTCTATCCTCTCCACCACCTCGCTGAAAATCCTCGGCCTGCTGGAAAACCTAGAGATCGATGCCGGTCTCACCTATCTGGAAAACGAACCGCTCGGGCGCGTCACCAGCGTGCCGCTGCAGGTGGAGCGCTATCATCTGGTGACCGCTGCAGGTACCGATCTGTCAGATCGCGAAACTGTGACCTGGAAGGAAGTCGGCAGTGTTCGGCTTTGTCTATTGACCGCGGATATGCAGAACCGGCGCATCATCAACCAGCATTTCGCAGAAGCCGGCGTGACCGTCTCGCCAACGCTGGAATCCAATTCGATGATCGTACTGTTCTCCCATGTGCGCACCGGCCACTGGGCCAGCATCATGCCGTATAACGTCGCGAAATCGTTTGGTTTTCATGACGAGATCCGGCTGATCCCGATCATCGAGCCGGATGCCCGGCACACGGTCGGGTTGGTCGCAACGCATCGCGAACCATTCACGCCGCTCGTCTCGGCCCTGCTGCACGAAGCGCGCATTCTGGCCGACGCCCAAGCTCTTTGATAGAAAACATCTATCGCTTAACGGAATACGCCTATTGACCCTCCCGCAGCCTGCTGACACGCTGTCCTCTCAGTGCGTGAGCTGCGAAACCGCGTCTTTCTGGTCATTTTGATCCAGGAAACCGAATGAAACGATGTTCTGGAGGGAGCTTCGTTTGATTGGAATCGCAGATGACGACAGATTGTTCATTTCAGTTCGGGAGGTCTGAACGTTGAACCTGCATGTATCAAGCCGTGATATCGGTGAACGGACGCTGGATATCGTCAGCGAAATGAAGTCGCTCGAAGGGCCGCTTCTGCCGATACTGCACGAGATCCAGGCCGAGTTCGGCTATGTGCCGCAGGAAGCCCTGCCGGTCATCGCCCGCGAGCTCAACCTGTCGCGCGCCGAAGTCCACGGCGTCGTCACCTTCTACCACGACTATCGCGACCACCCGGCGGGCCGGCATGTGCTAAAGCTCTGTCGGGCCGAAGCCTGCCAGTCGATGGGCGGCGACCAGTTGGCCGAATGGGTAAAATCCCTGCTCGGCATCGATTTCCACCAGACGACGCTCGATGGCGCGGTGACGCTGGAACCCGTCTATTGTCTTGGGCTCTGCTCCACCGCACCCGCCGCGATGCTCGACGGCGAGGTGCACGGACGGCTTGACGCAGAGGCGGTGCGCGACCTCGTTGCGGAGGTACGGGCATGAGCGTGCGGATTTTCGTTCCCAAGGATGCATCAGCCCTCGCCCTCGGTTCCGAGCGCGTCGCCACGGCGTTGACCCGTGAAATCGAAGCGCGCGGGCTGGACGCTACAATCGTCCGCAACGGATCGCGCGGCCTGCACTGGCTGGAACCGATGATCGAGGTCGAGACGCCAGAAGGCCGGATTGCCTATGGCCCGGTGAAAGCGTCCGATGTGGCGTCTTTGCTGGACGCAGGCCTTGCCACCGGCGGAACCCACCCGCTTTGTCTCGGAAAGACCGAGGAACTGCCATTCCTGAAAAACCAGACGCGCCTGACCTTTGCCCGCTGCGGCATCGTCGATCCGCTGTCACTCGCCGACTACCGGGCCCATGACGGGCTGAAGGGCCTGGAAAGAGCCGTGACCTTGTCGCCTGCCGATATCGTTACCCACGTGACCGAGAGCGGTCTTCGCGGCCGCGGCGGCGCGGGCTTCCCGACCGGCATCAAATGGAAGACGGTTCTCGACACCCCCGGCGACCGCAAATACATCGTCTGCAATGCCGACGAGGGCGATAGTGGCACCTTCGCCGACCGCATGATCATGGAGGGCGACCCCTTCGTGCTGATCGAGGGCATGGCGATTGCCGGCATCGCAACGGGTGCGACCAAGGGCTTCGTCTACATCCGCTCGGAATATCCCCACGCCATCACGACGATGACGCAAGCCGTCGAGATCGCCCACAAGGCAGGGGTGCTGGGCAGCTCCGTGCTCGGCTCGGCCAAGGCCTTCGACATCGAGATCCGCACCGGCGCAGGCGCCTATGTCTGCGGCGAGGAAACGGCTCTTTTGAACTCGCTGGAAGGCAAGCGCGGCATTGTCCGTGCCAAGCCCCCACTTCCCGCCCACAAGGGCCTTTTCAACTCCCCGACCGTCATCAACAACGTCATCTCCCTCGCCTCTGTGCCGATCATCATGGACAAGGGCCCGGTCTATTATAAGGACTTCGGCATGGGCCGCTCACGCGGCACGATCCCGATCCAGATCGCCGGCAACGTCAAGCATGGTGGACTTTATGAGGCTGCCTTCGGCCTGACGCTCGGCCAGATCGTCGATGAGATCGGCGGCGGCACCGCGACCGGACGTCCGGTCAAGGCCGTGCAGGTCGGCGGCCCGCTCGGCGCCTATTTCCCCCGCGCCCTGTTCGACACGCCGTTCGATTACGAGGCCTTCGCAGCCAAGGATGGCCTGATCGGCCATGCCGGCATCACCATCTTCGACGACACCGCCGACATGCTGAAGCAGGCCCGTTTCGCCATGGAATTCTGCGCCATTGAAAGCTGCGGCAAGTGCACCCCCTGCCGCATCGGCTCGACCCGTGGCGTCGAAACAGCCGACAAGATCGCCCAAGGCATCGAGCCGGAAAAGAACATGGCGCTGCTCGCCGACCTTTGCAACACGATGAAATTCGGCTCGCTCTGCGCGCTGGGCGGTTTCACGCCCTATCCGGTTACCAGTGCCATGAATCATTTCCCGGACGATTTTCGCCCGGCTCCCCTTGTCGAAGCTGCGGAGTAATTTCCATGCCCCTCGTCTCTGAAATCGACTTCGGCACCCCCGCCTCCCGCTCGGAAAACATGGTGACGCTCACCATCGACGGCAACGAAATCACCGTGCCGGAAGGCACCTCGATCATGCGTGCCTCGATGGAGGCCGGCATCAAGGTGCCGAAACTCTGCGCCACCGACATGGTCGATGCGTTCGGCTCCTGCCGCCTCTGTCTCGTCGAAATCGAAGGCCGCAACGGTACGCCCTCGTCCTGTACCACACCCGTCGCACCCGGCATCACCGTCCATACCCAGACCAGCCGCCTGAAGGACATCCGCAAGGGCGTGATGGAGCTTTACATCTCCGACCACCCGCTCGACTGTCTGACCTGTGCCGCCAATGGCGACTGCGAATTGCAGGATATGGCCGGCGCCGTCGGCCTGCGTGACGTGCGCTACGGTTATGAAGGCGACAACCACGTCAAGGCGCGCAACAATGGCGACATCAATGCCAAATGGATGCCGAAGGACGAATCCAATCCATACTTCACCTATGACCCATCGAAATGCATCGTCTGTTCGCGCTGCGTGCGCGCCTGCGAAGAGGTTCAGGGCACGTTCGCGCTGACCATCGAAGGCCGCGGTTTCGGCTCCCGTGTTTCGCCCGGCATGCACGAGAATTTTCTTGAGTCCGAATGCGTCTCCTGCGGCGCCTGCGTCCAGGCCTGCCCGACCGCGACGCTCACCGAAAAATCCGTCATCGCCATCGGCCAGCCCGAACATTCGGTCGTCACCACCTGCGCCTATTGCGGCGTCGGCTGCTCGTTCAAGGCGGAGATGCGCGGCGAAGAGCTGGTGCGCATGGTGCCGTGGAAAGATGGCCAGGCCAATCGCGGCCATTCCTGCGTCAAGGGCCGGTTCGCCTATGGCTATTCGACCCATAAGGAGCGCATCCTCACCCCGATGATCCGCGAAAAGATCACCGATCCCTGGCGCGAAGTCAGCTGGGAAGAGGCGCTCACCCATACGGCCAGCGAATTCCGCCGCATCCAGTATCAGTACGGCCGCGAATCGGTCGGCGGCATCACCTCGTCGCGCTGCACCAACGAGGAAACATACCTCGTCCAGAAGCTGATCCGCGCCGGCTTCGGCAACAACAATGTCGATACCTGCGCCCGCGTCTGCCACTCGCCGACCGGCTATGGTCTCGGCGCCACCTTCGGCACCTCGGCCGGCACGCAGAATTTCGATTCGGTCGAGCACACTGATGTCGTCATCATCATCGGCGCCAACCCGACCGATGGCCATCCGGTCTTTGCCTCGCGCCTGAAGAAGCGGCTGCGGCAGGGCGCCAAGCTGATCGTCGTCGATCCGCGCCGCACCGACATCGTCTCCTCGCCGCATATCAAGGCATCGCATCACCTGCCGCTGCGCCCCGGCACCAATGTCGCCGTGGTCACTTCGCTGGCCCATGTCATCGTGACGGAAGGCCTCTACGACGAAAAATTCATCCGCGAACGTTGCGACTGGTCGGAGTTCGAGGACTGGGCGGCTTTCGTTTCTGAAGAACATCACAGCCCCGAAGCCGTCGAAAAGCTCTCCGGGGTTCCGGCCGAGGAAATCCGCGGTGCGGCCCGCCTGTTTGCCACCGGCGGCAACGGCTCGATCTATTACGGCCTCGGCGTCACCGAACACAGCCAAGGCTCGACGACGGTCATCGCGATCGCCAATCTCGCCATGGTCACCGGCAATATCGGCCGTCCAGGCGTCGGCGTGAACCCGCTGCGCGGCCAGAACAATGTGCAAGGCGCCTGCGACATGGGCTCCTTCCCGCACGAGCTTCCAGGCTACCGTCACGTCTCCGATGACGCGACGCGTGAAACCTTCGAAAAGCTCTGGGGCGTGACCATTTCCAACGAGCCGGGCCTGCGCATTCCCAACATGCTAGATGCCGCCGTCGATGGCTCGTTCAAGGGCATCTATATCCAGGGCGAGGACATTCTCCAGTCCGACCCGGACACCAAGCATGTGCAGGCTGGCCTTGCCGCGATGGAATGCGTCGTCGTGCAGGACCTGTTCCTCAACGAAACCGCCAACTACGCCCATGTCTTCCTGCCGGGCTCGACCTTCCTCGAAAAGGACGGCACCTTCACCAATGCCGAGCGCCGCATCAACCGCGTCCGCAAGGTGATGACGCCCCGCAACGGCTATGCGGACTGGGAGGTGACGCAGAAGTTGGCGCAGGCCATGGGGCTCGATTGGACGTATACGCACCCGTCGCAGATCATGGACGAAATCGCCGCGACGACGCCAAGCTTTGCCATGGTGTCCTACGATTATCTGGAAAAGATGGGATCGGTTCAGTGGCCGTGCAACGAGAAGGCTCCGCTCGGGTCGCCGATCATGCATATCGACGGCTTCGTGCGCGGCAAGGGCAAGTTCATCCGCACCGAGTATGTGGCAACCGATGAAAAGACCGGACCGCGCTTCCCGCTTTTGCTCACCACCGGCCGCATCCTGTCCCAGTACAATGTCGGCGCCCAGACCCGGCGCACCGACAATGTCGTCTGGCACGAGGAGGATAGGCTGGAAATCCATCCGCATGACGCCGAATTGCGCGGCGTTCGCGATGGCGACTGGGTGAAGCTGCACAGCCGTTCCGGCGATACGACGCTGCGCGCGCTCATCACCGACCGCGTCGCCACCGGCGTCGTCTACACCACCTTCCACCACCCGACGACACAGGCCAACGTCATCACCACCGACTTCTCCGACTGGGCAACCAACTGCCCTGAGTATAAGGTAACCGCAGTCCAGATCTCGCCATCGAACGGCCCCTCGCAATGGCAGATCGACTATGACGAACAGGCCCGCCATTCCCGCCGGATCGCCGGCAAGCTGGAGGCAGCGGAGTAGCTGTTAGACGCACAACACCCGCGAACTGAGACTGTAGAAGAACAACGAATGATGAATGTGACGCGCCCATGCTATTCGGTCCCTCCGGGACATCTCCCCCTCAAGGGGGGAGAGTGGCTGGGTCGTGCGTCATCCGCGGTCAAGTCCCTCCCCCTTGTGGAGAGGGGTTGGGGAGGGGTCTTTTCCTTCAACGAACAAGAACCCCTCCCCTCCGCTTCGCTCCGGCTCTCCCCACAAGGGGGAGGGTTAGATCGAGTTCCCTCTTCTCCCCAGCGGGGAGAAGGTGCCCGAAGGGCGGATGAGGGGGGCCGCAGGCCAATTCCCCAATCTCCGATGATCGCGGTTTCGTCTCACAACAATGAGATTCATGATGCAAGAAGGGCGGCTTCGCTCCCCTCATCCGGCGCTGTGCGCCACCTTCTCCCCGCTGGGGAGAAGAGGGAGCTCGCCGCATGACCCGCTTCAAGCTCATCCAGACCGTCCCCGAGACCGCCTATCGCAACGGCAAGCTGACGCCCGGCTCCCGCGTCGTCCCCGAGGAAACGCCGATCGCCTTCTCCTATGGCGGCTCCACCCATGCGGTGATGATGGCCACCCCCGGTGATTTGGAGGATTTTGCCGTCGGCTTCAGCCTGACGGAGGGCATCATCACCGATCCCTCCGAGATCGAATCGATCGAGGCCGTCACGGACGAAAAAGGCATCGACCTGCAGATCATCCTGAAGGACGAGCAGAACGACGCATTGGTCTCCCGCCGCCGCCATATGGCAGGTCCCGTTGGCTGCGGTCTCTGCGGCATCGAATCGATCGAGCAGGCCGTCCGCAAGACGCCGACGGTATCGACCTCGACGCTGCACCTCTCAGAGCAGCAGATCATCGAAGCCGTTGCCCTGCTCAATGGCCAGCAACCGCTACATTTCGAAACCCGCGCCGTGCATGGCGCCGGTTTTTACGTTCCCGGCAAGGGCCTGATCGCCGTGCGCGAGGATGTCGGCCGGCACAATGCGCTGGACAAGCTGGTCGGTGCTGCGGCGCGAACCGGACATGCCGGATCAACCGGCGCCGTCGTCGTCACCAGCCGCGTTTCCGTAGAGATGGTCCAGAAGACCGCCATTATCGCCAGCCCGTTCATCATCGCCATATCGGCACCAACGGCGCTTGCCATCCGCACGGCGGATGAGGCCGGCATGACGCTGATCGCGCTGGTGCGCGGCGCCGATTTCGAGATTTTCACGCAATCCCATCGCATTCAATCCGGAGCCATCGCCGATGTCGCTTGATAACACCAATGGCAAACTTGTGCGGATGGCCAACCAGATCGCCACCTTCTTCAAGTCGCAGCCCGAAGCCGAACGCGTCCAGGGCGTCGCCACCCATATCAACAAGTTCTGGGAACCGCGCATGCGCAAGGCGTTCTTCGAACTGATCGAACAGGGCGATGCCGGTTTCGACCCGATCGTGATCGCCGCTGCCGCCATCATCAAGCAGCCCTATTCCGGCTCCGAAGGCGTGGGTACCGGCAGCGATGCCGCCGCCGGTGCACCGGGCGGGAAAGGCACGGCAGCCGGCGAATCCCTGTCCGAACCGAGCATTCCCGAAAAGGCCTGATCTCGGGGCGACGCAATACTTTGCACAACTCCGTTCATGGACGTTGAACGGGAGCGCCATCTAAGCTACGCAGCAACACCGAAAAAGATGAGCCGGTTGGTAATCCGGTTTCTGCGCTGAGCAGCTTACGCCCCCTCCGGGTTTCCACGGCACCAGTTTGATCAGCAATGGTCAGCGAGGTCGTGGTTCTATGCCGTGTTCCCTCGATGACGAACAAGGACCATCGGCATGGCGCCCTCCATCTCCCCGGACACCCAAATTTCAGCAGCCAATATCCTCGATACCTGCGAGCTTGATCGTTCTGCAATCGAACACCTCTCGAAAAGCGGGCTGCCGCACAAGCTGATCGATTGCGTTCTAGAGGAGGCCGACCTTTCGCGCCTGACAATGGACGGATGGGTGTTTGAGGCCTGCAATGTCAAGCAGGCCAATTTTACCGGCGCAAAACTCAGTGCCACGACCTGGTCAAGCTGCAAGGGCGGTCTCGCCGATTTCACCGGCTGCGATCTGTCCGAAAGCAGGATCGAAGGCTGCGACTTCAACAACAGCAATTTCAGGGGCACGACGCTGACTGGCGCGCAATTCGCCCGCTGCAAGTTGACGGGAGCCAACCTCTCCGAGGCCAAAACCCTCAACCTGACCTTCATCGAAACCCGATTGGCCGACGCCCGGCTGCCCGGCCTCTCCTTTCGCAAGGCCCGCCTGAACGGCCTCGATTTTCAGATGGCCGATCTGAAGAAATGCGATTTCCGCGACGCGATCTTTCAGGATTGCAGCCTGCGCGACGCCAATCTGGTCGATTGCCGTTTCGAGGGTGCCGATCTTCGCGGCGCCGACCTCGGCGGCATTCGCCTGCTGAACGCCAAGCAATTCAAGGGCGCAACGATCTCACGCGATCAGGCGGGCCAGTTGCTTGCGGAGTTGGGGCTGAAGGTTCGGTAGCCCTTTCCATCGCCCCTACAGCATTCCGATCCAGTCATGCCCTGGGTGCACCACCGCAAGGCTGGCCCTCAGCCAAACCCGCTCCGACACTGCCAGTTTCGGCAAGACATTTTCGAAATCGATCTCATCTTTGGCCCGCTGATATTTGGCCTTGAACAGAAGGACGGGTGCTGGCGCCAGATAGGGAATTCCACCCGTAGTCGAGCGGACGAAATCATGGCGGGGGCCAAAGATTGTCGGATCGCGTTTGCAGACCCATGTCTGCGGCGTTCCGGGTTCAATCATCATATCCACCCGCCAGCGGCGTTCGATACTGTCCAGGCACCAGATCTGCGTGATATCGGCGGGCAGCTCTGCGTCGTGCGGCAGAGGCTCCACGACCCCGTTTCCCGCCGTGTAGAAATCGAGCCCTTTCAGGGCATTGCGGAAAATCCCGATATCCTCGCGTAGCACAGTGAATTCGAGATCGTCGTGATCGCGGGTCTGTCGGCCATGCCACAGATCAACCGCCCAACCGCCAACGATGCACCACGGCTTCGAAACGCCAGCCAGCCGGCTTGCCAGCTCCAACGGATACCAGGCGCTCCAGGCATCATGGTCCGGAATTTCCTGTACATTCATCGAATGTGCCCCTCAGCCATTGCATTCGATCGGGCACCTAGCAGAGTTGAAGCAGCGAATAAACCGGGCCTATCTGCCGCAAGATATCCCGCAGCGAACCAATCAGGCTGTTTTCCGAAAGAAACCCGAAACCGCTTTGTACCTTCCCGTCACCCTTGCTATGGTCGGCCTCGTCAAAAGAGGGAGAGACTTTTGCAGGGAGAGGCAGCGCGAAAAGCGTCCGTGCCGGAGCGCGATCCGGAATTCGGCCCGTGGCTGGCGCAGGCATCCATCCTGATCGTCGATGATGAGCCGGGCATGCGCAATTTCCTCGTTCGTACGCTCGGACCCCGCTGCAAGCGGATCGAGGAGGCGGCCGATACCGACGAGGCGTCGCGCAAGCTCGACGCGCATCATTTCGATGTCGTCATCCTCGACAATATCATGCCCGGCAAGAATGGCGTCGATTGGCTTGCCGAGCAACGCGCCATCGGCTTCTTTGCCGAGGCGATCCTGATCACCGCCTTTGCCGATCTGGAAACCGCGATCCAGGCTCTGCGCGCCGGCGCCGTCGATTTCGTGCTCAAACCGTTCCGCTCAAACCAGATCCTTAATTCCGTCGCCCGCTGCCTTGACCGCATGCGGCTGCAGCGCGAGAATTTCGTGCTGCGCTACGAGCTGAAGGCGACGTCCGACCACATCCTTTTGCGCGACCGGCTGATCGGCGCATCACGGGTCATCGGCGATGTCCGCGATACCATCGCGCGCGTCGCCCCATTGCCGACCTCGGTGCTTTTGACCGGCGAATCCGGCACGGGCAAGGAGGTCGCCGCCCGCTCGCTGCACACCTTGTCCGACCGGGCGGACAAGCCTTTCGTGCCGGTCAATTGCGCCGCCATCCCGGCCGACATGATCGAGACCGAGCTGTTCGGCCATATCAAGGGCGCGTTTACCGGCGCCGAAAACAACCGCGAAGGCCTG
Organism: Pararhizobium sp. PWRC1-1; assembly: GCF_049897905.1. Taxonomy (NCBI): domain Bacteria; kingdom Pseudomonadati; phylum Pseudomonadota; class Alphaproteobacteria; order Hyphomicrobiales; family Rhizobiaceae; genus Pararhizobium; species Pararhizobium sp. PWRC1-1. The sequence continues at coordinate 92,470 of NZ_JAFCXE010000016.1, read as the reverse complement.
TTCACCCATGCGCAGGGCGGCACGTTGTTCCTCGATGAGATCGGCGAAATGCCGCTTGCCACCCAGAGCAAGCTGCTGCGTGTCATCGAGGATCGCCGCGTCCGGCCTGTTGGCTCCGAGCGGGAGGTGCCGGTCGATTTGCGTTTCGTCTTCGCCACCAATGCCGACCTGCAGAAGGAGGTCGAGAAAGGCCGGTTCCGCGCCGACCTGTTCTACCGGATCAATGTCATGCAGCTCACTCTGCCGCCGCTGCGCGACCGGGGCAACGATGTGCAAGAACTCGCTGATCTGTTCATGCAGAAACTGTCGCAGCAACTCGGCATGCCGAAAGTGACGATCGACGCGCCGGTGCGGGCAGCGCTGGCGCGTTATGCGTGGCCGGGCAATGTGCGCGAGCTGCGCAACCTCATCGAGCGCTCGTTGATTCTCGGAAAATTCCCGGACGACTTTCGGGGCAATCGCAGTCAGCAGGCGGAAGCGGCTGGTGAAACGCTGGATGATGTCGAGCGGCGGCATATTCTGGCCGTTTTGAAGGAAACCGGCGGCAATCGTGATGAAGCGGCCGGCCGCCTCGGCATTTCGCGCAAGACCATCGACCGCAAATGCGCCGTCTGGAATGGCTGAGGCTTCCCGCCCTAAGGAGCGCCCTGCCCGCTCAATCCGCTTTAGGCTTCTGGCCATCGCGCTCCTGCCGACGCTGGTCATCCTGCCGCTTCTGCTTGGTATCGCCATTGCCCGCTGGAATGCGAAATTCGATGCGCTGCTGATCACCAAGGTCAATGGCGACCTGACCATCGCCCATCAATATCTGTCCCGCATTCTCGAAAACACCGGTGAGCATATCCAGGCACTTGCCGTCTCCGCCGCATTTCGCGACACGGTCGGCTCCGGCGAAACCCCGGCCCTGCCAGCATTCCTTGAGAAGAGCCGCCAGACGCTCGGCCTCGATTTCCTCATGCTTGTCGATCATCAGGGACAACCGATCAGCGCGGCACGGCAAGCGCAGGAAGCCTGGACGGTGGTGATCTCAGCGCTCGACGGCACATCCTCGACCGCTATCGACATTTTCTCCGACGCCCAACTGGCCGCCCTGTCGCCGGCGCTGGCGGAGCGCGCCCGGATCGAGCTGGTGGAAACCCCCAACGCAGTACCGACCGACAGGAAGAGCGAGACGCGCGGCATGGTCGTGCACTCGGCCAGCCCGGTGATACTCGCAAACGGCGTAAAGGCGGCACTGGTCGGCGGTATCCTGCTCAACCAGAACCTCGTCTTCATCGATACGATCAACGACCTCGTCTATCGCGAGGCTAGCCTGCCGGAGGGCAGCAAGGGCACCGCGACGCTATTTCTCGAGGACGTGCGTATCAGCACCAATGTGCGCCTGTTCGAGGATCGCCGCGCCTTGGGAACCCGGGTTTCCGCCGCCGTGCGCGCTACCGTTCTGGACGAGGGCCGCACCTGGCTCGACAGCGCTTTCGTCGTCAATGACTGGTACATTTCGGCCTATGAGCCGATCGTCGACAGTTTCGGCAAGCGCGTCGGCATGCTCTATGTCGGCTTTCTGGAAACGCCCTTCCGGCAGGCGAAATATACCACGCTGCTGACCATCGTACTCGCCTTCCTGGCCGTTACTGCCGCCAGCGTTCCGATCTTCCTGCGCTGGGCCCGGGCGATCTTCCAGCCGCTGGAACGCATGAGCGACACCATTACCCGCGTCGAAGGCGGCAATATGGGCGCCCGCACCGAACTGGAGGCCGCAAGCGACGAAATCGGCCGCGTCGCGTTGCATCTCGACGGCCTGCTCGACCAGTTGCAGCAGCGCGACCGCGAACTTCGGCAATGGAACGAGGAGCTGAACGACCGCGTTGCCGAACGCACCAGCGAACTGGAACTCGCCAACCGCCAGATCGAGGCGACCACCAAGCAGCTGATCATGTCGGAAAAACTTGCCGCCATCGGCGAGATCACCGCCGGTGTCGCCCACGAGATCAACAATCCGATCGCCGTCATCCAGGGCAATCTCGACGTTGTCCGCAGTGTGCTCGGCGCCAAGGCCGACGAGGCGAAAGTCGAGTTCCGGCTAATCGACGAGCAGATCCATCGCATCAGCCAGATCGTCACCAAGCTCTTGCAGTTTGCCAAGCCGGAAGAATATGCCGGTTATGTTGAGCGCCACCCGCCATCAGAGGTGATCTCCGATTGCCTGCCGCTGGTGCAGCATCTGCTCCATAAAGCCGAGATCAAGCTCGTCCGCGACGACCGGGCCACGCGGCTGGTGCTGATGAACCGGACGGAACTGCAGCAGGTGACGGTCAACCTGATCGTCAATGCCATTCACGCCATGCCGAAGGGCGGGATACTAACGATCCGCACGCTGGATCAAGACGTCGAGACGAGACCCGGCGTCCTCATTGAAATCACCGACACGGGTGTGGGCATGACGCCGGAACTGATCGGCAAGATTTTCGACCCGTTCTTCACCACCAAACGGCAGGAAGGAACCGGTCTTGGCCTCTCCATCAGCCAGCGCCTGATCGCCCGCCAGAACGGCCGCATTTCCGTCCAGAGCGCGCCGGGAGAGGGAACGACCTTTTCCATCTGGCTGCCGGAAGCCAGCTGATCCGGACAAAATGTCCGCCGGCTCCCAGACATTTTGTCCAACGCCCGCAGCCTCTCCCGCATAACCCATTGAAATCTTGAATGACCCGATATGGCACGCCGATTGCTCCTGTGATGGGACGGACGGCAGAGGAGGCAACACGCGTTGAGGAGCGAGTGGTGCGAGACACTGTTCAGCCACCCCGGACATGACATTCACTGGGAACGCCCGACGGGACGTGGGCGAATGGAGGAGATACACAATGGCAGCAACAACGGATACCTATGTGGGCGGAGGCGCAGTCGGTCTTCTCGACCGCGAACGCATCATCGCCAAGCCGGGCTTCAACCGCTGGCTCGTACCACCGGCAGCGCTGGCCATCCATCTCTGTATCGGTATGGCCTATGGCTTCAGCGTCTTCTGGCTGCCGCTGTCCAAGGCGCTCGGCACCACGCCCGATACCTGCGCCAGCATGAACCTCGCGTCTGCCCTCTTCACCACCAGCTGCAATTGGCGCGTTGCAGATCTCGGCTGGATCTATACGCTGTTTTTCGTGCTGCTCGGCTGCTCGGCCGCCATTTGGGGCGGCTGGCTGGAACGCGCCGGCCCGCGCAAGGCCGGGTTCGTCTCCGCCTGCTGCTGGTGCGGCGGCATCCTCGTCGCGGCACTCGGTGTCTATACCCATCAACTCTGGCTGATGTGGCTCGGCGCCGGTGTCATCGGCGGTGTCGGCCTCGGGCTCGGCTATATCTCGCCGGTTTCCACCCTGATAAAATGGTTCCCCGACCGGCGCGGCATGGCAACCGGCATGGCGATCATGGGCTTTGGCGGCGGCGCCATGATCGGCGCTCCGCTCGCCAACCTGCTGATGACCTATTTCCGCACTGATGCTTCGGCCGGCGTCTGGCAAACCTTCGTCGTCATGGCGGTGATCTACTTCGTCTTCATGATGGGCGGCGCCTTCGGTTACCGAATCCCACCCGCCGGCTGGCGTCCGGAAGGCTGGACTGCACCCGCCTCCAAAAGCACGATGATCACCACCAAGCATGTTCACCTGCGCGATGCCCATAAGACGAAGCAGTTCTGGCTGATCTGGGCAGTGCTCTGCCTCAACGTCTCGGCCGGCATCGGCGTCATCGGCATGGCCTCGCCAATGCTCCAGGAGATTTTCGCAGGCTCCTTGATCGGCCTGCCGGATGTCGCCTTTGCAGATCTCGACACGACGCAGAAAGCATCGATCGCCGCCATCGCGGCGGGCTTTACCGGGCTTCTCTCGCTGTTCAACATCGGCGGCCGCTTCTTCTGGGCCTCGCTGTCCGACAAGATCGGCCGCAAGAACACCTACTTCTGCTTCTTCGTCCTCGGTATCGCGCTCTATGCGCTCGCCCCGACGCTCGCCGGTCTGGGCAACAAGGCGCTGTTCGTTCTGGCGTTCGGCATCATCCTGTCGATGTATGGCGGCGGGTTCGCCACCATCCCCGCCTATCTTGCCGATATCTTCGGCACCCAGTTCGTCGGCGCCATCCATGGGCGTCTGCTGACGGCCTGGGCAACGGCGGGCATCGTCGGCCCGGTCGTGGTCAACTATATCCGCGAGGCACAGATTTCGGCTGGCGTCGCGCCCGGTCCCGAACTCTACACCGGCACGATGTATATCCTCGCCGGCATGCTCGCACTGGGTCTGATCGCCAATGCGCTGATCCGGCCGCTATCGGACAAATGGTTCATGAACGACGAGGAGGTTAATGCCCTCCAGGCCAAGTCCGCCGCAGCAAATGCTGGCCCCACGGGCTCCTTCGGCATCGGCGCCGGCGGTTTCGACGGCAAGGCCCTGATCGCCTGGGCTATCGTCGGCATCCCGTTGCTCTGGGGCGTCTGGGTCACGCTGAGGGCCAGTATGGTGCTGTTCGGGTAAAGGGAAGCGCGGCAGCTTACTGCTGCCGCCCCCCCTCATCCGCCCTTCCGGCCACTTCTCCCCGTGTTGACGGGGAGAAGAGGTTCGTTCAAGCCATTGGCCAATCATCAACCGGAAGCCCAACAGCCGTGAAAACCGATCCCGAAACCTTTATCCGCACAAACACGGACATCATGACGCCGCCGCATGTGCCGGAGGTGCGGCTGTATCTCGCGAGCGAAGCGCATGATCTGTGGTTGAAGACGGAGGAGGAGCTGGAGAAGATCGGATTGCCGCCGCCGTTCTGGGCGTTTGCCTGGGCAGGCGGGCAGGGGCTGGCGCGGCATATTCTTGATCATCCCGAACTGGTGGCGGGCAAGCGGGTGATCGATTTCGCTTCGGGGTCCGGTCTGGTGGCGATCGCGGCGATGAAGGCGGGGGCTGCGTCTGTTGCCGCCATCGACATCGATCCCTGGACCGAAACGGCTATCCGGCTGAATTCAACGCTGAATGGTGTCGCAGTCTCGTCGTCGGCGTCGGATATTATCGGCACTGGGCGGAATGCGGATGTCTACCTTGCCGGCGACGTCTTTTATGACAAGTCGTTTGCTGACCGGATCGTTCCCTGGCTGAACATGCTGGCCGAAGACGGTGCCGATGTTCTCGTCGGCGATCCCGGTCGCGCCTATTGCCCGTGTGACCGGATGGAGATGCTGGCGACCTACCAGGTGCCGGTGACCCGGGCACTGGAGGACAGCGAGGTCAAGAAGACCACGGTCTGGCGGTTTCTGAGCAGAGAGCTCGATTGAGGGCTGCCACGGCGTGCGCGGGCGGCGTTCCGTTGGCGTGCAACGCAACGCAGATGGTCAGCTGTCCGCCGCTTCGCGTGCCTGCGCGACATAGTCCGCGACGCGTCTTGTCTCGATATCCTGCACGGTCTCCAGTTTGATATGGCGCCGGTACTTGCCGCCGCCGGACAGGAGCCCATGAGGGTCGGTAAGGGCTGCGCCCTGGCTGAATTCCAGCGTCACGTGGAACTTGTAGGGAAAAACGCCGCAGAAACTTTGGCCGGATGAAAACAGCAATCCACCATATTTCACTTCTTCGGTAATGGATGGGCCGGCGGCCAGAACCATGTCGCGCAAGCGCGCAACAATCGGAAAGAGCTCTCCGCGATGCGCTCTTATCTCCTGTAGGAAGGCTTCCACTTTAATATTTGTGTTCATGCTGCAATTTCCCCGATGAAAGCCGATTTGAACTCAGGCGCTGGTTCCCGATCGGAATAGATGTAGAGGGTGATGCCATTCGGGTCTTGGACCGAGAAGCCGCGATCGCCCCAAGGGTGGTCTTCCGGCTGAATGTCCGGTGTTAGACCGGTATTGACGAGGTGGCGGAAATCTTCATCCACATCCGGCACCCGGAAATTATAGGTCAACCCCTCGGTCTTGCAGGCTGGTTGGCCCCCTTGTGGCTCCATGAACTGCAGAGAAATTCCGTCGCCAAATTCAAGGCTGATGAACCAGCCGCAGTCGAAGACCAACCGGGCGCCAAAATGCTTCCGGTAGAATGTCCGGCAAGCGGCGATATGCGGGGTGGTGATGCAGGGCGAGGCTGCGGTTGGACGCATTATGCTTCTCCTGACGTGGAGCGGGGCACGATCAGGCCACCGTCGATATGTCGGAGCAAAGCTCCACCATGCAGCCGTTCAAATCGCGGACAAAGCCGACTGTCTGTCCCCACGGTTTCGCCTCGGGGGGCTTGACCGGGGTGGCTCCTGCGGCCCTTGCCCTGTCCCACGCCGCTTGCGGATCGTCACAGATGAGGGCAATCTCGAAGCCGGCCGCCAGGTCGCCCTTGCGGCCGGGGCGGATGGCCAGACCATTCATCTCCGCCATTTCCTCGCCGGCGAAAGACAAGGTAACTGCCCCTGTTTCCATCTCGGCGTAGAGCTTGCTTACGTGCAGGAACCTCAGCTTGAGGCCAAAGGCTGTTTCATAGAAGGCGATGGCTGCGGTCACATCCGGCACGTAAAGGATAGTATATCCGAACCTTACGGTCATTTGTCTCTTTCTGCATTCTATAGTGCAGCCTGATCATGGTGGACAAGGATGGGCTAGTCTTGAACAAATCGGACATCAATCGCGAATTGTCACCAGTGTAAGGTCAGGCAGCCGGGCCGGCGAAATGCCGCCCATGCGGCGAAACACCCGGTTCATATGTGGCTGATCGGAAAACCCGGCTTCCAGCGCTGCATCGGCAGGGCTCAGGTGATGATCGCGCAACAGCCGCAGTGCACGATGAAACTGCAAGATCTGCGCAAATGCCTTGGGCGGGAGGCCGGTGGCCTCGATCATAATGCGCCGCACAGTGCGATCGGCGATGTCATGCATTCGGGCAATTTCCCCAATGCGCAACCGCCCACTGGACGCGTGAAATGCGCCGAGAACTTCGCGCGTTTGAGGCGGGAGCCTGTAATTGCTTTGGGCGTTTCGGCGATGAACGAAACCGATCAGGCGATTGAGCAGTTCTTCCCGGCTCACAGCCGGCAGGCAGATCGCGGCAAGTTCAGGACAGGCGGCAAGTGCAGCATCACCAACGAGGTTGCGATCGCGAAGACTGGCAGGTTCAAGTCCCAATATCCTGAAAAAGGAACCCGGACGAAGCCGAACGCCCGCAAATCCCATGCCAGACACTATCGGAACATCATAATATCCGGTCGCCGGGCCGGTCACCACCGCAGTCACCTCCCGGATTGGGCGTTCGCCGGCCTGGAACCTGAGAAGGATATCGCATCGCCCGTCAGGCAGGACGCGATATTCTCCCGACCGATCGCTGAGCGACGACCAGACGGATTCGATTCCGGCATTCAGGTCAGTCTGTTCGGGTAGTTCGGCGTAGCGCGAGGAAAGTGTCATCGGGGCCTGAAGAGCAACGGAAACTGGCACAAGGTTTGCGGCGATCACGCCGCACAGCACACACCATCCCCGTGCCGCCACCCTCGGAACAACAATGTCATCTGCGAATGACGCAGACGCCGGATTCCCAGGAGCAGGCACGGCCGGCGGTCGATGGAGTGACGCGGATGATCTTCGGGCGCGCGGCGGGATAGTTAATGCCGGTGTCGCCAGAATAGAAGCCGTAGCCATTGCGCTCCGAGCTGAAATAGGTGCCGTTGCCCGGGTCGGTCCAGGCGGAGAGCCCGCCGAAATAGGTACCGCCATTGGCATGTGACGGGAAGCCGTCACCGCCATAGGACTGGTCCCAGCCATTGCCGCGCTGTTCGCGATATTGGCGCACGACGATGCCGCGATCGCGATCGTACCGATGTCCGTAGCGGCGCTCGTAATATTGGCGGCGGTCCATGCGGCCGGCGAGACTGTTGCGGCCACGGCGGCGGTCATCGCGATACCAGTGACCAGCATTGATGCCCGAAACCGTTTCGCTGCGGTCGCGGCGCTGATGGTGCGGGCGCTGGTCATGCGACCGTTCGAAATGGGTACGGCGAAACTGGTGGCGCTCGCCACTGCGATCACGCGCTTCGGCGAAACTGGCGAACGAGAGGATCACGGTCAGCGCCGCGATCAAGACTTTCGTCGCATTCTGCATGCTCATTGGACGCATTTCGTGCAGCCCTCCGGGTAACTCTTAACAAATCCTTAACAGGCAATGTGGGGCAGATGCCGGCAAAAGTCACGGATTGCGTTGAATTTTCACGCCTTATCGTTAACGCGGCGGATGAATCGTATCCGTCAAGCCGCCATATTTTCGTCTAATCGATTAAATTGATTTTGCAGTGCAAACACACTTGTCGTTAATCAATATGGTGATTAAACGTCGGCTGACTGAATTGCGCACAATCAGGTGCAATACCGGATGAAAATAGTCCAGTTTTTGGGCATCTTTCCGGGTCTTCCGTGAGGTTCAGATGACGAATGTCACCAAAAGCCGGCCGTTGTCGCCGCATCTACAAATCTATAAGCCCATTCCCACGATGGTCATGTCCATTGTGCACCGCATCACGGGGTGCGCCTTGTACTTCGGCACGGTCCTCGTCGCCTGGTGGCTGATCGCCGCCGCCAGCGGTCCCGAATATTACGACTGGGCCATGTGGGCCTTCGGCACGATCATCGGCCAGCTCATTCTGTTTGGTTATACCTGGGCGCTGGTGCATCATCTGTTCGGCGGTCTCAGGCACTTCGTCTGGGATCTGGGTTACGGCTACGAAAAGCATTTTGCGACCAAACTTGCCATTGCCAATCTGATCGGTTCGGTCGCGGTGACCGTATTGATCTGGATCGTCGGCTACGTGGTTCGCTGAGAGGACAAGAATTCCATGGATATGCGTACTCCCCTCGGCAAGGTTCGCGGCCTCGGTTCGGCCAAGGAAGGCACCGATCACTTCTGGCGCCAGCGGCTGACGGCCGTTGCCAACGTGCCGCTGATCATCTTCTTCGTGCTGTTCCTGATCAAATATGCAGGCGCCCCTTATGCCGAGGTCGTCGTTGCCTTGTCGAACCCCTTCGTGGCCGTGGTCATGGGGCTGGTCGTGATCTCTGGCCTGATCCATATGAAGCTCGGCATGCAGGTCGTCATCGAGGACTATGTCCACAACGAAGGCGCCAAGATAGTCCTCGTCATGCTCAATACGTTTTTTGCGATCGCAGTTGGCGGGCTCTGTCTTTTCGCCATCCTGAAGATCGCGTTTGCAGGGTAATTCAAAATGGCACCCACTTCCTCGCCGCTCATCAACGGCCACGCCTATGACTATGTCGACCATGCCTACGACGTGATCGTCGTCGGGGCCGGCGGCGCCGGATTGCGCGCCACGCTCGGCATGGCCGAACAGGGCTTCAAGACGGCCTGCATCACCAAGGTTTTCCCGACGCGTTCGCACACGGTCGCAGCCCAGGGCGGTATCGCCGCATCGCTGACCAACATGACGCCGGATAGCTGGCAGTGGCACCTTTACGATACGGTCAAGGGCTCTGACTGGCTCGGCGATGTCGATGCGATGCAGTATCTGACCATGGAAGCGCCGAAGGCCGTTTACGAGCTTGAACATTACGGCGTTCCGTTCTCGCGCAATGCCGAAGGCAAGATTTACCAGCGGCCGTTCGGTGGCCACATGCAAAATTACGGCGAAGGCCCGCCGGTGCAGCGCACCTGTGCCGTTGCCGACCGGACCGGCCATGCCATCCTGCACACGCTGTATGGCCAGTCGCTGAAACACAATGCCGAATTCTTCATCGAGTATTTCGCGCTTGACCTGATCATGTCGGATGACGGCAGCCGCTGCACCGGTGTTGTCGCCTGGAACCTCGACGACGGCACGATCCATCGCTTCTCGGCCAAGATGGTCGTTCTGGCGACCGGCGGCTATGGCCGCTCCTATTTCTCGGCGACCTCCGCCCATACCTGCACCGGCGACGGTGGCGGCATGGTGGCGCGCGCCGGCCTGCCGTTGCAGGACATGGAATTCGTCCAGTTCCACCCGACCGGCATCTACGGCTCCGGCTGCCTGATTACCGAAGGTGCGCGCGGCGAAGGCGGTTATCTGGTCAATTCCGAGGGCGAGCGCTTCATGGAGCGCTATGCGCCCTCGGCCAAGGACCTGGCGTCCCGCGACGTGGTTTCCCGCTGCATGACGCTGGAAATCCGCGAAGGCCGCGGCGTCGGCAAGAACAAGGACCATATCTACCTTCATCTCGACCATCTCGATCCGGCCGTTCTGCACGAGCGCCTGCCGGGCATTTCCGAGAGCGCCAAGATCTTTGCCGGTGTCGACGTGACGCGCGAGCCGATCCCGGTTCTGCCGACCGTTCACTACAACATGGGCGGCATTCCGACCAACTACTGGGGCGAAGTGCTGAACGCCGACGGTGAAAATCCCGAGCGCGTCCTGCCGGGCCTGATGGCTGTCGGTGAAGCCGGCTGCGCTTCGGTGCACGGGGCAAACCGCCTCGGCTCCAACTCGCTGATCGACCTCGTGGTCTTCGGCCGCGCCGCTGCGATCCGCGCCGGCGAAGTCATCGACCGCGCCTCGCCGATCCCGGCGATCAACGAAAAGGCCTGCGAAAAGATCATGACGCGCTTCGACAAGCTGCGTTATGCCGATGGTTCGACGCCGACCGCCGTGCTGCGTGAAAAGATGCAGCGCACCATGCAGGACGACGCCGCCGTGTTCCGCACGCAGGAATCGCTGGAGAGCGGCTGCAAGCGCATGAGCGCGATCTGGCAGGAACTGAGCGACGTCAAGGTCACCGACCGCTCGATGATCTGGAATTCCGACCTGGTGGAGACGCTGGAGCTGGAAAACCTGATGGCCAACGCCATCGTCACGGTCTATGGCGCCGAAGCCCGCAAGGAAAGCCGTGGCAGCCATGCGCGCGAGGATTTTGTCGATGGCCCGTTTGCCGGCCGCGACGACGTCAACTGGCGCAAGCATACGCTGTCCTGGGTGAACGAGGCCGGCGAAGTCCGCCTCGACTACCGCCCGGTTCACACCGAACTTCTGCAGCCGGGCATCGATCCGAAAAAGATCGAGCCCAAGGCACGCGTGTACTGAGGAGAATGATCCATGGTTGAACTCGCTCTCCCCAAAAACTCGACGATGACGGAAGGCAAGGTCTGGCCGAAGCCGGCCGGTGCCACCAACACTCGTGAGCTCCGCATCTATCGCTGGAGCCCGGACGACGGCAAGAACCCGTCGATCGACACGTTCTATATCGATGTCGACGATTGCGGGCCGATGGTTCTCGATGCACTGCTTTACATCAAGAACAAGATCGACCCGACGCTGACGCTGCGCCGCTCCTGCCGCGAAGGCATCTGCGGTTCCTGCGCGATGAACATCGATGGCACCAATACGCTGGCCTGCACCAAGGGCATGGACGAGGTGAAGGGCACGGTGAAAGTCTACCCGCTACCGCACATGCCGGTCGTCAAGGACCTGGTGCCGGACCTCACCAACTTCTACGCCCAGCACCGCTCGATCGAGCCCTGGCTGAAGACGGTTTCGCCGACGCCTGCCAAGGAATGGAAGCAGAGCCACGAGGACCGCCAGAAGCTTGATGGTCTCTATGAGTGCATCTTGTGCGCCTGCTGTTCCGCCTCGTGCCCGAGCTACTGGTGGAATGGCGACCGGTATCTCGGTCCGGCCGTGCTTCTGCAGGCCTATCGCTGGCTGATCGATAGTCGCGACGAAGCCAAGGGCGAGCGTCTCGACAATCTCGAAGACCCCTTCCGCCTCTATCGCTGCCACACGATCATGAACTGCGCCCAGACCTGTCCGAAAGGCCTCAACCCGGCCAAGGCCATTGGCGAAATCAAGAAGATGATGGTGGAACGCCGCGTCTGATACTGGGTGCGGCCGTTTTGATCAATTTGCAAACGCCGGGTTCTGCCCGGCGTTTTCGTGTGAGCAAGCTGCTTCGAGCGCCCGGTTTGAAAGAGACGGCAACTCTACCACGCAGGGAATTGACCGTTTCAATCATGTCACAGCCGTCAAAGAATTGCCGTGCTCTTGAATTGAAAGATGGTTTTAAGTTAATTGCGCCTATATGCCAGTTGATGAATACGATGGCAAAGATGATCGGGAGCTTAAACATGCGGACAATACATGCGGTGGCGGGACTGGCCGTGGTGCTGGCGCTGGCTGGATGTCAGAGGACGTCCATGACCGATTTCAATGGCAACAACACGTCGCCTGCTCCTGTGCAGGCGCAGCCTGTGCCGACCGTTTCGTCCGGCCAGCTTGCTGCTCCCGGCGAAACCTCACAGTTTCCGGCAGCTCCGGTCAGCGGCACGGCTGCGGTTGGCGGTGTCACGGCGCCCGGCGGTACCGAGGTAGCGGCAGCAACCAATGCACTTGACGTCACCAAGGAATCGATGGTCGGCAACTGGCGCGTCTCGAATGCCGGTGCTTCCTGCGACATGTTCCTGACGCTCACCAATCTCGGCAGCGGCTCGCGCGGCGGTACGCGCGGTTGCGCCGGCGAATTGACGGCGATGGGCTCCTGGGAAGTTGCCGGCAAGCAGGTCGTGCTCAAGGATCGCAACGGCAATCCGCTCGCCCGCCTTTTCAAGACGGCCGATTCGCGTTTCGACGGCTCGACCAATGGCGGCCAGTCGGTCAGCCTCAGCCGCTAATCATTAGCCCGGCATCAGCCGGGTTTTTTCTTGCCGTCGTTTCCGACACCAGACCGGTAAAGCGCGTGCCCAATCCTGAAGATAGTATTTCACGAAAACTCGAAGCCATGATCGTGGCGGGAACGCTGACGCGTGACCCGGCGCAACTGGTCATCGCCAGGCGCCTCGATCATCTTTCCTCGGAACTGGCCGCCGGCCGCGCCGAGCGCAAGTCGAATGCGCTCGGCTGGCTGTTTGCCTCGCGCAAGAACGAGCATCCGCCGCTGAAGGGGCTTTATCTCTACGGCGGCGTCGGGCGTGGCAAGACCATGTTGATGGACCTGTTCTTCGAGACGGTGCCGATCAAGCGCAAGCGCAGGGCGCATTTCCATGAATTCATGGCCGATGTGCATGAACGCATCTTCATGCACCGGCAGAAGCTGAAGAACGGCGAGACGCGCCAGGCCGATCCGATGCCGCCTGTGGCTGCGGAAATCTTTGCCGAGGCCCGCCTGCTGTGCTTCGACGAATTCTCGGTTACCGATATCGCCGACGCGATGATCCTGTCGCGGCTGTTCGGCGAGCTGTTCTCCAAGGGCTGCGTGCTGGTGGCGACATCCAATGTCGAGCCCGGCAATCTCTACAAGGACGGTCTCAATCGCGGCCTGTTCCTGCCGTTCATCAATCTGTTGAAAGCGCATGCTGATATCGTGCCGCTGGATACGACGACGGATTACCGGCTGGCAAAGATCGAGGGCCTGCCGGTCTGGTCGTCGCCGCTCGGACCGGACGCCGATGCCGAACTCGACAATGCCTGGAAACTGGCAACGGCAGGTTTGACGGTGACCTCTGCCGAGGTGGCCTTCAAGGGCCGCAAGATCGTCGTGCCCAAGGCTGCTGGTGAATGCGCCCGGTTCTCGTTTGCCGATCTCTGCGAAAAACCGCTCGGGGCGGCCGATTACCTTGCCATCCTTTCACATTACCGGACGCTCTTCGTCGAGCATATCCCGCATCTGGGGCCTGAGAGGCGCAACGAGACCAAGCGCTTCATCATGCTGATCGATACGATCTACGATCACGGTGCCCGGCTGTTTGCCTCGGCGGCATCCGCGCCGATCGATCTGCTGACCGCGAAAAAAGGCACCGAGGGCTTCGAGTTCGATCGCACTGTTTCGCGGTTGATCGAGCTGCAGAGCAAGGAATATGCCGCCAATCATCATGCGGCTTCTGCTGTTTCATGACAAAATGGCGACGTAAATTCTTACGTTTACGTAAGAATTTTATGATCTAACCGATTGAAATTGCTCTACCCAAAAGTATGGGTTGATATTTTAGTTTTTGGCGTTTAATTCCTTGCGCGGAAGGTTTGCCATCGCTCGCGCTTGAGGCGCCACGTCAGGCCTTGACAGATTTGGATCGCAAAGGAAGCACTTTCATGGCGCGCAACAAGATCGCACTTATTGGTTCTGGAATGATTGGTGGCACGCTGGCGCATCTCGCCGGCCTGAAAGAACTGGGCGACATCGTCCTGTTCGACATTGCCGACGGCATTCCGCAGGGCAAGGGTCTCGATATCGCTCAGTCCTCTCCCGTCGAAGGCTTCAATGCCAACCTGACCGGTGCCAGTGACTATTCCGCAATCGAAGGCGCCGATGTCTGCATCGTCACCGCCGGTGTTGCCCGGAAGCCGGGCATGAGCCGCGACGACCTGCTCGGCATCAATCTCAAGGTCATGGAACAGGTCGGCGCCGGCATCAAGAAATATGCCCCGAACGCCTTCGTCATCTGCATCACCAACCCGCTCGACGCGATGGTATGGGCGCTGCAGAAGTTCTCCGGCCTGCCGAAGAACATGGTCGTCGGCATGGCGGGCGTGCTCGATAGCTCGCGCTTCCGCCTGTTCCTGTCCCAGGAATTCAACGTTTCCGTCCAGGACGTCACAGCGTTTGTTCTCGGCGGCCATGGCGACACGATGGTGCCGCTTGCCCGCTACTCGACCGTCGGCGGCATTCCGCTGACCGATCTGGTCAAGATGGGCTGGGTCACCAAGGAGCGCCTCGAAGAAATCATTCAGCGCACCCGCGACGGCGGCGCCGAAATCGTTGGTCTGCTCAAGACCGGTTCGGCTTACTACGCACCGGCTGCCTCGGCGATCGAAATGGCTGAATCCTTCCTCAAGGACAAGAAACGCGTGCTGCCGGCCGCCGCCTATCTCAACGGCCAGTACGGCGTCAAGGACATGTATGTCGGCGTGCCAACGATCATCGGTGCCGGCGGCATCGAGCGCATCATCGAAGTCGAATTCAACAAGGCCGAGCAGGAAGCCTTCGAAAAGTCCGTCGCTTCGGTGGCGAGCCTTTGCGAAGCCTGCATCGCCATCGCGCCGAGCCTCAAGTAATTGCCGTTCGGCTTAAACAGGAAGTTTCCCCATGAACATTCATGAATATCAGGCCAAGGCTCTGTTGAAGACCTTTGGCGCTCCGGTCGCGGAAGGTGTCGCCATCTTCTCGGCGGAAGAAGCCGAAGCGGCTGCAAAGTCGCTTCCAGGCCCGCTCTATGTCGTCAAGAGCCAGATCCACGCCGGCGGCCGCGGCAAGGGCAAGTTCAAGGAACTCGGCCCGGATGCCAAGGGCGGCGTTCGCCTGGCGTTCTCCATCGATGAAGCCAAGGCGCACGCCAAGGAAATGATGGGCAACACGCTGGTAACCGCGCAGACCGGCGAAGCCGGCAAGCAGGTCAACCGCCTCTACATCGAAGACGGTGCCGACATCGCCCGCGAGCTTTACCTCTCGCTGCTCGTCGACCGTTCGGTCGGCCGCGTAGCCTTCGTGGTCTCCACCGAAGGCGGCATGGACATCGAGGCTGTCGCCCACGACACGCCTGAAAAGATCCACACGATCGCCATCGATCCGGAAACGGGCGTGACGGATGCTGATGTGGCCGCGATCTCCAAGGCTCTCGAGCTTTCGGGTGCTGCTGCGGAGGACGCCAAGTCGCTCTTCCCGCTTCTCTACAAAGCCTTCAACGAGAAGGACATGGCCCTGCTGGAGGTTAACCCGCTGATCGTCATGAAGAACGATCATCTGCGCGTACTCGACGCCAAGATGTCGTTCGACGGCAACGCGATCTTCCGTCACGACGACGTCAAGGCGCTGCGCGACGAGACCGAAGAAGACGCCAAGGAAATCGAGGCCTCCAAGTGGGACCTCGCCTACGTGGCGCTCGACGGCAATATCGGCTGCATGGTCAATGGTGCTGGTCTTGCCATGGCGACGATGGACATCATCAAGCTCTACGGCAAGGAGCCGGCAAACTTCTGCGACGTCGGCGGCGGCGCCGGAAAGGAGAAGGTGGCTGCAGCCTTCAAGATCATCACGGCCGATCCCAAGGTCGAAGGCATCCTCGTCAACATCTTCGGCGGCATCATGAAGTGCGATGTCATCGCTGAAGGCGTTGTCGCTGCCGTGCAGGAAGTCGGCCTCAAGGTTCCGCTCGTCGTGCGCCTCGAAGGCACCAATGTCGAACTCGGCAAGAAGATTCTGAATGAGTCGGGTCTCGCGATCACGGCGGCAGACGACTTGGACGATGCGGCCAAGAAGATCGTCGCGGCGATCAAAGCCTAATTTGAAGGACCCGAACTTATGTCTATTCTCGTCAACAAGAATACCAAGGTCCTGGTTCAGGGCCTGACCGGCAAGACCGGCACTTTCCACACCGAACAGGCGCTTGCCTATTACGGCACGCAGATGGTCGGCGGTATCCACCCGAAGAAGGGTGGCGAAACCTGGACCGGTTCGAAGGGCGAAAGCCTGCCGATCTTTGCGACGGTCGCTGAAGCCAAGGAACGCACCGGCGCCGATGCATCGGTGATCTACGTTCCGCCGGCAGGCGCTGCGGATGCAATCATCGAGGCGATCGAAGCCGAAATCCCGTTCATCACCTGCATCACCGAAGGCATTCCGGTCATGGACATGGTCCGCGTCAAGGCTCGCCTCGACCGCTCCAAGTCCCGCCTTCTCGGCCCGAACTGCCCGGGCATCCTGACACCGGAAGAATGCAAGATCGGCATCATGCCGGGCTCGATCTTCCGCAAGGGTTCGGTGGGTATCGTTTCGCGCTCCGGTACGCTGACCTATGAAGCCGTGTTCCAGACGTCGAACGAAGGCCTTGGCCAGACGACGGCTGTCGGCATCGGCGGCGACCCGGTGAAGGGCACCGAATTCATCGACGTGCTGGAAATGTTCCTCGCCGACGAAGCCACGACCTCGATCATCATGATCGGCGAAATCGGCGGCTCGGCTGAAGAAGATGCGGCACAGTTCCTGATCGATGAAGCCAAGAAGGGCCGCAAGAAGCCGATGGCAGGCTTTATCGCCGGCCGGACGGCTCCGAAGGGCCGCACCATGGGTCACGCCGGCGCTGTCGTTTCCGGCGGCAAGGGCGATGCGGAATCGAAGATCTCCGCCATGGAAGCAGCCAGTATCAAGGTATCGCCTTCCCCGGCACGCCTCGGCAAGACGCTGGTCGAAGTCCTCAAGGGCTGAGACTGACGCACCGATAACGTGACCGGGCTTGCCATTGCGGTTGGCCCGGTCCGCACCATCTGATGACGTGAAGGCGCGTCTAGCGCTTTTGAAAATGCGGTTTACCGGGGCCCACACCCGGCAGAGTTAACAAGTCAGGAGGCGGACGGACAGGTCCGCAGAACACCATGGCACGGCAAGAAGCCAACGAGCAATTTCAGCTGACCTCGTTCCTCGACGGAGCGAATGCCGGCTATATCGATCAGCTCTATGCGCGCTACGAAAACGATCCGTCGTCGGTCTCCGGCGAATGGCAGTCGTTCTTCAAGGCGCTGCAGGAGCAGCCTGAAGACGTCATCAAGGCCGCCAAGGGCGCGTCCTGGAAGAAGCCGCACTGGCCGATCCCGGCCAGTGGCGATCTGGTCTCGGCGCTGGACGGCGACTGGGGCACGGTCGAAAAGGTTATCGAAAAGAAGGTTCAGGCGAAGGCCGAGGCACAGGCTGTTGCAACCGGCGTTGCCGCAGCGCCAGCCGACGTTCACCAGTCGACCCGCGACAGCGTCCGCGCCATCATGCTGATCCGCGCCTACCGCATGCGCGGTCACCTGCATGCCAAACTCGACCCGCTGGCCATTGCCGCACCGGTCGACGATTATCATGAGCTGTCGCCGTCGAACTATGGCTTTAGCCCAGAAGACATGGACCGCCCTATCTTCATCGATAACGTGCTGGGCCTCGAATACGCGACCCTGCGGGAAATCGTCGACATCCTCGAGCGCACCTACTGCTCGACGCTCGGCGTCGAGTTCATGCACATCTCCGATCCGGAAATCAAAGCCTGGATCCAGGAGCGGATCGAAGGTGCGGACAAGGGCGTCGATTTTACGCCGGAAGGCAAGAAGGCCATCCTGCAGAAGTTGATCGAGGCTGAAGGCTTCGAGCAGTTCATCGACGTCAAGTACAAGGGCACCAAGCGCTTCGGCCTCGACGGCGGTGAATCGCTCATCCCGGCGCTCGAACAGATCATCAAGCGCGGCGGCCAGGAAGGCCTGAAGGAAATCATCCTCGGCATGGCCCATCGCGGCCGCCTGAACGTGCTGACCAACGTCATGGGCAAGCCGCACCGCGCGGTGTTTCACGAGTTCAAGGGCGGCTCTGCCGCTCCGGACGATGTCGAAGGCTCCGGCGACGTGAAGTACCATCTGGGTGCCTCCTCGGACCGCGAGTTCGATGGCAACAAGGTGCATCTGTCGCTGACCGCAAACCCGTCGCATCTGGAAATCGTCAATCCTGTCGTCATGGGCAAGGCCCGCGCCAAGCAGGACCAGATGGCGAAGATCTTCGAAGGCGACGTCATTCCGCTGTCCGAGCGGGCGCAAGTCATGCCGCTTCTGCTGCATGGCGATGCCGCCTTTGCCGGCCAGGGCGTCACGGCTGAGATCCTCGGCCTGTCGGGCCTGCGCGGTCACCGCGTTGCCGGCACCGTGCATTTCATCATCAACAACCAGATCGGCTTCACCACCAATCCGGCCTTCTCGCGCTCGTCGCCCTATCCGTCCGACGTTGCCAAGATGATCGAAGCGCCGATCTTCCACGTCAACGGCGACGATCCGGAAGCGGTTGTCTACGCCGCCAAGATCGCCACCGAATACCGGATGAAGTACCACAAGCCTGTCGTCGTCGACATGTTTTGCTACCGCCGCTTCGGCCATAACGAAGGCGATGAGCCGTCATTCACGCAGCCGAAGATGTACAAGGTCATCCGCGCTCACAAGACGGTCGTGCAGATTTATGGCGAACGCCTGATCGCCGAGGGCCTGATCTCCGAAGGCGAACTGGAAAAGATGCGCGCCGACTGGCGTGCGCGTCTGGAACAGGAATTCGAAGCCGGACAGTCCTACAAGCCGAACAAGGCCGACTGGCTGGACGGCGTATGGTCGGGGCTTCGCGCTGCAGACAATCAGGATGAGCAGCGCCGTGGCAAGACGTCGGTGCCGATGAAGACGCTGAAGGACGTTGGCCGCAAGCTGTCGGAAGTTCCGGCAGGCTTCCACGCCCACAAGACCATCCAGCGCTTCATGGACGGCCGGGCCAACATGGTCCAGACCGGTGAAGGCATCGACTGGGCGATGGCGGAAGCGCTCGCATTCGGTACGCTCTGCGTCGAGGGCACCAAGATCCGCCTGTCGGGCCAGGATTGCGAACGCGGCACGTTCTCGCAGCGCCATTCGGTTCTCTACGATCAGGAGACCGAAGATCGCTACATCCCACTTGCCAACCTGGCGCCGACCCAGGCCCGTTACGAGGTCATCAACTCGATGCTTTCGGAAGAAGCGGTACTTGGTTTCGAATACGGCTATTCGCTGGCCCGTCCGAACGCGCTGACGCTCTGGGAAGCCCAGTTCGGCGACTTCGCCAACGGTGCACAGGTCATCTTCGACCAGTTCATCTCGTCAGGCGAACGCAAGTGGCTGCGCATGTCCGGTCTCGTCTGCCTGCTGCCGCACGGTTATGAAGGTCAGGGTCCGGAACATTCCTCGGCCCGCCTCGAGCGCTGGCTGCAGATGTGCGCCGAAGACAACATGCAGGTTGCCAACGTCACGACGCCGGCGAACTACTTCCACATCCTGCGCCGCCAGACGAAGCGTGACTTCCGCAAGCCGCTGATCATGATGACGCCGAAGTCGCTGCTGCGCCACAAGCGCGCCGTCTCTTCGCTGTCGGAAATGGCCGGCGAGACCTCCTTCCACCGGCTGCTGTGGGACGATGCAGAGGTCATCAAGGACGGTCCGATCAAGCTGCAAAAGGATGCCAAGATCCGGCGCGTCGTGCTCTGCACCGGCAAGGTCTATTACGACCTGCTGGAAGAGCGCGAAAAGCGCGGCATCGACGATGTCTATCTGCTGCGCGTCGAACAGCTCTATCCGTTCCCGGCCAAGGCGCTGATCAACGAACTCTCGCGCTTCCGTCATGCCGAAATGGTCTGGTGCCAGGAAGAGCCGAAGAACATGGGTGCCTGGTCGTTCATCGACCCGTATCTGGAATGGGTGCTTGCCCATATCGATGCGAAGTACCAGCGGGTGCGCTACACCGGCCGTCCGGCTGCCGCCTCTCCGGCGACGGGCCTGATGTCCAAACATCTCGCCCAGCTTGCCGCATTCCTCGAAGACGCGCTTGGGGGCTGAAAAACGGGAGGCTGAAAGGCCTCCCTCCTTTTGCCTCAACAGAAACAGACACCCGATCAACGGACGACAAAATATCATGGCCACAGAAATCCGCGTTCCCACTCTGGGCGAATCCGTCAGCGAAGCCACCATCGGTACCTGGTTCAAGAAGGTCGGCGATACCGTCAAGGCCGACGAGCCTCTGCTTGAACTCGAAACCGACAAGGTGACGATCGAAGTGCCGTCACCCGCCGCCGGCGTCCTGTCGGAAATCGTCGCTGCTGCCGGCGAAACCGTCGGCCTCGGCGCGCTGCTCGGCAACATCGCCGCTGGCGCTGCAGGAGCCGCTGCTCCGGCCGCTGCCGAAAAGAAGGTTGCCGAACCGGCTGCCTCGGCACCTGCAGCCGCCGCTGCTGCACCGGCCGCAACGCCGGTCGCCACGCCGGTCGCTTCCGCTATGCCGGCGGCACCTGCTGCTGCCAAGATGCTGGCCGAAAACAACCTCTCGGCCGAACAGGTCGATGGTTCCGGCAAGCGCGGTCAGGTTCTGAAGGGCGATGTCATTGCTGCCGTTGCCAAGGGCATTTCGGCACCTGCCGTGTCCGAGCCGGTGAAAGTCGTATCGCGTGGTCCGTCGTCGGCAGAAGATGCGCCGCGCGAAGAGCGCGTCAAGATGACTCGTCTGCGTCAGACGATCGCCAGGCGCCTCAAGGATGCGCAGAACACGGCAGCGATGCTGACCACCTACAACGAGGTGGATATGAGCGCGGTGATGGCGCTACGCACCAAGTACAAGGACATTTTCGAGAAGAAGCATGGCGTCAAGCTGGGCTTCATGGGCTTCTTCACCAAGGCGGTAACGCATGCCTTGAAGGAAATTCCTTCGGTCAACGCCGAGATTGACGGCACCGACATCATCTACAAGAACTTCTGCCATATCGGCATGGCCGTCGGTACTGACAAGGGTCTCGTCGTTCCGGTCATCCGCGACGCCGACGAGATGTCGATCGCCGAAGTCGAGAAGGATCTCGGCCGTCTCGCCAAGCTTGCCCGCGATGGAGCACTCTCCATGGCTGACATGCAGGGTGGTACGTTCACGATCACCAATGGCGGCGTCTACGGTTCGCTGATGTCCTCGCCGATCCTCAATGCACCGCAGTCGGGCATTCTCGGCATGCACAAGATCCAGGACCGTCCGGTCGTCGTCGGCGGCCAGATCGTCATCCGTCCGATGATGTATCTCGCGCTCTCCTACGATCACCGCATCGTCGATGGCAAGGAAGCGGTTACCTTCCTCGTGCGCGTCAAGGAAAGCCTGGAAGATCCGGAACGCCTCGTTCTCGACCTTTAATTGGATGATCTCATGGCTTGAGGCCCCTCATCCGGCCTGTCGGCCACCTTCTCCCCGCTTGCGGTGAGAAGGGCCAAGAGGCTGGCTCCGTCGTCCCCTATCCCCGCGAGCGGAGAGAGGGTTAGGGTGAGGGGCTTTGCAATAAAAGAGCTCAGTCGATCAAAAGGGAATAGTCTTCAATGGACGCAGCAGTTCTGGCGGTATCGCCTTTCATCACGCTTCTCGCATGGAGTGTGGTGCTGCTTGCCGTCCATATCGGGCTGCAGAGCATTCCCGCCACGCTGGAACTGGGATCGGCATGGAATGCCGGGGCGCGCGACGATGGACAAAAGCCGTCCGGCGTCTTTGCCGGACGCGCGGAACGGGCGTTTGCCAATTTCCGCGAAACCTACCCGGCCTTCATCGGTCTGGCTGTGTCGCTCGCCATCACAGGCGATTTGAGCGGCTGGGGCCTGGTTGGCGCCTGGCTGTGGCTTGTCTGCCGGATCGTCTATATCCCGCTCTACCTGGCGGGCATTCCCTATGTCCGCTCGCTCGTCTGGGTCGGATCGCTCATAGGCTTGCTCGTCATGACGGCCGTGCTTATCTTCTGACGGATATCGGAACCCGTAAACGACCGGAGACACTGCCGTGCATCCCTATCTGTTCGAACTCGCCTCGCTGATGGCGATTTTTTCCTTCGCTATCGTTTCGCCGGGCGCCGATCTTGCGATGGTCATGCGCCAGTCGATCGTCAACGGCCGCCGCTCCGCCGTCATCACGTCGTTCGGTGTCGGCACATCACTGATGTTCCATGTAACCTACACGATCCTCGGTCTCGGCCTCCTGATCTCGCAGTCGATCACCCTGTTCAACATCGTCAAATGGTGCGGTGTCGCTTACCTTCTCTATATCGGCATCAAGTCGCTGCGGGCCGGCAAGACCGACATGACGGCGCAGGCCGAAGGCGTCCGCGTCGGCGAAAAGCGTCAGTCAGGGCTGAAGGCGTTCGGTCTCGGCTTTGCCGCCAACGCGCTGAACCCGAAGCCGGTGTTCTTCTTCCTGTCGATCTTCTCGACGGTGGTCAGCGCTCATACGCCGATCATGGTCAAGTTCGGCTACGGCCTGGTGATGGCGAGCTGCCTGATCCTCTGGTTCGTCGGTGTCAGCCTGTTCATGACGACGCCGAAGATGCGCGCTGCCTTCTCGCGTGCCAGCCAGTGGATCGACCGCGCCAGCGGTCTGGTCTTCATTGCGCTTGGCCTGAAGCTCGCCACCGAAAAGGCGGCCTGAGCATGCGTCTTGCCGCTTTCGCATCGACCTTGAGCGCATTGCTGGCGGTTTCGCCGGCGTTTGCTGCTGGTTGCCTGCAGGAACAGGCAATCTATGGCGATGCCGATGGTGCCTATGAACTGCGGTTCGAGCCGGTCGGTTCCGCGAGTGCCGCCACCAGCAATCATTTCAAGGTCAAGGTCGCCAAGACCAATCTGGTGCTTGACGGTATCGTGATGCAATCGGATGAACCAGCGCGCGCCAACGGCATGATCATGAACAATTGCCCGGAAGGCGACGTCACCGGCGACGATATCGCCGCCTGCACCGTCTGGCAGGGTGTGATCTATTCCGTCAGTCCCGACGGCAAGGTCGCCTCATTGCCCGGAGAGGGCCTGGAGGCTGCCTCGCAGGTCCTGCTGCCTGATTTCGGCCCAGCCATCCGCAATTCATCGATCTGGGGCAAGGCGACCGTCGCGCCCTGGGATGTTCTGACCTTCAAGGAATGCGGCCAATGACGCGGAATGACAGGCCCGTTCTGCTGGTCACCGGCGGCAGCCGCGGCATTGGTGCGGCCATCTGTCGGTCGGCGGCCGAACAGGGCTGGGCGGTTGCCGTCAACTATGCCTCCAACCGGCCTGCCGCCGACGCGGTCGTGGCTGCGATTGAGGCAGAGGGCGGTACGGCCATTGCGGTGGAAGGTGACGTCGGCAGTGAAGCCGGGATTACTGCCATTTTTGCGGCGATCGACAAGAGGTTCGGCCGTCTCGACGGTCTGGTCAACAATGCCGGCATTGTCGGCGTTCCGGCGCGGATCGATGAGATTACCTCGGACCGGCTGGAGCGCATGCTGCGGGTCAATGTGTCCGGTTCGATCCTCTGTGCGGCGGCGGCCGTCCGGCGCATGTCGGTGCGCCATGGCGGCAAGGGTGGCGTCATTGTCAATATTTCCTCGATGGCGGCCGTGCTCGGCTCGGCCGGACAATATGTCGATTATGCCGCCTCGAAGGGGGCGATCGATACATTTACCGTTGGCCTTGCCCGCGAAGTCGTCTCGGACGGCATTCGCGTCAATGCGGTGCGCCCCGGTGTCATCGATACGGATATCCACGCGTCGGGCGGGCTTCCCGACCGCGCCCGCGAACTCGGACCAACAATTCCCATGAAACGGCCGGGTACCGCGCAAGAGGTCGCCGATGCCGTTCTTTACCTGCTTTCCCCTTCATCGTCCTATGTAACGGGCGCCATTCTCAACGTCAGCGGCGGACGCTAGCCGCTCTCAGGAAGGACTTTCCCATGGCTTATGATCTCATCGTTATCGGTACCGGCCCCGGCGGCTATGTCTGCGCCATTAAGGCGGCCCAGCTCGGCCTCAAGGTTGGCGTCATCGAGAAGCGTGCCACCTATGGCGGCACCTGCCTCAACATCGGCTGCATCCCCTCGAAGGCCCTGCTGCATGCGTCGGAAGTGTTCCACCAGGTCGGCCACGGCATCGATGCGCTCGGCGTCGAAGTCGCAGCCCCCAAGTTGAACCTGCCCAAGATGCTGGCGCACAAGGACGCGACCGTCAAATCCAACGTCGATGGCGTCGCCTTCCTGTTCAAGAAGAACAAGATCGACACCTTCCAGGGCACCGGCAAGGTGCTCGGCGAAGGCAAGGTCTCCGTCACCAACGACAAGGGTGAAGAGCAGATCATCGAGACCAAGAACGTGGTCATCGCCACCGGTTCCGATGTTGCCGGCATTCCGGGCGTCGAGGTCGCGATCGACGAGACGATCATCATCTCGTCCACCGGAGGCCTGGCGCTGGAAAAAGTTCCGGCCACCATGGTCGTGGTCGGCGGCGGCGTCATCGGTCTGGAGCTCGGCTCGGTCTGGTCGCGTCTCGGCGCCAAGGTCACCGTCGTCGAATATCTCGATACCATTCTTGGCGGCATGGATGGCGAAGTCTCCAAGCAGTTCCAGCGGATGCTCGCCAAGCAGGGCATCGATTTCAAACTCGGCGCCAAGGTGACCGGCGTTGAAAAGTCCGGCAAGGGTGCCAAGGTGACGTATGAGCCGGTCAAGGGCGGTGATGCTGCGACCATCGACGCCGATGTCGTTCTGATCGCCACCGGCCGCAAGCCGTTCACCGATGGCCTCGGCCTGGCCGAAGCCGGCGTCGTCATGGACAACCGCGGCCGCGTCGAGATCGACCATCATTTCCTCACCAGCGTTCCCGGCATCTATGCGCTGGGAGACGTCGTGCGCGGCCCGATGCTCGCCCACAAGGCGGAGGACGAAGGTGTTGCGGTTGCCGAGATCATCGCCGGCCAGGCCGGTCACGTGAACTATGACGTCATCCCGAGCGTGGTCTACACCCAGCCGGAAGTCGCCTCCGTGGGGAAGACCGAGGAAGAGCTGAAGGCCGCAGGCATCGCCTACAAGGTCGGCAAGTTCCCGTTCACGGCAAACGGCCGCGCCCGCGCGATGCTGGAGACTGACGGTTTCGTGAAGATCCTTGCCGACAAGAATACCGACCGTGTTCTCGGCGGTCATATCGTTGGCTTCGGCGCCGGCGAGATGATCCACGAAATCACCGTGCTGATGGAATTCGGCGGTTCTTCGGAAGATCTCGGCCGCACCTGCCATGCGCACCCGACCATGTCGGAAGCGGTGAAGGAAGCGGCACTCGCCACCTTCTTCAAGCCGATCCATATGTAAAAAAATCTACATCGGAAAAACTGGGAGGGGCCGTGACAATCGGCCCCTTTGCGGCTCCTGAGCATGCGGTCTAGGATCAGCGTATTCAAGGAGTGCCGCCTATGCCCCAACGCCCCCACACAGTTCCGGTTACCCTGCCTCATTCAGCACTGCCTCTAGCCGATTGGGCGGATTGTTACGACCTTCTGGTGCCCGGCCAGGCGACCACCGCCATCTCTGCGGCCAAGCGGGCATTGGGTGATTTTCCAACCTGGGTCCGCGCTTTGATGTGGCTGCGAAACGCCGTTGTCAGCCCCTTCGGCTTGAAGAGTTCGGGTGCCAACGGCAAGGCTGAGATGATCGGTTTTTTCCCCATCATCTCGCAATCGAGCGAACAGGCTGTGCTCGGCTTTGACGATACCCATCTGGATTTCCGTATCGTTGTCGATGTGCGCCAGGCGGGCGAGCTGGCCCAGAGGGTCAGTGTGACGACGCTGGTGCGCCGCAAGATCCTGCTCGGAAAGATCTATATCGCCGTCATCACACCGTTTCACCGGCTGATCGTCAAGACGATGCTGGCGCGGCTTGCCCGTCCCGGAATGGCCATGCGCTGACATTTCCGGCCGCAGGGTATTCTCATAACGCTGTCGGCCAGCCCTTGTAAAACCGCGGTTCCGCGCCATTTTTTCTTGACGGTGCCACCGGTGCCGGTGGCAAGGCAGGTATCCGTGGCATCCGATTTCAGCGCGCCCAAAATCTCCGGCCCGAAAGCCTCTACGGTCATCCGGCGCATCAGCGAGGCCGGGCAAAATCTACGGATGATCACAGTCGGCGTCGCCGTGTTCGTCGTCCTTCTCCTGGGCGCCTCCTTCTGGGTGTCCAAGAAGGGACAGGAGGCCGATGAGGCCGTCGCCCACACGGTTCGCAATGAGCGCCTGATCTCGGTCGTGCAGTCCCAGCTCCAGGATGCCGAAATCGGCCAGCGCGGCTACCTCCTGACCGGCGACCCCTTCTATCTCGAGCCCTATGACAAGGCGGTCAGCGCGATCAGCGCCAGCGTGGAAAGCCTCGCAACCGGGGTTTCCGACAACCGCCGCCAGGACGGCAATATCGCCGTGCTGCGATCTCTGACCACGCAGAAACTGTCGGAGCTGCGCCAGACCGTCGAGCGCCGCCGCGCCGGCGATGAGGCGGCGGCCGTCTCCGTGCTGCGCAATGGCCAGGGCAAGGTCCTGATGGACGGCGTGCGCGACGTTCTGGAGCGCACGCGCACGGAAGAGGAAAGCCTGATGACCGTGCGGGCCAATCAGGCGCGGCGCGCCGGGTTTGTCCTGGAGATGATGGTGATCGGGCTGGCGCTTCTGACCGCCCTCATGGGCGTGATTGCGGTGCGCGCCACGCTGCGGCGGGCACGATCGGCGGAGGCATCGCGCGATGAGTTGTTGCAGCAGCTCGATCGCAAGCTGCTCGCCATCATGGCGGCCGATATCGTCGGCTATAGCCGGATGATGGAGAGCGATGAAGCCCAGACCCTGACGCGGCTGAAAGAGATGCGCGATCGCATCGATCCGATCATTGCCAGCCACAGCGGCAGCATCGTCACTACGGCCGGCGACAGCGTGCTCGTCGCCTTTGCCAGCGCCCTATCAGCAATCGATTGTGCGGTGGAGATCCAGGGGGCGATGGCTGCCGACAATGGGGAGCTGCCGGAAGAACAGCATCTGATGTTCCGCATCGGTATCAATGTCGGTGACGTGATCGTGCAGGACGGGGATGTCTTCGGCGATACGGTGAATGTTGCGGCTCGGCTGGAGCCGATGGCGGATCCCGGCGGCATCTGCATTTCTCGCGCGGTGCGCGATCATATCCGCAAGCAGAGGCACCTGAGTTTCGATGACCTGGGCTTCCTAAAGGTGAAGAACATCGCCCATCCCGTCAGCGCTTTCCGGGTGCGGTTTGATCCGGCGGCCGAAGTTGCCGGGATACTGACGTGAGGGCTCCGACGCCGGGTGACCGGCGTCGGAGCTGAATACGCTTACTGCAGTGTACGAATCTGGGCCAGCTGGGCGGCAACAGCGCCGGTATCGGCGCCCGCAGCCTGGCCGTCGAGGCCGGTGGCAACGACGGAAACGCGGAACACGCCGTCGAGGCTCTTGTCGAAGATAGCGCCGACGACGATGTCGGCATCCTCATAGACTTCCTCGCGGATGCGGGTGGCAGCTTCGTCGACTTCGAACAGCGTCATGTCGGAACCGCCGGAGATCGAGATCAGCACGCCCTTGGCGCCCTTCATCGAGACTTCGCTGAGCAACGGATTGGCGATCGCCGCTTCGGCGGCCTTGGAGGCGCGGCCATCACCACTGGCTTCGCCGGTGCCCATCATGGCGCGGCCCATGCCCTTCATCACCGATTTGACGTCGGCGAAGTCGAGGTTGATCAGGCCTTCCTTGACGATCAGGTCCGTGATGCAGCCGACGCCGGAATAGAGAACCCGGTCGGCAATAACGAAGGCATCAGCAAAGGTGGTCTTGGCATCGGCAATGCGGAAGAGGTTCTGGTTGGGAATGACGATGACGGTATCGGCCGCTTCACGCAGCCGCTCGATGCCTTCCTCGGCCGATTGCATGCGCCGCTTGCCTTCGAAGCTGAACGGCTTGGTGACCACAGCCACCGTCAGGATGCCGGCATTGCGGGCCGCCTGCGCGATGACGGGAGCTGCACCGGTACCTGTACCACCACCCATGCCGGCGGTGACGAAACACATATGGGTGCCGCCGAGATGATCCATGATCTCGTCGATCGATTCTTCTGCCGCCGCACGGCCAACCTCGGGAAGCGAACCGGCGCCGAGACCCTCGGTCACCTGCGCGCCGAGCTGGATCAGCCGGGTCGCCTTCGACATGGTCAGCGCCTGCGCATCGGTGTTGGCCGCGACGAATTCGGCGCCCTGCAGGCCCTCGGTGATCATATTGTTGATGGCATTGCCGCCGCCGCCGCCGACGCCGATGACCGTGATCTTCGGTCTCATTTCCGAAATCACGGGTTTTTTGATCTCTGTCATCTCGTCGTCTCCTTGGACGTGCTTGCGGCCCCGGCATGTGGAAGCGCGTTCCGGGAGCTGCATCGAATGCGAAGCGGAGCGGGCGCGAATCAGGCTGCCGCAGGTTATTCTGGCAAAAAGGCAGAGAGACGGCACGGGTGCAAGAGTCACAGCTAAAATTGCTGTGCCGGCGAACGGTCTGGAGGGGGTAAAGGGGTCGTTCGGGAGCACTTCCTCTGCTCCCCAGCGGGGGAGAAGGTGGCCTGAAAGGCCGGACAAGGGGGGAGCCGCAGGTGCGGAATATGCCGAACCACCCTCTCATCGCCTCACCGCGTTCGGCATTTCTCCCCGCAGGGGAGAAGAGACAAGACGTTGCTCAGTTGGCGGCCGACATGCTGGTGATGGTAAAGCCGTCCTTGCGCAGAAGCTCGATCACGCCTTCGTTTCCGGGCAGATGCAGGGCGCCGACGGCCATGAAGGCGGCGCCACTGTTAAGGATCGGCTTGGCGCGGGTTGCCATGGTCTTGTTGCGGTTGGTGATGATGCGTTGCTCGAAATCGGCATAGCCTGCGTCGTCCACGGCGGATTTTTCTTCCGAAACGGCTTTCATCATCGGCATGATCAGGCCTGTATCGCCGGAGAGATAGAGTTCGGTGGTCGTTTCCATGACGTCGGCGATGGTATCGCCGAGCGCCAATGTCTCGATCAGTGCTTCCAGATGAAACTGCACCGGCAGGGCATCCATTGCCTGCAATTGCTCGACCAGGGTCTCCAGCCCTTTCAGGCTCTTGCCCTGTTTCAGGGCATCTTCGGCCAGCTTCTTGTCGAGGAAGGCGGCACCGGCAGCCTTTCGGCTCATTTCGCAGGCGGGCAGGGCAACGAAGCTCGCGATCATCCATGGCTTCATCTTCGCTACCAGCGTCAACGGGATGCCGCGCGCCTTCAGCCCGGCCGATAGTTTTTCGATCTCTTCGGGCTTCAAGAAATCCTTTATCGTCTTGCCGTCGGCAAACATCGTCAGTCCCGGCTGCATCATGATCGCGGCGGCTGCCTTGCGATCATCGACGATCTCGTCGGATTCGACGATGACGGTCTTGGTGGTGTCATAGGCCTGGCTGGCGCCTGCCGGCATGGCCAGCACGCGCGGATCGGTCACATGCATGGTGCCGAGCAGATAGGATGGCGCAATGCCCGCCTTCTCGATCTTCCAGAAGGTGCCCCTGCCGTTCGGAATGGCCGCCGCTTCCTTTTCCAGCGCCGCGAACTTGGCCGGATCGGAGGTTTGCATCTCGGCAATCAAGTTCTTGCCGCCACAGGACGCGTCTTGCGCACGGGCTGGCGAGATCGACAAGAGAGTGACGATCAGGCTCATCGCAAACAGGACGTGCAGCGTGGCGATCAGCGCAAGGACATTGTCGCCCAACCTGCCGGCCAATGTGCTGACCAGGCTACGTGCCGGTTTTGCCAAATGCTGAAACATAGTCGATCCTGTCTGCGAAAACTCTATCGGGCGATTCTAGCCGCCCAGGCCTCACGGGCCGTTTAACAAATCTGGTTAATGCGCGTTAACTGGCAAAATTCAGGCGCGTGGATGCGCCCGGTCGTAGATTTCCAAGAGCCTTGCCGAATCGACGCCAGTATAGACCTGCGTCGTCGACAGGCTGGCATGGCCGAGCAGCTCCTGGATGGTCCTGAGGTCGCCGCCACCGGCCAGAAGATGCGTGGCGAAGGAATGGCGCAGGGCATGTGGCGTTGCCGTATCCGGCAGGCCGAGCGCGCCGCGCAGTTTCTGCATCTCGCGCTGGATGATCCCCGCCTGCAGCTTGCCCCCCTTGGCGCCGCGAAACAGCGGACCATCCGTTGCCAGATGATAGGGGCAGAGTTTTTCGTAGGCACGCACCGCGTCGATCGCCGCCGATATCAGCGGCACGATGCGGGTCTTGCCGCCCTTGCCGTGAATGCGTAGTGCGGTCGGCGCACCGGCAAAATCGGCCGGCGTCAGGTCCAGCGCTTCGGAAATGCGCAGGCCGCAGCCATAAAGCAGCGTCAGCACGGCGGCGTTGCGGGTAGCGATCCAGGGTTCGTCAGCAAGCTGAGCGTCGCTGGTGACGACCATCAGGGCATCGATAGCCGTCAGCGGCTTCGGCAGCGATTTCGGTTGTTTTGGCGAGCGCACGGCAGAGGCGCCGGCGGCATTTGCAAGGCCCTTCTTTTCCAGATAGCGCAGAAAGGAGCGAAGGCCCGCCAGTCCGCGCCCAAGGGTTCTGGCACCCGCACCATCCCGTCTGCGGGAGGCAAGAAAGCCGCGCAGGTCGCCAGGGCGCAGCGCGCTGATGTCGCTCAGCCTGGCCGGGCCGCTGAGGTGGCCGGTGAGGAAATGCAGGAATTGCCGTGTGTCGCGCTCATAGGCCTCGACGGTTTTGTCCGACAGGCGCCGCTCCTCGCCGAGGCCGGAAAGCCAGCGCTGGCGCTCGGCCATCAGCTCGGGATGACCTATGATCAAGAGTTCGTTCACAGCCATGCTCCGCGTTTCGAGATGAGCACGACTCTGCGCGCCAGCCGGTTATGTTTTTCCTAACGGCCCTTGGAATTTGTCATGCTCGGATCATATTCAACTGCGATAGCTCAGGCGCAGACGAGGCGGAAGAAGCGATGGCGCGACGGCATTCGGCAAGCGGTTTCACCTACTTCGCGGAGACGGTCGCGCTGGTGTCGCACGGCCAGCCCGGCCATATCGTCGATACG
The DNA here is from genome assembly GCF_049897905.1 of Pararhizobium sp. PWRC1-1. NCBI lineage: Bacteria > Pseudomonadati > Pseudomonadota > Alphaproteobacteria > Hyphomicrobiales > Rhizobiaceae > Pararhizobium > Pararhizobium sp. PWRC1-1. The sequence continues at coordinate 61,094 of NZ_JAFCXE010000016.1, read as the reverse complement.
CTGATTGCCGAGCGTGGCCAGCGCATCGTCAAGCATCCGCTCTGGCCGGTGATGCGGCCGTTTCTCTATACGGTGCTGAATTACCGCAAGGCGATCGAGTTTGCCGATGCCGTAGCCAACGTGCCGGGCTTCCAGGCGTTCGAGCATCTGAGCCGGACGCTTTCGCTGGATATCCGCGTGCACAACGAAGAGCGTATTCCCGAAAAGGGCGGCTTCCTTCTGGTGAGCAACCACCCGACCGGGATTGCCGATGGTATCGCCGTGTTCGATCTTTTGAAAAACCGCCGCCCTGACATGATGTTCTTTGCCAATCGCGATGCCATCCGGGTCAATCCGCGCTTTGCCGAAATGGTCATCCCGGTCGAGTGGCGCGAGGATTACAAGAGCAAGCTGAAAGCGCGCGAAACGCTTGAGATCACCAACCGGGCGATCTCGCAAGGCAAGGCGACGGTGCTGTTTCCGTCCGGCCGCATCGCCTATTGGGCGGAAGGACGGCTCAATGAACGCCCGTGGAAGACCTCGGCCGTCGGCTTTGCCCGCAAGTACAATCTGCCGATCCTGCCGGTGCACATGTCGGCGCGCAATTCCGGGCTGTTCTACTGGCTGGCCAAATGGTCGACGGAACTGCGCGACATGACTGTGTTCCATGAGCTTCTGAACAAGAAGGGCGACTTGTTCGATTTCACCATCGGCAACCTGATCCAGCCGGATGCGCTGGATGGGGACCCGGTCGAGGTGACGCGGGCCCTGGAGCGGCACACCGTGGTCGATCTCGCCTTTGACGGTGATGCCCGGTTCCGCAATCCGGTTCCGTTGCCGGAGACGATCGGGTAAATCTGCGTCATGCAGATTCGCTCCATGTTCGCCGCTAATTACCGGTCGCTCAAATCCATCCGCATGGATATGGCAGGCGTCAACCTGTTCATCGGCGAAAACGGTGTAGGCAAGTCCAATCTCTACCGCGCCCTGCAGCTGATTCAGGCCGCCGTGCGCGGACGGCTGGCCCACGAGATCGCCCGCGAAGGCGGCATGGCTTCGGCGTTGTGGAGCGGAAAGCGCCGGAGCGGCGATCCGGTGCGGATCAAGCTTGAAGTTGAGTTACTCGATGATGTCCATGCGTTGAGCTTCCTCTACCGCGTCGAGGCTGGGTTGCGCCCGGCGAAGGCTGCTGCCGGGTTCGTCTTCGAACCGCAGGTGAAGGAGGAGGAACTGAAGGTCGACGCCGGCCGTCCGGTCACGGTGATGAAGCGGGCGGGGCCGGGCATTTTCGTCAGAAACGCTGCCGGCCGGATGGAGGAGCATCCGGAACAGGCGCTGACCTCGGAAACCGCCATCGCGCTTCTCGGCGATGCCGGGCATTATCCGGAGATCGGTACGTTCCGGCGGGCGATCGACGGCTGGCGGTTTTTTCATGGCTTTCGCACCGACCGCGATTCGCCGCTGCGCTCCCCCTGCCTTGCCGTCACCGCGCCGATGCTGGATGAGGACGGCTCCAACCTTGCCGCCGTCTTTGCAACGCTGTTTCATACCCGCCAGGATACGGTCGATCTCGACCGCGCCATTACCGATGCCTTCGGCGGTGCGCGGCTGGTAGTGCCGGAACCGGAAGAGTTTGCCGAGTTCTCGCTGGTCTTTCCGGATTTCCCGCAACGCCAGTTTTCGCCGCGCGAACTGTCGGATGGCCAGATGCGGTTCCTGGCTCTTGCCGGCGCGCTGCTCTCCTATCGCAAACCGCGCTTCATCGCCCTCAACGAGCCGGAAACCAGCCTGCATCCCGATATGCTGCCGGCACTTGCCGAAATGATCGCCAGTGCTTCGGCCGACAGCCAGATCTGGATCGTCACCCATTCCGAGCTCCTGGCGGCGGAAATCCACAAGCGATGCGGAACGCGCCCGAAACGGGTGATCCGCAACGATGGCGCGACCTGGATCGAAGGCATGCGGCTGACGGGCGTGATCGATGAGGATGATGATTGAAAACAAAAAGCCCCGCGATCGTCTCGCAGGGCTCTTCGTTCATTCCAAAACCTGAAAAAAATCAGGCGATCTTCTGGCCGGTCTTGGCCCAGTCGGCTAGGAAAGTTTCGAGGCCCTTGTCGGTCAGCGGGTGCTTGACCAGTGCCTTCAGCGTTGCCGGCGGAGCGGTGATGACGTCGGCGCCGATCAGGGCGGCTTCCTTGACGTGGTTGACCGTGCGGATCGAGGCGGCGAGGATTTCGGTCTCGTAGCCGTAGTTGTCAAAAATCTGGCGGATTTCGCGGATCAGGTCCATGCCGTCGAAGGCGATGTCGTCGAGGCGGCCGACGAAGGGCGACACGAAGGTGGCGCCAGCCTTGGCGGCGAGCAGGGCCTGGTTGGCCGAGAAGCACAAAGTCACGTTGGTCAGGTGACCATCCGACGACAGGTTCTTGCAGGCCTTGAGGCCGTCGAGCGTCAAAGGCACCTTGATGCAGATATTGTCGGCGATCTTGGAAATGACAGCCGCTTCCTTCATGATCGTTTCGTAGTCCGTGGCAGCCACTTCGGCCGAAACCGGGCCATCGACGATGCCGCAGATTTCCTTGGTCACTTCCAGGATGTTACGGCCGGACTTCAGGATCAGCGAAGGGTTGGTCGTGACGCCGTCGACGAGGCCCAGGTCGTTCAACTCCCGGATTTCATTGACATCGGCTGTATCGACAAAAAACTTCATGGAATTCTCCCTTTCGGCGCTCGGGCGGGCGATGCGCGGGCTGCTGTGTTGTTTCGGGGTTTTCTTTAACGCAATCCGGAGGCAAGGTCACGGCCGATGACTGAAGATTCGACCGATTTGTTTGACGACCTGTTCGCCCGCCGTGTCGTGCCCGTTCTGGTGCCGATGCCCGCCCCGAAACCATACTCCTATGCCGTGCCGGAGGGAATGGCTGTCGAGCCCGGATCGATCGTCCAGGTGCCGCTCGGACCCCGCCAGGTGCTGGGCGTGGTCTGGGACGGGATCGACGACGGCAGCGTCGATCCGAAGAAACTCAAGGCCATTACCCGTGTCTTCGATTGCCCGCCATTGGCAAAGGACATGCGGACTTTCCTCGATTGGGTGGCGACCTACACCGTTTCGCCACCCGGTCTTGTTGCGCGCATGGCGCTGCGGGCCCCGGCGGCGTTCGATCCGGAACCGATGATCGAGGGCTTGCGGCTGACCGAGACACGGCCGGAGCGGATGACCTCGGCGCGCGAACGGGTGATCGCCACGGCCGACAATGGTTTTACCTGGACGCGGTCGGGGCTTGCCCATGCCGCCGGCACCTCGTCCAGCGTCATCGACGGGCTGACGGCGCAGGGTGTGTTCGAGACGGTTTTCATGCCGCCGCCGCCGGTGGTGGCATTACCCGATCCGGACTATACAGAGCATCGGCTTGAAGGGCCGCAGAAGCAGGCTGCGCTGGATCTGCTCGAAAGCGTCGATGCCGGCGGTTTTTCTGTCTCGCTCATCGACGGCATTACCGGTTCAGGCAAGACCGAGGTCTATTTCGAGGCGATCGCCGCGACCTTGAAGGCCGGCAAGCAGGTGCTGATCCTCCTGCCGGAAATTGCGCTGACGGCGAGTTTCCTCGAACGTTTCCAGGACCGGTTCGGCTCGAAACCGGCCGAATGGCATTCAGATCTCGCTCCCCGCACCCGGGAAAAAGTCTGGCGGCAGGTGACGGAGGGCGGGGTGCGAGTCGTGGCCGGTGCGCGCTCGGCCCTGTTCCTGCCGTTCGAAAATCTTGGTCTCATTATTGTCGATGAAGAACATGACCCGGCCTACAAGCAGGAAGACCGTGTCTTCTATAATGCACGCGACATGGCGGTGGTGCGGGCCCGGATCGGCGAGTTTCCGATCGTGCTTGTCTCTGCCACGCCATCGGTGGAAAGCCGGGTCAACGGCGATCTTGGCCGTTATAATCCGATCCACCTGCCGACCCGGTTCGGCGATGCGGCACTACCGGATCTCGGCCTCGTCGATATGCGCAAGCATCCGCCGGAGCGCGGCGGCTTCCTGTCGCCCGTCCTGCTGCGCTATATCGGCAAGGCGGTGGAGCGCGGCGAGCAGGCGCTTCTGTTTCTCAACCGGCGCGGATATGCGCCGCTGACGCTCTGCCGGGTCTGCGGCCATCGGTTCCAATGCCCGGATTGCTCCAGCTGGCTGGTCGAGCACCGGTTTCGCGGCCAGATCCAGTGCCATCATTGCGGCTATGCGGAGAAAACGCCGGAGAGCTGCCCGGAATGCGGCACGCTCGATCATCTGGTCGCCTGCGGCCCGGGCGTCGAGCGGATCGCCGAAGAAGTCGACCGGCATTTTCCCGATGCCCGCACCATCGTGCTGTCCTCCGACCTGATGGGCGTCAAGCGCCTGCGTCTGGAGCTGGAGGCCATCGCCAAGGGCGAGGCGGATATCGTCGTCGGCACGCAACTGGTCGCCAAGGGGCATAACTTTCCGATGATGACCTTCGTCGGCATCGTCGATGCCGATATCGGCCTTGCCAACGGCGATCCGCGCGCGGCCGAGCGCACATTCCAGCTGCTCAGCCAGGTGACGGGCCGGGCCGGGCGAACCGGCCTGAAGAGCCTTGGCCTTTTGCAAACCTACCAGCCGCAGCACCCGGTGATGCAGGCGATCGTGTCGGGCGATTCGGATGCCTTCTACGAACGCGAGATTAGCGAGCGGGAAAAGGCACTTCTGCCGCCCTTCGGACGGCTTGCCTCCATCATCGTCTCGGCCGATACCCGCGCCGATGCCGAGGGGCATGCGCGCGGCCTGCGGCAAGCAGCCCCCAAGGTCAGCGGCATCAGCATTCTAGGTCCGGCGGAGGCGCCCCTGGCGCTGATCCGCGGCCGCCACCGTTTCCGGCTGCTGGTCCACGGCCGCCGCAACAGCGACATGCAGGCTTTCGTCAAAACGATGATGGCCAACGGACCGAAGATGCGCGGCTCGGTGAGCGTGCAGCTCGATATCGATCCGCAGAGTTTTTTGTGAGGTTTACCAATCAGGTTCAAGGGAAGGCGGGGTGATTTCTCTTGTTTCGGCAGCCAACGTTGCTGCCCGGCGTCTCAATTCCAGTGGAAGCGCATTAAGGGCTGAATCTTCGAAGCTCAAATGCGGCAGGTGTTTGGCGATCAACTCGGCGACAAGATAGGCCTGATCCTTATCCCGCCGTTGCTTGAGTGGGTCGCGATCCTCCCTTTCGCTAACCCAGATCTTGTGGAGAGCGAAGCTGCGCGGGTCGGGTACCGACATCGTCAACGGAAACCCGCGCGCGTCCAGTACGGTCTGTTCGATTTTCGGACTGTTGACGAGCCATTTTAGACCCTCAATCTCGACGGGCGTCAGGTCGGTTGCGTGGGGAGTTTCCAATCTGCCGGGCTTTATGGGATCGGCAGATTGGGGCGTAATCAGATCGACAAGGAAGCCATCCTTGTTGACTGCTCGATAGCTGCCCTTCGAAAGCAAGCGAAAGGACTGATCAACGGACGTCAACAGGCCGAGCCAACCCTCCTGCGGCATATGTCTTGCAAGCAACCGCAAACTTGTCCGTCTGTCGAGTAAAAGATCTATGTCGCCGGTGGCGACGAGTTGGCTGTCTATGTGCACACCGGCCAGGCGCTCGTAGGCAAAGAGGCAATGTGTGCCTGCAATGTCGAGAGCCGAACCCATCAGATGGGCTGAATCCGTGGCGCGCAGTATTCTCGCCGCGATCAACGGCATCCTTCCCAGCCCCATTGCACGATTGACAGCGGCAAGCTCATTCAGGCGTCGCACCAAGCTCGCAACCGCGTCACGCAGCGTTCGGCGGCCGTCGTGAAAGCTTGCGAAAATGCCTTCTGTTTCCTCGCCGCGCGGCCCCAGCGATTTCCAGGTCCTTTCAGCCTTTCGATAAAGGTATTCGCGCTTGCCAACCTTTTTGAATGCCATGGAGCCTGCATATCGCGCCGCCAACTCCCGGGAAGCCGTCCTCCAGGCGAGGTAAACCTGCTCGGTATCGATGATCTGGCGCGCTTTTTCTCCGCTTAGTATATTGATACTATACACGTTATCCCCTTCATGGAGAATTCTTGAGGAAAAGGGATAATAGTCTTCAGGAAGAGCAATTCAAGAATTATCCCTTTTGCGGAAAATTTCCCTTAAACAGGGATAATATTTTATTTTTCAATATGTTGTCTTCAATTCGTGGAAAGAAACGGCTGACCCGGCAAATCTATGGGCGAGGTTTCTGCGCTTTCAGGCAGAATCCGTCTGTGCGATAAGCGAATCGGCAGATCGAAAACGGGGATATGACATGGAATTCTACATTCCGACGGAAACGGGAGAGTTCCTGGCGTTTTGCGCAGCCGTCGTCACGTCGCTGCTCGGGCTTGTCTTTCTGTTTGCTCCGGGCATCGCCTTTCGGGCGCTGGGGATCGATCTGCGCGAAGGCCGGCGTGGTGGTTATGCTGAGGCGCGCTCGACGATGGGTGGTTTCCACCTCGGGCTTGGCATCGCCGCACTGCTGTTGGCCCAGCCGATGGTCTATCTGGCGCTGGGGGCTGCTTTTGCGCTTGCGGCATTCGGGCGCATCCTGTCGATGCTGTCGGATAGCGGCAATACGGTTGTGAACTGGTTGTATCTGATCGTCCAGATCGCGCTTTCGGCTTTGCCCTTGGCCTATGTCTTTGGCTTCGTTTAAGCCCCGTCAGTCAGGCCCTACAGCGCGGACCTCGCCAGCTCATACCCCATTTTTGTCAAAATTTGGCCAATCCGGCCCCAACTATGCGCATTCGTGCGGTTCGCGTGTTGCGAGTCCAGATATCCTATGCTAGACGAACCGCGACTTGTGGGGGAAACAGGCCGCCCGGCCTGTATGTCCTTTAAAATATAGCAACAAATTCAAAGTGTTGGGTTTACGGTTCTCCGCAGACATCGCCTTTGAATTAAAATAAGAGAAGCTTGTGCCCGTGGCAGACACATCCCAGCTTATTTCCGGTGTTGCAGAAAGGTACGCGTCTTCGCTTTTCGATCTCGCATTGGAAGCGGGTTCGGTGGAGAGCGTAGGGGCGGATCTGGACAAGTTCCAGTCGCTGATCAACGAGAGCGCCGATCTGAAGCGCCTTATCGTCAGCCCTATCTTTTCTGCCGACGACCAGTTCAAGGCCATTTCCGCGATCATCGTGAAGGCTGGAATTACAGGTCTGGTCGGCAATTTCCTGAAGGTGGTTGCTCGCAATCGCCGCCTGTTTGCAGTGCCTGGCATCGTCAAGTCCTATCGCGAAACCGCCGCCCGTCATCGTGGCGAAGTTTCTGCTGAGGTGACTTCGGCTCATGCCCTGTCGGCAGCGCAGCAGACTGAATTGAAGGCGGCGCTCAAGGGCGTCACCGGCAAAGACGTGACGCTCAACGTCACGGTTGAACCCTCTCTTCTCGGTGGTCTGATCGTCAAGGTCGGGTCCCGCCAGATTGACACTTCCCTTCGCACAAAGCTTTCTAGCCTTAAGCTTGCACTGAAAGAGGTCGGCTGATGGATATCCGCGCCGCGGAAATTTCCGCAATTCTTAAAGATCAAATTAAAAACTTCGGCCAGGAGGCAGAAGTCTCCGAGGTTGGCCAGGTGCTGTCCGTCGGTGACGGTATTGCCCGCGTCTACGGTCTGGACAATGTCCAGGCCGGCGAGATGGTGGAATTCCCGGGTGGAATTCGCGGCATGGCGCTGAACCTTGAAGCCGACAATGTCGGTGTGGTTATCTTCGGTGCCGACCGTGGCATCAAGGAAGGCGACACTGTCAAGCGGACCGGCGCCATCGTTGACGTTCCGGTTGGTCCGGAACTGCTCGGCCGCGTCGTTGACGCGCTCGGCAATCCGATCGACGGCAAGGGCCCGATCAACGCAACGCGCCGTTCGCGTGTTGACGTCAAGGCTCCGGGCATCATCCCGCGCAAGTCGGTTCATGAGCCGATGTCGACCGGCCTCAAGGCCATCGACGCCCTGATCCCGGTTGGCCGCGGCCAGCGCGAGCTGGTCATCGGCGACCGCCAGACCGGCAAGACCGCCATCATTCTCGACACGATCCTCAACCAGAAGGCCATTCACGACAATGGTCCGGAAGCCGAAAAGCTGTATTGCGTCTATGTCGCTATTGGCCAGAAGCGTTCGACGGTTGCCCAGTTCGTCAAGGTGCTCGAAGAGCGCGGCGCACTGAAGTATTCGATCATCGTTGCTGCAACGGCGTCCGATCCGGCTCCGATGCAGTATCTCGCACCGTTCGCCGGTTGCGCGATGGGCGAATATTTCCGCGACAACGGCATGCACGCCCTGATCGGTTACGACGACCTTTCCAAGCAGGCTGTTTCCTACCGCCAGATGTCGCTGCTGCTGCGCCGTCCTCCGGGCCGCGAAGCCTATCCAGGCGACGTTTTCTATCTGCATTCGCGTCTTCTTGAGCGCGCTGCAAAGCTTTCCGACGCCAACGGCGCTGGTTCGCTGACCGCTCTGCCGGTCATCGAAACCCAGGGTAACGACGTTTCGGCGTTCATCCCGACCAACGTGATCTCGATCACCGACGGCCAGATCTTCCTTGAAACCGACCTGTTCTACCAGGGCATTCGCCCGGCGGTGAACGTCGGTCTGTCGGTTTCCCGCGTCGGTTCGGCCGCTCAGGTCAAGGCGATGAAGCAGGTTGCCGGCTCGATCAAGGGCGAGCTTGCTCAGTATCGCGAAATGGCCGCCTTTGCTCAGTTCGGTTCCGACCTTGACGCTGCGACGCAGCGCCTGTTGAACCGCGGTGCGCGTCTGACCGAACTCCTGAAGCAGCCGCAGTTCTCGCCGCTGAAGACGGAAGAACAGGTCGCAGTCATCTTCGCCGGCGTGAACGGGTACCTCGACAAGATCTCCGTCAACAAGGTTGGCGCGTTCGAGCAGGGTCTGCTGTCGTACATGCGTTCCGAAGGCAAGGACATTCTTGAGGCTATCCGCAAGGACAAGGCAATCAGCGACGACGTCAAGGGCAAGCTCAAGTCTGCCATCGACACGTTTGCGAAATCCTTCGCCTGATCGGGTACCAGTTAGGACGGACAACGGATGCCTTCACTTAAGGATCTGAAAAACAGGATCGCCTCCGTCAAGGCGACGCAGAAGATCACCAAGGCGATGAAAATGGTCGCTGCGGCGAAGCTTCGGCGTGCGCAGGAGGCGGCCGAGGCTGCTCGGCCTTACTCGCAGCGGATGGCGATCGTTCTCGCGAACATCGCAGAAGCTGTGGGCACCGACGACAGCGCACCGCGCCTGATGACGGGCAATGGCCGCGACCAGACGCATCTGCTCGTGGTCTGCACGGCCGAACGCGGTCTTTGTGGCGGTTTCAACAGCCAGATCGCCCGTTTTGCCCGCGACCACGTGCGCAAGCTTTTGGTCGATGGCAAGACGGTCAAGATCATCTGCGTCGGCAAGAAGGGCTTCGATATCCTTCGCCGCGAATTTGCATCGCTGATCATCGATCGTGTCGATCTGCGCGAAGTCAAGCGGATCGGCTTCGACAATGCCGACCTGATCGGCAAGAAGGTCATCGGCCTGTTCGAAAAGGGCGAATTCGACGTCTGCACTCTGTTCTATTCGGAGTTCAAGTCGGTCATTAGCCAAGTTCCGACAGCGCTTCAGCTGATCCCGGCTGCTGCTCCGGCAGTCGCCAAGAGCGATGAAGCATCTGCCGCCGCGATCTATGAATACGAGCCAGATGCGGGCGAGATCCTCAACGATCTCATCCCGCGCAACATTTCGGTGCAGGTTTTCCGGGCTTTGCTCGAAAATGTTGCGGGTGAAATGGGTGCCAAAATGAGCGCGATGGATAATGCCACGCGCAATGCCGGTGAAATGATCAACAAGCTGACGCTGTCCTACAATCGTCAGCGCCAGGCTCAGATCACCAAGGAACTCATTGAAATCATTTCGGGCGCGGAAGCGCTCTAAGGTTACGGAAAGAGGGTAAGGATTATGGCTAAGGCAGCTACCCCCAGTACAACAGCAGCGGCTAAGAAGCCGGCAGCGGTGAAGGCAGCAGCGGAAAAGCCGGCAGCAGCAGCGAAGACCGTTGCAGCGAAGAAGGCACCGGCAGCCAAGGTCGTCTTGACGGCAACCGGCGCAGTCGGCCGCGTGACGCAGGTCATCGGCGCCGTCGTCGACGTGACCTTCGAAGAAGGCCAGCTGCCGCTGATCCTCAACGCGCTGGAAACGGACAACAACGGCAACCGCCTTGTTCTCGAAGTTGCCCAGCATCTCGGTGAAAACGCCGTTCGCACGATCGCCATGGACTCGACCGAAGGTCTGGTCCGCGGTCAGCCTGTGACAGACACCGGCGCTCCGATCACCGTTCCGGTTGGGCTGGAAACGCTCGGCCGCATCATGAACGTCATCGGCGAGCCGGTTGACGAAGCTGGTCCGCTGATCACGTCGGGCAAGCGCTCGATCCACCAGGAAGCACCGTCCTACGTCGAGCAGTCAACGGAAGCGCAGATCCTCGTCACCGGCATCAAGGTCGTCGACCTCCTGGCTCCTTACGCCAAGGGCGGCAAGATCGGCCTGTTCGGCGGCGCCGGCGTCGGCAAGACGGTTCTGATCATGGAACTGATCAACAACGTCGCCAAGGCGCACGGTGGTTACTCGGTGTTCGCTGGCGTGGGTGAACGGACCCGCGAAGGCAACGACCTTTACCACGAAATGATCGAATCCGGCGTGAACAAGCACGGCGGCGGCGAAGGCTCCAAGGCAGCACTCGTGTACGGCCAGATGAACGAACCTCCGGGCGCCCGCGCTCGCGTCGCCCTGACCGGTCTGACGATCGCTGAACAGTTCCGTGACGAAGGCCAGGACGTTCTGTTCTTCGTTGACAACATCTTCCGCTTCACCCAGGCAGGTTCCGAAGTGTCGGCTCTTCTCGGCCGTATTCCTTCGGCTGTGGGCTATCAGCCGACGCTTGCCACCGACATGGGCCAGATGCAGGAACGCATCACCACGACGACCAAGGGTTCGATCACCTCGGTTCAGGCCATTTACGTTCCGGCCGACGACTTGACCGACCCGGCACCGGCAACATCGTTCGCCCACTTGGACGCAACGACCGTTCTGTCGCGTTCGATTGCGGAAAAGGGTATCTACCCGGCCGTTGACCCGCTCGACTCGACCTCACGCATGCTTGACCCGATGGTTGTCGGCGAAGAGCACTACGAAGTGTCGCGCCGCGTCCAGACGACCCTGCAGCGCTACAAGTCGCTCCAGGACATCATCGCCATCCTGGGCATGGACGAACTGTCGGAAGAAGATAAGGTCGCGGTTGCCCGCGCCCGCAAGATCGAGCGCTTCCTGTCGCAGCCGTTCTTCGTGGCCGAAGTCTTTACCGGTGCGCCGGGCAAGCTGGTTGCTCTCGAAGACACGATCAAGGGCTTCAAGGGCCTCGTCAACGGCGAATACGATCATCTTCCGGAGGCCGCCTTCTACATGGTCGGCTCCATCGAGGAAGCGGTCGAGAAGGCCAAGCGCCTGGCTGCCGAAGCCGCTTAATGACTTTTCGATCGGGGCGCCGGAACGGTGCCCCGATCGACAATCGCTGCGGCTGGCAAGGGTCCGGCCGCGCCGAACGGATTTTCTGCCGGGGTCTCTCGCCGGTAGCGCCAAAAGAAGCGAATGATCATGGCTGATTTCAATTTCGAACTCGTCTCCCCGGAACGCCTGCTGTTGTCCGAGCGCGTCAGCGAAGTCGTTCTTCCGGCAACGGAAGGCGAAATGACCGTCATGGCCAACCACGCCCCGACGATGACGACGATCAAGCCGGGCGTCGTAAGCGTCAAGGCGATCGACGGCAAGGTGACGCGCTACGTCGTGTTCGGCGGTTTCGCCGATATCCTGCCGACAGGCTGCACATTGCTTGCCGAATCCGCCGTTCCGGTCAGCGAAGTCGATGCCAAGCTGATCGAAAAGCGCATCGATGCAACGAAGTCGGAACTGGAAGACGGTTCGCACAGTGACGAGCATAAGACGCGTCTTGAAAGTTTCCTTGCCGAGCTGACGCAGCTCAATGAAATCGTTGTTGCCGCCTGAAAGGCTTGAGCAACTAGACTTTCGAACCCCGCTCCGGCGGGGTTTTTTATTGTCCGAATTTTGCGCGCCAACGGTGGTTCGAGAGGCGCGGCGGTACTGAATCGCCGTGTTAACGCTTTGATTCTATAAAGCTCGGGATGTTTAATGGTTTCACAACCTTCGGTTTTTCGTTAGGCTGTGGCCGTCGCAGACATTTTTGAACGTTTGGAGCCGTCAGGTTCGGCAAGAGACAAGAGGATGCGCATGACTTCCAGGATCGTGCCGGTCGTCATGGCTGGCGGTAAGGGTACGCGGCTGTGGCCGCTGTCGCGCGCGGCGGCGCCCAAGCAGTTTCTCCAGTTTCTCGGCGATCACTCGCTGTTCCAGAAGACCCTGCAGCGGGTTTCCGATCAGGAACTGTATACGCCGGCGGTGGTGGTCACCAATGCCGAATTCCGCTTCATCGTTGCCGAGCAGGCCCGGGCGCTGGATGCACCGCTGTCGAGCATCCTTTTGGAGCCGGTCGCCCGCAACACCGCGCCGGCACTCGCAGCGGCCGCCTTCGTGGTTCTGCGGGACCATGGTGACGCAGCCATCATGCAGGTGCTGGCCTCCGACCATGAGATCGATGCCGACACGCATTATTTCGACTGCATCCGCATTGCTCAGGAGACGGCACAGACGGGCAAGCTGGTGACCTTCGGTATCGAGCCGACGGAACCGGCAACCGGCTATGGCTATATCGAAATGGGGGGCGATCTCGAAACGGGTGCAAAAACCGTTGCCCGGTTCGTCGAGAAGCCAGACCGCGAACGCGCCGAGGAACTTCTGGCAAGCGGCCGTTATCTCTGGAACTCCGGGATGTTCATGCTGCCCGTCGGGCAGTTGCTGGCGGAAATCCTGCGTTATGCACCTGCCGTCTACGATGCCGCGCAGCGGGCAATCCAAGGCGCAGAGCGGGATCTTGATTTCGACCGTCTCGATGAGGCGGCCTTCTCGCAGGCACCGGATATTTCCGTCGATTACGCCGTGTTTGAGAATACGCCGCATGCTGCCGTCGTTCCGTCATCCTTCGCGTGGTCTGATCTCGGCAGCTGGGACAGCGTTTGGTCGATCGGCGACAAGGATGCGGATGGCAACGTCGTTGGCCAGAAGGCGACGGTGTCCAATACCCGCAACTCGCTGATATTATCGCGTGATATCCATATCGCCGTGCAGGGGCTGGATGATGTCGCGGTCATTGCGAGCGAGGATGCCGTTTATGTCGGACGGATGGAAGACAGCCAGAATGTCGGGCAGATCGTCAAGCAGCTGGCCTTGTCAGCGAAAACCCGTGGGCTGACGGAAAATCATCCGACATCCTATCGCCCCTGGGGTGCAGTGGCATCCGTGCTGAGCGGCGAGCGTTTCGAGGTGAAGCGTCTGCATGTGACGCCCGGCCGGAAAATCTCGCTGCAGAAGCACCATCATCGCTCCGAGCACTGGATCGTCGTGCAGGGAACTGCTGAGATCATGATCGACGGCGAGACGCGCCTGCTGCATGAAAACGAGTCTGTTTATATCCCGCAAGGGGTCGTCCACCGGCTGACCAATCCCGGCAAGATCCCCCTGGAGCTGATCGAGGTGCAGACGGGGTCTTATCTGGAGGATGACGATATCATCCGGCTGGATGACGAGTTTGGACGGACGTAGCGAATCGGGCTGCCGCCCCTCATCCGGCCTGTCGGCCACCTTCTCCCCGCGGGCGGGGAGAAAGACTATGCCGCACCGCCCGCATTCCGTTTGAAGATAATCGAAAGACACTGGGGCTTGCCACCCCGTGTCCTTCTCCCCGCTTGCGGGGAGAAGGTGCCCCAAGGGCGGATGAGGGGCTGCGCTGCGAATTTGCGTTGAAACGCTGACACGAAAACGCCCGGGATTATTTAATCCCGGGCGTTGCAGTTTATGGTCTTTTTATCCCCGCAGATCAGCCGGCCAATTTGTCGGCATAGGCGCGCTGTTCGTAGTGGTGGCCGAAGCGGCTCTTGAGGAAGGCGTCGAGGCCGATTTCTTCCTGACGGATGAAGCCCTTGGAGGGCAGTTCGCCCTTGGCCAGCATGTCGAGAACGGCGCAGATGCTGGTTGCCGTGGTGATCTGGATGGCGCTCATCATGCGGCCGGCAACGACGGCGCTATAGACCTTGTTCGCGTAGGTTTCCTGCACCAAGCGGCCTTCCTTGCGGCCGGAAACCGTAACGAAGATGATGACGACGTCCTGCATGGTCGATGGCAGCGAATTTTCGAAGATGTCCTTCAGAACTTCACGGCGGTGGCGCAGGCCAAGGTCGTTGAGGAGTGCCTTCATGATCGCGGCGTGGCCGGGATAGCGGATGGTGCGGTAGTTGAGCGTGCGGACCTTGCCCTTCAGCGTTTCGCAGAGCGTGCCGAGGCCGCCCGACGTGTTGAAGGCTTCATAGGTGACGCCGTCGAGCGAGAACTCTTCGCGCTCCTCCAGTGCCGGCACTTTGATCAACTGGCCTTCGACGATGGCTTCGCAGGGCTCGATATATTCGTTGATGACGCCGTCGGTGCTCCAGGTCAGGTTATAGTTGAGCGCGTTGGACGGATACTGCGGCAGGGCGCCAACACGCATGCGCACGCTGTCGAGCGTATCGAAGCGGCTGGCGAGATCATTGGCAACGATGGAGATGAAGCCGGGTGCCAGACCGCATTGCGGGATGAAGGCGGTGTTGGCGGTTTCGGCGATCTCCTTGACGAGACGGGTGGATTCGACGTCCTCGGTCAGGTCGAGGTAATGCACGCCGGCCTTGGAGGCGGCTTCGGCAATGGCAATCGTCAGGTGGAACGGTGCGGCGCTGAGAACGGCGAATTTGCCGGTCAAAAGCGCAACCATGGCAGCGCTGTCGGATATGTCGATTTCAGCGACCGAAATGGCGTCGTGCTTTTCGATCATGGCGAGCTGTTCGGCACTGCGGTCGGCCAGCGTCACCTGGTAATCGCCGGAATGGGCGAGAAGGCGGGCGATGGTTGAGCCGATCTTGCCGGCGCCGATGACAACGATGTTTTTCATGGTGGTTCCCCCGAATGAATCTGTTTGTACCCCAACTGTCTGCTTTCCGGCGGTTGATATGAAGCGCTGATCTGATAAAAATGCCGACATATAATCGGCATAATGCCGTCAGGGATGATCAGAATGACGTTAGCGGACAAGGACCGGCATCTTCTCGCCATTCTCAGCGAGAATGCCCGCATGCCGACGGCGCTTTTGGCGCGAAAACTCGGTCTTTCACGCACGACGGTGCAGGCAAAGCTGGAGCGGCTGGAACGGGACGGCATCATTGCCGGCTATGGCGTACGGCTGTCGGACGATTTCGAGAAGGGGCTGATCAAGGCGCATGTGCTGATCACGCTTGCCGCCAAGGCGCTGGGGCGGGTAACGCAGAACCTGCACGATATCGAGGATGTGCGGACGCTGCATTCGGTCAGCGGCAGTTTCGATCTGATCGCGATTGTCGCTGCGTCATCGATCAGCGAACTCGATCTGGTGATCGACCGGATCGGCGAGATCGACGGGGTGGAAAAAACGCTGTCATCGATCATTCTGTCGACGCGAATCAATCGGTGATGGCCCCGGCTTCGCCGAAGCCCCCTCATCGCCTCGCATGCGCTCGGCACGTCTGCCCGCCGGGGAGAAGAGGGAGATCGGCGCGCGCTCTCCCATATGTAATCCAGCCCTAGACGTGACTGTAAAGGGAAGAGGCAATCAATCCGCCATAGAGCAGGTCACCGCGGCGGATTGTCCAACCCGCCGAGCCGGCAGATTTCCAGGTATTCCTCTTCGGTGACCGGCTGCACCGATAGCCGCATCGAGGTGACCAAAGCCATCTTCTCGAATGTTGGATTGGCCTTGATGTCCT
Source organism: Pararhizobium sp. PWRC1-1 (assembly GCF_049897905.1). Classification (NCBI taxonomy): domain Bacteria; kingdom Pseudomonadati; phylum Pseudomonadota; class Alphaproteobacteria; order Hyphomicrobiales; family Rhizobiaceae; genus Pararhizobium; species Pararhizobium sp. PWRC1-1. The sequence goes on along the minus strand of NZ_JAFCXE010000016.1, from coordinate 45,124 downwards.
TCAGCGAAATCGGGTTTGGCAGGTCGCAGACGGCGCGGATATCGACGCAATCCCATTTCGGATCGCCCTCGGCGGTCGAATCGGGATGCGACAGCGCGCATACTTCGGTGATCCCGACGATCTCCAGCCCCTCGTTCGAGTGGTAGAAGAAGCCCTTGTCGCCAAGCTGCATCGCCCGCATGTTGTTGCGCGCCAGATAGTTGCGCACCCCGGTCCATTCCGTGCCCTTGGCGCCCGCATCCTTCTGCATAGCCCAGGACCATTTGAACGGCTCGGACTTGTAAAGCCAGTAACCCACGCTCAAGCCTCCGGCTTGTTGAAGACCCAGTTCCAGGGCTTGATATCGACATTGGCAAACAGGCCGGCCTTGGCATAGGGATCGGCGGCTGCGATCGCCCGTGCATCGTCGATCGTTTCTGCCTGGATGACCACCAGGCTGCCGTTCGGCTTGCCAGCATCGTCGAGGAACGGACCGGCGAAGGCCAGCGTACCCTTGGCATTGAGATCGTTCAGAAACGCGACGTGCTCGGGACGGGCGCCCATCCGCACCTGCAGGGCATTCGGCTTGTCCGTGCACAGAACCGCAAACAGCATGGTGTTCTCCTTGTTGATTTATTCCTGAGTGATCGGGCGGGACATCAGCTGTTCCAGCGCCGTTCTCACATCCATTTTTCCATCGATGATCGCAGCCACCGCTTCGGTCACCGGCATATCGACGCCGAGCTTTCGGGCGACATCGGCAGCAACCGAGGCGGCAAACGCACCCTCGACCAGTTCGCCGGAAAAACCCTTGGCACTGCCGCTTTGGCCAAGCGCGATGCCGTAGCGCAGGTTGCGCGACTGATGGCTGGTTGCGGTCAGCACCAGATCGCCGAGGCCCGACAGGCCGCGCACCGTATCGGCCTCGCCGCCACGAGCCGCCACGAAGCGCGACATTTCGGCCAATCCGCGTGAAATCAGGGCCGCCCGGGCCGAATCACCAAGCCCTGCGCCCTCGACAATGCCGCAGGCAATCGCCAGCACATTCTTCAAGGCGCCGCCCAGCTGGACGCCGATACGGTCGGCCGACGGATAGAGACGGAAGGTCGCACCCGACAAAGCTTCGGCCAGAACCGCAGCGCGCTCCATGCCATTGGCCGCAATCACCATCGCCGTCGGCAGGCCCTTGGCGATATCGGCGGCAAACCCCGGGCCGGACAGCACCGCGACATTCTGCAGATGCAACTCTTCCTCGACGACATCGGTCAGCAACCGGCCGCTGGCACGTTCCATGCCCTTTGCGCAGATCACCACATCGGCACCCTTGCCGATGAAACCATGTAGCGAGCGCCCAGCCTCGCGCTGCGCCTGCGACGGCATTGCGAAGAGAACGATGCCGGCACCTTCAAGCACCGCCGGATCATCGGAAACATCAAGCGTTTCCGGCAGGTCGATACCCGGCAGTGCGCTGTCGTTGCGGCCTGTTTGCTTGAAGTCCTCGACGATGCTTTCGCGGCGGGTGAGCAGCGTCACCGGCACCTTGCCGGATGCAGAAGCAACAGCCGCCAGCGCCGTTCCGAATGCGCCGGAGCCGACAACAACAATACGATCCGTCCGCACCTTGTCCGCCATCACGCCTTTGCTCCCCGCTTGCCAAACCCGATCAGGGCTTTCGCATCAGCATCCAATGGCCAGCGCGAACGCGGCGCCACATCGAGGTCATCGGCCGGCAATCCCGCCGCCATGCGCTCGGCACCGGCCCAGGCAATCATCGCCGCATTGTCGGTGCACAGCTGCAAAGGCGGGGCGATGAAGCGGAAACCGTTCGTGTCGCAGAGCTCCTGCAGCGTTGCCCGCAGCGCCTGGTTGGCCGCAACCCCGCCGGCCACGACCAGCGCCGGATGCTCGACCGTACCACCGAATTGCTCCTTGAAACGGGCAAGCCCCCGGCCGATGCGATCCTTCAGCGTGCGTGAAATCGCCCTCTGGAAGGAGGCACAGATATCGGCGATATCCTCATCGGTCACCGGCGCGATCGACTGCGCGGCCTGGCGAACGGCGGTCTTCAGGCCGGAAAACGAAAAATCAAGCCGCGCCTCGCCGACCAGTGGACGCGGAAAGGAAAATCGCTCCGGGTTGCCGCTTTTTGCCGCACGCTCGACGGCCGGACCACCCGGATAAGGCAGGCCCAGGAGCTTCGCCGTCTTGTCAAAGGCTTCCCCCAAGGCATCGTCGATGGTCGTGCCCCAGCGCTCGTAAACGCCGACATCCTTGACGAGGATCAGCTGCGTGTGGCCACCGGAAACCAGCAGCATCAGATAGGGAAAGGACAGCCCATCGGTCAGCCGCGCCGTCAGTGCATGGCCTTCCAGATGGTTGACCGCATAGAGCGGTTTTCCCGACGCCCGCGCCATCGCCTTGCCGGTCATCAGGCCGACCAAAAGGCCGCCGATCAGACCCGGACCGCTGGTTGCGGCAATGGCATCGATATCCGACAGCGTCACGCCGGCGCGCAAAAGCGCTTCCTCGATCAGCGTATCCAGCGCCTCGACATGCGCACGAGCGGCAATCTCGGGCACGACGCCGCCATAGGCGCTGTGCTCTTCCAATTGGCTCAAAACCACGTCGCCCAGAATTTCGCCATGGCCGTTCTCATCGCGCAGGACGACGGAAGCGGCGGTCTCGTCGCAGCTTGTTTCGATACCGAGGATGCGCAGGCGGGCGGACATGGGCGAATTGACTCGAATATTGCGGTCGCGGGGAAAGGCGGTTACACGGAACTCCGGTAACAACGGATCGCAGTGGATGCAAACAAAACCTTTCCGGATCGGCACGCGGGGCAGTCCCTTAGCGCTGGCGCAGGCCCATGAAACACGGGACCGGCTGATGGCGGCGCATGGCCTGCCGTCCGAAATGTTCGAGATTGTCGTGCTGTCGACCATGGGCGACCGGATCACCGACCGCTCGCTGTCGGAGATCGGCGGCAAGGGCCTGTTCACCCAGGAACTGGAGGATATGCTCACCTCCGGCGGGCTGGATTTTGCCGTGCATTCCTCCAAGGACATGCCGACCAAGCTGCCAACCGGCCTGTTCCTCTCCGCCTATCTGCCGCGCGAAGACGCCCGCGACGCCTTTGTCGGCCGCACCGCCGCAAAACTGCTCGACCTGCCGCAGGGCGCCACCATCGGTTCCTCGTCGCTGCGCCGTCAGGCGCTGATCAAGCGCCTGCGCCCGGATATCAACGTCATAACCTATCGCGGCCTGGTCGATACCCGGCTCAGGAAATTGGCCGAGGGTCAGGTTGATGCGACGCTGCTCGCCTTCGCCGGCCTGAAGCGGCTCGGCAAGCACGACGTTCCGACCGAGCTTCTCGATCCGGAAACCTTCCCGCCGGCACCGGCGCAGGGCGCCATCTGTATCGAGAGCCGCCTTGGCGACGCCAAGGTCAACGCGCTGCTCGAAGCTGTCAATGATTTGAGAACCCACGAAGCCGTGACCTGCGAACGGGCATTCCTTGCCACGCTCGACGGCTCCTGCCGCACGCCGATTGCCGGCTATGCGGTCTCCGATGGCGATACCGTCCGCTTCTCCGGCATGGTTCTGACCCCAGACGGCAGCGAGTATTTTCGCGTGACGACCGAGGGCAAGGCGTCCGATGCCGAACAGCTCGGCGCCAAGGCCGGCGACGATATCCGCATCGAAGCGGGACCGGACTTCTTTTCGAGCTGGACCTGAGCCCATGCCTGTGCCCTTGCGCATCCTTGTCACCCGGCCGCAACCTTCGGCAGCGGCAACGGCGGCAAGGCTGGAGGCAATGGGACATCAAGCCGTCCTGCTGCCGGTCATGGAAGCCGTCCATCAGCCGCAGGCAGCGCTCGACGCGCTGGCCCACCCCCACAGCGCCATTGCCGTCACCAGTGCCGAGGTGTTTCGCGCGCTTGCACACTACAGGGACCGTTTGGCGCCGCATTTCCAAACAACCGTCTACTGCGTCGGCCCGGCAACGGCGCAGGCAGCGCAACACATGGGCTTCCAATCGGTCATTGCCGGCTCAGGCACCGGGTTATCCCTCGCCAGGATCGCCGCAGCCGCATCGGCAAGCCTCACAGACGGCTTGGTCTATCTGGCCGGCTGGCCGCGCTCTCCCGCCTTCGAGGCCGGTTTGCAGGCCGCAGGCATCGCCTGCCGCACCGCCGAAACCTACCGGATGTCGGCAATCGCCCACCCACCGGAAATCATCGAACAGCGGCTTCGCTCCCCCATCCCGGACGTCGCCCTGCTCTACTCGCACGAAACCGCGCGGCATTTTTTCACGCTTCTGTCTCCGCGAACAGCGCAGATGCTTTCCGGCACGCGTCTCCTTTGCCTGAGCGAACATGTCGCAAACGCCATACCGCCGGGTTTCGGGCCGATTGCCATCGCCTCGGAGCCCTCCGAAGAAGCACTCCTGGCCCAGCTCTAATCGTTTCGGCGGCGAGCAATCAACGTTGCCCGCAACAGGGTCTGGTCAAGGAATTGTCGCTTGGGGGCTTTCCCTATCCCTGCCGCATGTCTAGGTTTAAGACAGTACGTCAAGTTCATGCGATAACGGAAAGAGATCATCATGGGACCGGAAAACCCTCCGCGCCGCTCGAAGTCCGATCAGGAGCCGTTGACGATCGACCTGGATGCCACTGCGGTGCAGAAGGAAGGGTCCGATGAAAGCACCGCCGTAGAGCGCGAAGCTTCTGTCGACGAAACAACGGAAATCCGCGCCGGTGAAGCCGATGAAACGGTGCGCGCCGATATTTCCGGCACTGATACCGGCAAGTCCGAAGCGGAAGAGGAAGATGCGCGAGCCGAAGCCGCCGCTGCAGCCTTTGCCGAGGAGCCAACCTCAGCTGCAACCGCCGCCGAAGAACCGGTAAGGCCGATCTACCCCGCTCAGCACCGCACCTCCAATTCCGGCGCCTTTGCCGCCGGTATCCTCGGCGGCCTGATCGCGCTTCTCGGCGCCGGCGGCCTGCAATATGCCGGTGTCATGCCCTCGCTTGGCCCGAGCGCCAGTAATACAGCTGTCGAACAGAGCCTCGCCAGCGATATCGAAGCCCTCAAGGCGCAGCTTGCCGCAGCCCCGGCACCGCAGGCGACCGCTGATCTGAGCCCGCTTGAAACCCGCATCACCGAGCTGGAGAAGAAGACCGCAGAAGCCGGAAATGGCGCCGGCGCCGATGTCTCGGGCCTTGATGCCCAGATCGCCAACCTGACCGGCGAGATCGCCACGTTGAAATCGGCGCTGGCTGATGCACAACAATCGACCGAAGCGGCGAAATCCGAGCTGTCGACCCGTCTCGATGCTGCCGAAAAGAAGATCGATGAGCCCGCGAGCGACGTGCAGCTGGCCCGGGCCGTCGCCGTCACAGCGCTGAAGACGGCGATCGATCGCGGCGGACCGTTCCTGGCCGAACTCGACGCTCTGAAAAGCATCGCCGCCACCGACCCGGCCGTCACCGGCCTTGCAGACGATGCCACGACGGGCATTGCCCCGCGCGCCGATCTGGTGCGCGACTTCCCGGCCGTTGCCGATACGATGCTGGAGGCAACCCGGCACAGCGATCCCAATCAGGGCGTCTTCTCCCGTCTGATGGACAGCGCCTCTTCAGCCATCCGCGTCCGCCCGGTCGGCAGCGTCGAGGGTGAAGGCCCGGAAGCCGTCGTCGCCCGCATCGAGGACAGGCTGACCAATGGCGACCTGAAGGGCGCGAGCCTGGAATGGGAAACGCTGCCGGAGCCGGCAAAGACTGCCGGTGCCGATTTCAAGACCAAGCTGGACCAGCGCATCCGCGTCGAGGGTCTGATCGACGCCACCGTTGCCGGCGCCATGACGGCCAACCAGGGCTAAGGAAGAGTTCATGATCCGTATTCTGTTCTATGTTCTCATCGTCCTTGCCCTTGGCGCAGGCTTTGCCTGGCTTGCCGATCGTCCCGGCGAACTGTCGCTGATCTGGCAGGGCCAACGCATCGAGATGAGCCTGATGGTGGCGGCAACGCTGCTGGCCTCGCTGATCGCGGCTATCCTGATCGTCGTCTGGTTCATCCGCGTCGTCTGGCTCTCGCCCCATTCGATCTCCCGCTATTTCCGCGCCCGCAAGCGCGACCGGGGCTATCAGGCGCTTTCCACCGGCCTGATTGCTGCCGGCGCTGGCGACTCAGCCCTTGCCCGCAGGATGACTGCCCGCACCCATGGTCTTTTGAGCGCCGACCAGGAGCCTCTGATCCACCTGCTCGAAGCCCAGACGGCGCTGATCGAAGGCAAATATGACGACGCCCGCAAGAAATTCGAGCTGATGGCCGACGATCCGGAAACCCGCGAACTCGGACTGCGCGGCCTCTATCTCGAAGCCAAGCGGCTGGGCGCCAACGAGGCGGCCCGCCAATATGCCGAGCGCGCCGCCGACAAGGCACCGCATCTGCCCTGGGCGACGCTGGCCGCTCTCGATTATCGCAGCCAGACCGGCCAGTGGGATGAAGCGATCCGCCTGCTCGACCAGAGCCGCACGGCGCATGTCATTGAGCGCAAGGAAGCCGACCGCAAGAAGGCCGTGCTATTGACGGCCCGCGCCGGGGAAAAGCTGGAGGCCGATCCGAAGGGCGCCCGCGACGATGCGCAGGCCGCCTTGAAGCTTGCCGAAGATCTGGTCCCCGCCGGACTGATCGCCGCCAGGGCGCTGTTTCGCGAGGATAACCTGCGCAAGGGCGCCGCCATTCTGGAAAAGCTCTGGAAGCAGGATCCGCATCCGGAGGTGGCCAAGCTCTATGTCCGTGCCCGCAGCGGCGATTCCGCAAGCGACCGGCTGAAGCGTGCCAACAAGCTTGAGGCGCTCCGCCCCAACAATCCGGTTGCGCTCGCAGCCGTTGCCGAAAGTGCACTCGAAGCCCGCCAGCTGCCGCTCGCCCGTTCCAAGGCGGAAGCCGCCGCCCGCATCCAGCCGAGCGAGAGTATCTTTCTGCTGCTCGCCGATATCGAGGAGGCCGATACCAATGATGACGGCCGTATCCGCCACTGGATGAACCAGGCACTGAAAAGCCCGCGCGACCCGGCCTGGACCGCAGATGGCGTCACGGCACCCGAATGGCTGCCGGTTTCGCCGGTCAGCGGCCGTCTCGATGCGTTTGAATGGAAACAGCCGGTCGCCCAGATCGCCGGACCTATCGAGGAAGGTACGCCGGATGCTGCCGACGCCGCAATCCGCAGCCTGCCGCCGGTGGCCATCGTCCATAAACGTCCGGAGCCGCAGCCTGAACAGGCCGCTGTTCCGGTCAAGACAAGTCCAGTGATCGAAGCCGAGGATAAAGCGCCGGTGACGGTCAAGACCATCGCCGTGCCAACGCCAAGCGAATCGGTGATCGTGCCGCAAACGGTGAAGGTCGAGCCCAAGCCGGCCCCAGCCAAAATTGGTGAAGGCAAGCCCCTAGAAACCGTCGTGGAACCCTTCTTCGGCCGCTCGCCGGATGATCCCGGCGTTCGCGATGACGGCAGCAAGCCGCTGGAAAAGTCCACATTTCGCCTGTTTTGAAAAGAAACCCCGCTCTTTAACGGAAAACCATGTTTGATCGATTTCGAACTTTCCTCGACAGCCTGACCGGCAGCGGCCCCTCCGCCATCGAGCCCGGCGATCCCCGCATCGCCATCATGGCTCTCTGCATCCAGGTGATGGAAGCTGACGGCGAGATCCACGAAAAGGAACGCCGCAAAGTGCGCTCGATGATCAAGGATCACTACAAGCTCGACGACGCGGCCCTCGACGCGCTGATTGCTGCCGGCGAAACCGCCGAAAGCCAGGCCATCGATTTCTTCCGCTTCACCTCCGACATCAAGCGGCATTTTTCCGAGGAGCAGCGCATAGACCTGATCGGCATGCTGTGGGAGATTGTCTATGCCGATGGCAAGCGCAGCGAGATGGAGGATCATGTGATCTGGCGGATCGCCGATCTGCTTGGCGTGTCCGGCAGGGACCGGATCATCAAGCGGCAGGAGGTAGCCGCCAAGCTCGACGTCGTGGAGGAAGCAACCGCGCACCAGGAAAAGTGACATGCTTTTCGACGACCGTACCTATTACACGCGCAATACCGACAAGCCGGTCCTGATCGTCCTGCATCAGGAACGCTCCAGCCCCGGCCGTGTCGGACATCTGCTGCTGGAAAAGGGCCTGAGTCTCGATATCCGCCGTCCGGTGCTCGGCGATCCCCTTCCCGCGACGCTGGAACAGCATGCCGGCGCCGTCGTCTTCGGCGGGCCGATGAGTGCCAATGACGACGAGGACTATGTCCGCCGCGAGATCGACTGGCTCTCCGTACCGCTCACTGAAAACAAGCCCTTCCTCGGCATCTGTCTCGGCGCCCAGATGCTGGTGCGCCACCTCGGCGGCGTGGTCGGCCCGCACCATGAAGGACAGACGGAAATCGGCTGGTATCCACTGCACGCCACCGAAAAAGGCAACGCGCTGATGGACTGGCCACCGATGGTCTACCAATTCCACCGCGAAGGTTTCGACCTTCCGGCAGGCGCCGAACTGCTCGCCTCCGGCAGCACCTACCCCAACCAGGCCTTCCGCTATGGCGAAAACGCCTGGGGCATTCAGTTCCACGGCGAACTGACACGGGTGATGATGCACCGCTGGGTCGTGCATGGCGCCCACCGGTTCGAGCTGCCGGGTGCGCAAATCGGCCGCGCCCATCTGGAAGGCCGGATGGATCACGACGCGCCGCTGCGCGCCTGGATGGACCAGTTTCTCAGCCACATCTTCCAGCGGCAGGGCGAGACGGTCAGAGCTTGAGCAAGTCACCGTTTCCTCTTCTCCCCAGCGGGGAGAAGGTGGCCCGCAGGGCCGGATGAGGGGGCCAAGCTCTCAGAATGTGCCGCCCCCCCTCATCGCCTCGCATACGCTCGGCACTTCTCCCCGCTGGGGAGAAGAGGGAGATCGTTGTGCGCTCGGCAATTGATAGGCAACCTCCCCCCTTCCGGGGGAGATGTCGGCATAGCCGGCAGAGGGGGTGCCCGCCACGCATACCGCCCCCGCCCCGGATCACCCCGAAACAGAACGATCCGGCGCATCGAGCGAATCGATCTTGCGCAGCTGCGGAAAGCCGAGCGCCCAGATGACTGCGACCGCCAGAGTGCCGACTCCACCAATCACCACGGCCGGCACCGCGCCGATAAAATGCGCCATCGTGCCCGCGCGGAATTCGCCGAGTTCGTTGGACGCTCCGACGAAAACCATGTTGACCGCATTGACGCGGCCGCGCACCGCATCCGGCGTCCACAGCGCGATCAGCGTTTCGCGCACATAGACCGAGATCATGTCCGAAGCGCCCATCAGCATCAACGCCGCGATCGAAAGCCAGGCAACCTGCGACAGGCCGAAGATCACCGTGCCGACGCCGAACAGCGCCACACCGGCAAACATCAGCCGGCCCGCATTGTGGCGGATCGGGTAGGCCGCCAGCGTCACGGCCACAAGGATGGCGCCGATACCGGGTGCTGCGCGCAACAGGCCAAGACCAAGCGGACCCAAGACAAGGATTTCGCTGGCAAACACCGGCATCAGTGCCACGGCACCGCCGAGCAGCACCGCAAACAGGTCGAGCGAGATTGCCCCCAGCACGATCTTTTCCGTGCGGATGAACTTGAACCCGGCAAGCACCGAGGTCCAGTCGCGCGGTTCGCTGAGACTGTGCTGCGCCGGCTTCTCGATCATGAAGATGAGGATCGCCGACAGGATGAGAAAAACCAGCGCCACGGAATAGGCAACAATGGCGCTAAGACCATAGAGCAGGCCACCGGCCACCGGGCCGAGAATGGCGGCCGTCTGCCAGGAGGATGAATTCCAGGCAATCGCGTTCGCGAGGTCCCGGGCCGGAACGAGGTTGGGCGCCAGCGACTGCACGGCGGGTGCCATGAAGGCGCGCTCGATACCGAAGACGATCAGGATGGCAAACACCGGCCAGGGCGAAAAGGCATCGGCAATCGTCAATCCCAGCAGCGCCGCCGCGCAGAGCGCGCTGATGATCATGCAGATCGAAACGATCATGCGCCGCGAATGACGGTCGGCCACCGATCCGGTGATCAGGATCAGCAGCAGCGACGGCAGAAACTGGAACAGGCCGATCAGGCCAAGATAGAGCGTGTTCTGCGTCTGCTCGTACATCTGCCATCCCACCGAGACACTGATGATCTGGATCGCGAAGGACGCAAGGAAACGGGCGAAGAAAAAACGGGCATAGGAGACATGCCGGAATGCGGCAAACCGGTCTGCACCTTCAGGGACGGACATGCGGCAATCTTTCCGAACAACGGCAGGCTATCCCGCCGCATTAAACATGTTTGGCCCATCACGAAGCGTGGACTTGCCGGTTTAGTCGGCAATGTCTACATGTCTGTCAACAACGAATTGGAGACCGGCATGCTTGCTGTCATTGCGACCCTGAATTTCATCATCAACATTGCGTGGTTCCTGGTCATCGCCTCGGCCATTTTTTCCTGGCTCTACGCCTTCAACGTGATCAACGTGAACAACAACGCCATCAACATGATCGGCCGTTCGCTGTACCAGCTGACGGAACCGCTCTACAGGCCGATCCGCAACGTCCTGCCCAACATGGGCGGCGTCGACCTGTCGCCGCTGGTGGTGTTGGTCATCCTTTATTTCCTCTGGTACCTGCTCAACACGACAATCGCCGCAGCGTTGCTCAGCTAAACGCCGAGGAGCCTTCGGGCTCAAGTCTTGAACCGTCGAAAACAAGAAAACCTCCGGATCAGGCTGATCCGGAGGTTTTCATTTTACGACTGACAAAGCCATTTCCCATTTTTGACAGGTCATTTGGGAAACTGAGTGACACCAAAATCTCCGTCATTCCTGTGCCCGTCACAGGAATCTAGCCAGCCCAAGTCCTTGGGCTGAAAAGCTTTTGACCCGCCGGACGTCGGGTCGCTGGATGCCCGCCACGAGGGCGACCATGACCGGGATGGGGCTATGCGCTTCGTCAAAGCCACGCCCTGAAGCGTTGGCAACTGAAGCGCAGGACGCCTTTTCAGCTCTCGCTTACTTCTCTGCCTTGGCGCGCTCGATGGCTTCGAGGATCAGCTGCTGGGCAACGGCGGTATCCTTCCAGCCGTAGATCTTCACCCATTTGCCGGGCTCCAGATCCTTGTAGTGCTCGAAGAAATGCTCGATCTGCTGCAGGGTGATTTCCGGCAGGTCGGTATACTCCTTCACCTTGTCGTAGCGCTTGGTCAGGTGATAGTTCGGCACGGCGACGATCTTTTCGTCCTTGCCGGAATTGTCTTCCATCATCAAAACGCCGATCGGGCGCACGTTGATGACGCAGCCGGGAACCAGCGGACGCGTCGAGGCGATCAGCACGTCGATCGGATCGCCGTCTTCCGACAGGGTGTGCGGCACAAAGCCGTAATTGCCGGGATAGGTCATCGGCGTATAGAGGAAGCGGTCGACGACCAGCGTGCCGGCTTCCTTGTCCATTTCATACTTGATCGGATGCCCGCCAACCGGAACCTCGACGATCACGTTGATATCTTCAGGCGGATTCTTTCCAATCGAAATTGCATCAATACGCATGAGTTTTCCCCCAGGGGCCAGTTTTTCCGATGGCAAGTCCGATAACGGGAAACATGACGCGGCGCAACATTACTTTCGTTTCGGCCCGAAAAATGCGACGTTTCAGCGAATATTCGCGCACGGCAGGACGTATATCTGCAAGAGGAGTTCCAATGAAACAGTTCGCCTATGCCATACCGTTTCTGCTCCTGTTGTCGATGGCGCCCGCCCTTGCCAATAACAGCACCTATACCGACCTCGACACCGATCACTGCAAGTCCCTTCTGCCGGAAGACACGGAAGGCGGCAGCATTTCGCTGCAATGCAAGGGTCTCGAGGACTACGCTGTTTATTTCAAGGAAGGCGATCTGCGGCAGAGCATCCTCTACGGCCCCGTCAGCGGCACCTATGTCAACGACGTCTTTGAAAGCTTCGAGCCGTTCAACAACGCGACGCGAAAGATCGAGTGGCGCCTTGGCGCGGACGGCAAGCCGGTTGCGACAATCCTGCGCTGGTTCCTGGAAAACATCGATCCGGTCACCTACGAACCGTCACTGAAATTGAAAGGCCAGGTTCTCGTCGTCTCGAAAGTGGCGGATGGTACCGGACAGGGCTGCGTGGTCGGCTATGTCGATGCGCTGGCTAATCCCGAACCCAACAGAGTGGCCCGGGAAGTCGCCGACACCAGGGCAAAAGACTTCGCCTGCGGTAAAGACACGGCGGCTTATCACGGCATTCGCGGCCCGACGGCGGCAGAGCCGACGCATGTTTTTCCAGACTGAACCACGGCATATCGCACAGAAGCGGTCTGCGCGAGCGCATCAATCCCAGATATAGCCGATCTTCTTAAGGTTTTTTTCGCCGAAATCTTCCATGCCCTCGCAGAGGTCACGGCCGCCGGCCATGCGGAAGAAGCGGTCGGCATGATGGCTGTCTTCCAGGCACCAGACGACGAGGCCCTGGCAGCCGAGTGACTTCAACAGGTTCTTGGCTTCGCCGAAGAGAATGCGGCCAAGGCCGATGCCCTGATATTCCGGGCGCAGGTATATCTCGTAGACCTCGCCTTCCTGCGGCAGCGACCGGGACCGGTTGAGCCCAAGCGTCGCGTAGCCGGCAATCACGCCGGCAACTTCGACGACCAGCAATGTCGAGGGTCCGCGCGTGGCTTTGCGCCACCACGCATGATCGCGCCGGTGAACCATCTGGGTCAGCGGCTTGTGCGGAATGAGACCGCCATAGGCCTGCAGCCACGAGACGCGGTGCACATCCGAGATGGACATGGCGTCCCTCGGCTCACCCGGGCGCACCTCGATTGATAGTGTTTTCATAACGCGACTCTAGACCCGTGCCGGACAAACAGGAATCCCGTCCAAGCCCTGTCTTTAACTAACTCACAGGCAACTTATGGGGACAACCATCAAAAGTTAACGCTTTTTTAACTTTTCCGGCAAGCGGCAATCATCGCAGCACACAAGATTTGCCCCGCCGCACCCTCTAACGTCAGAGCAACTTTCACTTTTTGCCGGTTGAGGTGATTCGCCCAGGCCAGGCAACGCTTCTCGGCGATCATCCGAATCGCAAACAGAGGCGGAAACACAAAAAGACGCCCGCCGCCTCAAAATACGGCAGCGCAGCATGGAACCTTTTCATCAGGTCGCGCGTTTGAAAGCGTCCGCATATGTGCACTTGCGCAAATCGGGACTGCCGCGGCCTCTTCTTCCGGCCTCGGATCTCAACAGGAAGTAGGGCGGTTCGAATTCTGGTCAAGCGCCAGGCAGCGGAAATCCCGAAATACCTATCGACCTATCGTTCAGCGGCACGCCCTTGTGCCCGTCATGGAGTAGCCGATGAAAAATCTCTCAGCAGACAGGCGCATGATCAAGATCGCCATGGCGGCTCCATATCTCGCACGGGATGAAGAGCATGCGCTGGCGCTGGCATGGAAAGACCATCAGGACCAGGACGCCCGCAACAAGATTGCCATGGCCCATATGCGGCTGGTCATTTCCATGGCCTCCAAGTTCCGCAATTTCGGCCTGCCGATGAGCGATCTTGTCCAGGAAGGTCACATCGGCCTTCTGGAAGCGGCAGCCCGCTTCGAACCGAGCCGCGAAGTCCGTTTCTCGACTTATGCCAGCTGGTGGATCCGCGCCTCGATGCAGGATTACGTGCTGCGCAACTGGTCGATCGTGCGCGGCGGCACGTCGTCGGCCCAAAAAGCCCTGTTCTTCAACCTGCGCCGCCTGCGCGCCAAGCTCGCCCAGGGCGACCGCCAGCTGACGGCACGTGCCGTGCACGAGGAAATCGCCGTGGCGCTCGGCGTCAGCCTTGCCGATGTGCAGACCATGGATGCGCGCCTCTCCGGCAACGACGCCTCGCTGCAGGCGCCGATCTCCTCGTCGGGCGAATCCGACGGTGGTGAACGCCTCGATCTTCTCGCCTGCGACGCACCCCTGCCCGATGAGCAGGTGTCCGAAATGATCGACAGCGAACGCCGCCGCACCTGGCTCAGCCATGCGCTGTGCCAGCTCAACGAGCGCGAAATGAAGATCATCCGCGCCCGCCGCCTTTCCGAAGACAGCGCCACGCTGGAAGAACTCGGCGCCGACCTTGGCATCTCCAAGGAACGCGTCCGCCAGATCGAAACAAGGGCGTTGGAAAAGCTGAAGATCGCGCTGGTCGCGGAGGCCCCGGTGCTGGCAATGCGGCACTGAGGAAAATTTGACCGAACGTGAAACCGGATGAAAGGCTTCATCCGGTTTTTTACGTCAGCATGTACGACTGGAGCATGTCTTCGGCACAGCAGCAGCCCAGCAGCGGTCATGCGTGGTTTACCTTCGGGGGTTAATACTGCGGATACGCGATTTTTGCGCCAGTGGCGCATCTTGTTCTCACTCGTTTTCAGGTGGCATAATGCAAGAGACATTCGATTCCGGCGTCTTCAACCTTGCGCCGATTGCCATGTGGATCGAGGATTTCAGTGACGTCAAAGCGCTTTTCGACATCTGGCGATCGCAAGGGGTCACCGACATCCGCGCCTTCTTGCGGGATGATGTCCGGCGTATCGCCGAATGCTCCAGGCGAATTCGGGTGCTGGATGTCAACAGGAAGACGCTTGAGCTTTTTGAAGCCGATGACGTCGATCATCTCCGAGCGGGCATAGCGCAGATCTTTCGAGACGACATGCTCGAAACGCATAGCAATGAACTGGCCGACCTTTTCGACGGAAAGCTTGCCTTTTCCAGCACCACCGTAAACTACACGCTCTCCGGCCGCCGTCTCGATATCCAGCTTCGCGGTGCGGTCATGCCGGGTCATGAAGGCTCTCTCGCCAAGGTGCTTCTGACGACGGAAAACATCACCACGCGGGAAGATGCGCGCAGGTCTGAAATCGCGCAAAGACTCTATGCCGAAGGCATCTTCGAGCATTCGCCGGTTTCCCTCTGGATCGAGGACTTCAGCCGCATCAAGGCTTTGATCGAGGATATCCGCGCCCGCGGCATCAGCGACTTTCGAACCTTCATGGATGTCCATCCGGAATTTGTCACGCAGTGCATGAGCGAAATCCGCGTCATCGACGTCAACCAGGCGACGCTCGACCTCTTCTGCGCCCCGGATCGCATGACGTTGCTTCAGCGGTTGGGCGATATCTTCCGCGGCGATATGGAAAAGCCGTTCCGCGAGCAACTCATCGAGCTTTGGAACGGAAAGCTGTTCCACCACCGCGAAGTCATCAACTACGCGCTGGATGGATCCGAACGGCACATACTGCTGCATTTTTCGGTCTTTCCCGGTCGCGAAAACGACTGGTCCCGCGTTCAGGTTGCCTTGGCGGATATTACGGCGCGCAAAAAAGCCGAAGCCTATCTCGAATACCTCGGCAAGCATGATGTCCTGACAAAGCTCTACAATCGCGCCTTCTACGCCGAGGAAATCAACCGGCTGGAGAGGAAATCGCTTCGCCCCGTTTCGGCGATCATCATCGATCTCAACGGGCTGAAGGAGGCCAATGACCAGCTTGGTCACGATGCCGGTGATGCCCTGTTGCGGCGGTTCGGTGAAATCCTCAATGGCGCCGTCTCGCAGCCCAACCACGCAGCCCGGATCGGCGGCGACGAGTTCGCCGTTCTGATGCCTGGGGCAGACAACAAGGCCGCGGGCGCGATGATGGAGACGATCAACGAACTCCTGAAGATCAACAACCAGTTCTATTCGAGCGCGCCCCTCACAATGTCCTTCGGCGTCGCGACCAGCGAACAGGGCGAATCCATGGAATCCCTCGTCCAGCGCGCCGATACTCTGATGTACGAGCATAAGAGAGCATTCTACGAAGCCAGGGGCACGATGAGCGCAAGCGGCGGCCGCATTGCCCGCCGGACGTCATAGCAGGGGAAATGCTGAGCGCCCGTGAAGGCATAAGTTAACAAGGCTCAAGCTCCCCATCACAACTTTAAATGTATATTAATACAACTTTAATGATCCGCCCCCATCCGCCCATTCTTTGATTGGCTTGCGCCCCGGCTGCGTGCACCTTTCACCCCGGCGGCCATAATCCGTTCGGGGCCGCTTTCACCGGCGTTGCGTGGGGTCGTTTGCAATGATTGCTTTTGTCATGCGGCTGCGCAGCCGCAATCATTTCAGCACCCGCAAGAACAGAGCGTTCGTCGGCGCCGCACAACGTAGACTTGATTCCAGGAACAGGCTTGCCATCCTCATCGCCGGATTTACCGTTATCTTTCTTGTGACCTTTGCCCGGCTTGTTCAATACGGGCTTGCAGATCCCATTGCGCTCGCATCGATCATCGACGGCACTGCCGCAGTCGCCTCCCGGCCGGATATCGTCGATCGCAACGGACAATTGCTGGCAACAGATCTCAGAACCATGTCGCTCTATGCCGAGCCGCGCAGGATCGTCGATGCCGATGAAGCCGTCGAAAAACTCGCGATCGTCATTCCCAACCTCGACTGGAGCGACACTCACAAGAAACTGCAATCCGGCTCCGCGTTTCAATGGCTGAAACGGCAGCTGACGCCGCGCCAGCAATCGGATATCCTGGCGCTTGGCATCCCCGGCATCGGCTTTCGCCCCGAAAACCGGCGCTTCTATCCGGGCGGCCCCACCGCATCGCATATTCTCGGCCATGTGAACGTCGACAATCAGGGCCTTGCCGGCATGGAGCGGTATATCGACCAGCAAGGCCTGGCTGATCTGCGCGCCGCCGGCTTGACCGGCGATGTGCCGCTGGAACCGGTAAAACTGTCGATCGACCTGCGTGTTCAGCATATCGTCCGCGAGGTCGCCGTACGCGCAATGAAGGACTATCAGGCGGAAGCCGCCGGCGCCGTGGTTCTGGACATGGAAACCGGCGAGGTTCTCGCCATGGCCTCGGTGCCTGACTACGACCCGAACCAGCCCTCCCGGACGCTACCCGACGGCAGCGTCGACAAGGACTATGAGAAGGGATGGTTCAACCGGATCAGCAATGCCACCTTCGAGATGGGATCGACGTTCAAGAGTTTTACCCTGGCCATGGGCCTCGACGCCGAAAAGATCACCCTCAATTCGGTTGTCGATGCGTCACGCCCCATCCGCATGGGCGGGTTCACGATCAAGGATTTCAAAGGCAAGAACCGCCCCCTCTCAATCGTCGAGGTTTTCCAGTACTCATCAAACATCGGCACGGCGGCGGTGGCGGACATGGTCGGCATCGAAGGGCACCAGGAATTCCTGACAAGGCTCGGACTGCTATCCAAAATGGAAACGGAAATGCCGGGCGTGGCGACACCAACGCAGCCGAGGGCCTGGAAGAAGATCAACTCGGTGACCATCTCCTTCGGCCACGGGGTAGCAACCACGCCGTTGCAGACCGCCGTGGCGGCGGCCTCCCTTATCAACGGAGGAAACCTGATCCCACCGACATTTCTGCCCCGGTCGCTTCCGGAGGCAATGGCGATTGCCCGCACGGTCGTAACGGAAAAGACAAGCGCCGATATGCGCTATCTTTTCAACTGGAACGGCTCAAACGGATCAGGCCGGAATGCGCAGGTCGCCGGTTTCAATGTCGGCGGCAAGACCGGAACGGCCGACAAGGTCATCAACGGCCGGTATGCCAAAGATATCAACTTCAACGCCTTCGTTGCGGGCTTCCCGATGCATAAGCCCAAATATATCGTCCTCACCATTGTCGATGCGCCCCGGACCGGAGAGAACGGCGGACGCACGGCAGCATCCACGGCCGCCCCGATGATCAAGGAAATCATCAGCCGCGCCGGCCCGCTGCTCGGCGTTCAGCCGCAATTCGGGAAAGACGGGTCCTTGATTCTCGCCGATTACTGACGGGAAACAGGTTGGCGATACCACGCTCATCAAAGCGGGGGCGGTTCCCGTGATAGCCGCCGGCAGACGCTAAACCGGCGGCGATGGTGCCGTGCTGCCCCGCACGATCAACGTCACAGCAAGCGCCTCCTGTTGCGCAGGCGTCGCGTCCTCAAGGATGGCGGCCACGGCCCGGCGCGCGATCTCGGCAAGTGGCTGCGCCATCGTCGTCAGCCCCGGCACGGCCGTCGCCGCCTCCGGCACGCCGTCGAAGCCGATGACGGACACGTCGTCCGGCACCGCATATCCCCGCCCGGCAAGCCATTGCATGGCAAAGAGAGCAATGCGGTCGGACATGGCCAGGATGGCTGTGGGCGGTCCTGCGGCTGCAAACAGCGTCTCCAGCGCCGCATCGACGCTCGGCCTGTCGTTTTGCGTCGCGTGGATGGGCACATCAGCCCGCCCGACGCCGAAATCCGCCAAGGCCTGCCAATAGCCGAGCGCCCGGTCGCGCGAGGTGAATTTCAGCGAACGGACAGCCTGTTCCGGCGCCATCGCGCCCGCCTCATCGCCGGCGAGGTCGATGGCCAGAATGGCAAACCGCCGATGGCCGAGATCCGCCAAATGCCGCGCCGCCTGCGCTGCCCCGGCGATATTGTCGAGACCGATCGCCGGGATTGCAGCGTCCCCGTCGCCCAGTGCCAGGGCAATGAAAGGCAATTGCCGCCGCCGTGTCAACGCTACCAGCTGTTCCCCGCCCTCGACGCACAGCAGGATGAAGCCGTCGACCAGCGCGCTGTTGATGTTCCAGGCCAGCTTCTGCTGGTTTTGCGCCGAGACCAGCGCGATGCCGGTGCCGGTGGCGTCACAGACCGCCGCGACCTGCGTCATCAGCGCCCGCGCCCAGGGGTCCTCGAAGAAATAGGCCAGTGGCTCGATCGCCGCCACGCCGATGGCATTGACCCGCCCCGCCCGCAGCAGCCGCCCCTTGATATCCGGACCATTGTAGCCAAGATCCCGGGCGATCCCCAGCACGCGCTCGCGCACCTCTTCGCGCACCACCTCCGGCCGGCTGAAGACATTCGACGCCGTCCCCTGCGACACACCGGCCGCCTTGGCAACGTCGGCAAGCTTTAAATGTCCCTTGATCAAGGTCGCTCCTTCATCCACTGAACCCACGTCAACCTAGCAGAATATTGTATCGGTTCAAATCTCTTGACACCTTCCATTGATCAGGCAAAATTGAATCGGTTCAAGAAGGCTTTCGGCTTTTTATTGAATCGATTCAAGAAAGAATAAAACTATGATCCCGATCAGCTATCTTTTCAAGGACCTTTATAACGACCGCTGGGGCGCTCCAACCAATCCGGCACAGGGAAATCCTTTGCAGGAGAGGAACACCATCTTTACGCAGAGGTTCCTTCGCCATCGGGCAGAACGCCCGAACGCCTGGTCCTTCACTATCCCGATCGACCGCCTCTCCAGATAGACGGCCGATACGACGAAACGGTCAAAATTTCGATGCGCGGCCGAGCCTGCGACGGCTTTTGCCGCGCCCTATTCCGAAATGATCTTCACCTTGTCGCCGGGCTTTACCGTCGAGGTAATCTGCATCGCATTGATCAGGCGGAAGAGATCTAGCTTGCGGTCGGTTCCCATCATCCGGGCCGAGAGCGTTGCCAGCGTATCACCGGGCTTTGCTGTGACGACGCGGATGCGCAGCGGCTTCAAGGCAGCAGCTTCCTGTGGCGTCATGCGGCGGAACGAGGCGCGCAGGACATCGGCGGTCGGCTCCAGGCTCGACGCGCCCTTCGGCACGGCGGTGAGGAAGCGGTAGATCTGCGTGTCGATGCGGATCACGGTCACATCGAAATCCCAGCGCTCGGCCGATGCCCGCGCCGTCGCGGCCTCAAGCCCGTTGATCGTCACGGGATGGATCGTGTCCGGCTGCAGGCCGGTTACCCAACCGCTGCCGATATAGTCGGTCAGGCTGCGCTTCTGCGTATCGGCCACGCCGTCAAAGCGGATCGCGGTCTCGTTCGGCCCCGTTGCAAGAACGGCCTCGGCTTTATTGTCGATCTGGAAGCCTGCCGGCACATCGAAGCGGATGCCGAGCTTGCCGTGCAGGAATGTCTGGCCGCGGACATAGCCTTCCTGCGGGCTGTCGCCATAGAGCAGGCCGTCGATACCGGCGAGATAATAGTCGCGGCCACGATCGCCGACGGAACCTTCCGCGCCGAAGGCACGGGCATGGCGGCGGGCGAGATCGACGCGCTGCGGCGCGCTCGGATGGCTCGACAGGAAGTCCAGGCTCTGGTCGCTGTCGGGATCGACCGAGGAGAAACGGCTATAGGCTGCCATCGAATCAAGGAAGCGCGCCGCCGCATAGGGGTCGTAACCCGCCTCGCCGAGCATGCGCACGCCGATGACGTCAGCCTGCAATTCCTGATTGCGCGAGAACGCCGCCAGGCGCAGCTTGCCGCGCGCCAAGGCCTGCTTGCCGGCCAGATCGCTCGACAACACCTCTGATACGACGCGGCTGGCGATGACTTCAGCCTCTTCGCGCTGCTGCCGCTCGATGCCATGATTGGCCGTCACGTGCGCCATTTCGTGCGAGAGCACAGCTGCCACTTCCGAGGCATCATTGGCGAGCGCCAGAAGGCCGCGCGTCACATAGAGATAGCCACCCGGCAGCGCGAAGGCGTTGATGGCGGGAGAATTGAGAATGGTGATCCGGTAGGACTGGTTCGGATTCTCCGAAACCGCCGTCAGCGCGCCGGTGATGCGGGCGACCAGCCGTTCGGTCTTTTCGTCCTGATACTCGCCGCCATAGCTCGCAACGATACGCGGATGTTCGCGGGCGCCGACCTGGGCGCGCGGGTCGTTCTTCTGGACTTCCTCGACGATCTGCGGATTGGACGACGGCGAGACCTTGGGCTCGTAGGTCTGCTCGATCACCGACTGGCAGCTGGACAACATCAGGCTTCCCGCCAGCGCCGCGACAGCGCGAAAGGACACGCCGGAGCCTGTTCCTGAAACCCGCTTCTGCGTGCCTGTCGTTCTGCTCATCGCCTCAGCTCATTTCCAGTCTTCAGGCCAGCCGTGCAAACCGTTCCGGTGTTAACACGCGTGCAAATTCAGTATTCTTTACAGCCCCATAAATAAGCCGGGCGGCGGTCACGGCAATGACCTGCTGTAGCCTATTCGCGCCATGCGTGCCTAGCATACGCCGATAGAAATAGTTGCCCCGTGATATCCCGGCAACGCATAGGAGAACGCACGCCGCCGGACATCCAAAGCGCCGTCGCATAGGCTGTCGTTCAAATTGTGGCAAAAGCATCGCAGGCGATACTCACCGGCCGAGAAACCGGGCGACAGCCGGAAGATCGGTATGCTCGAGAAACTGCGCCGTGGGTTCATGCAGGAGAATGCGGCCCTTGTCGAGAAAGAGCACGCTGTCGGCCAGCGCCCGGACATCGTCGGGATGATGGGTGATGATCAGGATCGTATGGCCCTCCTGTCCGTGCAGATCGAGGATGAGGCTGCTCATGCCAGCGCGCAGACCCGGATCGAGCGCCGCAAACGGCTCATCGAGAAGCAGGATCGGCTTGCGGCGCACCAGTGCCCGGGCAAGCGCCACCCGCTGCCGTTCGCCGCCGGATAAGGTCGGCGGCAGGCGCTTGCCAAAACCCTCCAGCCCGACGCGCAGCAGCGCACCTGCAATCTTCGCCTTCTCCTTGACGCCCAGCTTTAGCGCCGGATCGATGCCGAGACCGATATTGGTGGCGACGTCGAGATGCGCAAACAGGTTGTGTTCCTGAAAGATCACCGACACCGGCCGCTCAGCAGGATCGCGCCCGGCAACATCGTCCCCGAGAATCTCGACTGTGCCCGCGTCGGGCGTCTCGAACCCGGCGATCACATTGAGCAGCGTCGATTTGCCGGAACCGGACGCCCCGGTCACCGCGACGATCTGCCCCTTGCCGATGGCGCAATCGAAGTGCAGTTCGGTCTGGCCGAACTGCACGCGCACGCCGCTGAGGCGAACCGCAATATCCGTTTCAGGCGGTGACATCTTTACTCCTCGTATCATCGGCCTCTGCCCGCGACGTACCGGCGATCGTTAGCACCAGGCAGACGAGGCCGAGAAACAGCGCCAGCCCCGCCGCATCGGTCGAGCGATAACCGGCCATGCGGCTGTAAAGAAGCCACGGCAGCGTCACCATATCCTGCGAACCGAACAGCGCCACGGCACCGAGATCGCCGAGCGACAAGGCACAGGCAAAAGACAGGGCCATCAGCAACGGCCTACGCAACCCCGGCCAGTCGATCAGGCGCCAACGATGCCAGCCGCCGAGACCGAGGCTCACCGCAAGCCGGGCCGTCCGGGCAGTATGGGTAGCCATCGCCGGCTCCAGCACGCGGTAGACGAAGGGCAGCGCCATCAGCGTATTGATCAGGATGACCAAAAGCGGCGCAAAACGGGCGACATCGCCGAGCGGCCGCAACAGCAGGAACCAGCCTGCCCCCAGAACGACCGGCGGCACCAACAGCACCAGCGACGAACTGGCAAAAATCCCGGCCGAAAGCCCCCGCAGAAACACCGCTGGCCGCCGGGACGAAAGTGCTGCCTGCCGCGCCCGGATCATCAGAGCGGCCGAGAGGACACAAAGCAGACCCGAAGCCAGCGCGATGACGATACTGGTGAGCAACGCCCGCTGCACCGTCGGATCGCTGGCCAGCCGGACGAGATCGGCGCGAAGACCGGAGGAGACCACCGAGCCAAGCGGCAGGACGAGAAACAGCACCGCAAACACGATCACCAGCCCGTCACCCACCCGGCCAAACCGGCTACGGCCATCGAACCGGCGCACTTTGCGCCCGCCGCCGTGGCCTTCATCGGCAGTGGGCGTCAGCAAGCGGATGGCAATCAGCAGCGCTGCAGTCACCGAAATCTGCAGCAGCGACAGCGCGATGGCGCGCGGCGGATCGAAATCGAAGCGCAGCGCCTGATAGATCGCCACTTCGATCGTGCTGGCCGCCGGCCCGCCGCCAAGCGTCAGGACCAGGGTAAAGCTGGTGGCGCAGAGCATGAAGATCAGTCCGGCGATACCCGGCAAAAGCCCGCGGATCACCGGCCATTCGATGAAGCGGAAAATCGAAACCGGCCGCATGCCGAGATTGGCCCCGACCAGCCAGTATTCGCCCGGAATGCGCTCCAGCCCGCTCAGCATCAGCCGTGCGGCCAACGGCATGTTGAAGAAGACATGGGCGACGAGAATACCCGACAGGCCGTAGATGCTCACCGGCTGATCGAGGCCGACAGCCACAAGCGCCGTGTTGAGCACGCCCTGCCGCCCCCAGATGCCGATCAGGCCCAGAGCCGCGACCAGCGCCGGCAGCCCAAGCGGCAGCGCCATCAGCCGGATGATCCAGACACGGCCGGGAAAGGCCGCTTGCCGCGCCAGCGCCCGGGCAACGGGGATGGCAAAGAGAATGGAAAGAAGCGCGGAAAGCGAGGCCTGCAACAGCGTGAACCGGGCAACACGCCAGACATAGGCATCAAACAGCACGCCGTCATTGGCTGAGCCCGGCTCGTCGAAGGCGAGAAGCGCCGCAGCCGCCAGACAGACGAACAGCAAAATACCGCCAAGGCAAAGCGCACCGGCGGCAAGCGTCCAACGTCGTTCCATGCGGTTGATCATGATGACTTTATCTCGTTTACGGGCGTCACCTCGTCCCCTCTTCTCCCCATCGGGGAGAAGGTGGCCCGCAGGGCCGGATGAGGGGGCCAAACACTCAGAATGTGCCGAACCGCCCCCTCATCGCCTCGCAGTCGCTCGGCACTTCTCCCCGCCGGGGAGAAGAGGAAACGATCGTCCCAGCCCGTCCAGTTCCTGCTCATCGCCGCCAGCCACTCATCAATCCAGCCCTCCCGCACGCGGAAAGCCTTCAGCCCCTCACCCTAGCCCTCTCCCCGCACGCGGGGAGAGCGGATGACAGAGCTTGCAGCAGGTCCCTTCTCCCCGTCATAACGGGGAGAAGGTGCCCGACAGGCCGGATGAGGGGCAGCCCTGCCCAAACGTAACGCTAGTTCTTGCTCATCGCAGCCAACCACTCGTCGATCCAGGCCTTGCGGTTGGCGGCAACCTCGTCCGACGACATCAGAAACGTCTTTTCCGGCGTCACCAGCTTGCCGAACGCCTCCGGCAGCAGTTCCTTGGTGGCGGCAACCGGCATCATCCAGTTGGTGGTCGGGATGATCGACTGGAATTCCGGCCCGGTCACGAAGGAGAGAAAGTCCTTGGCGAGCGCCGGATCCTTGGCGGCCTTGGTCATACCAGCCACTTCGATCTGGATGTAATGACCTTCCGAGAAGGCGGCAGCCTGATAGCGGTCGGTATTTTCGGCAACCATGTGATAGGCCGGCGAGGTCGTGTAGGACAAAACCATCGGCGCCTCGCCCTTGGTGAACAGGCCGTAAGCTTCCGACCAGCCGGGGGTGACGGTCAGGACGCGATCCTTGAGCTTTGCCCAGGCGGCGGGAGCATCCTTGCCATAGACAGACTTGACCCAAAGCAGCAGGCCAAGGCCCGGCGTCGAGGTGCGCGGATCCTCGATGACGATCTTCTGGTTCGGATCGCCCTCGACCAGTTCCTTCAGGCTCTTCGGCGGTTCCTTCATCACCTGCGTGTCGTAGGTCACGGCAAAATGGCCGTAGTCATAGGGAACGAACGTATCGTCGCTAAAGCCGCCGGGAACCTTGACGGCCGAGGTATCGACGCCGTGCGGCGCAAAGAAGCCGGTCGCCTTGGCCTCGGACACGAGATTGGTGTCGAGGCCAAGCACGATATCGGCCTTGGAGGAGGCGCCCTCGAGCTTCAGCCGGGTCAGGAGCTCGACGCCATCGGCGACGCTGACATAGGACACCTTGCAGCCGCAGGTCTTCTCAAAGGCTTCCGCGACCTTGGCGCCGGGGCCCCATTCGCTGGTGAAGCTTTCATAGGTATAGACCGTCAGCACCTTGTCTTCGGCCGAGGCGGAAAACGGCGTAGCGAGGGCAGCGACTGCCGCGAAAAATGGCCCGAGAAGTGGAATGATTGCCTTGCGCATCCGCGCCTCCTTATAAATCCAAAAAATGGGAATAGGGCGCTGGAATGTGCCGTCTAATCCCTCCGCCGGTACAAACCGGATCAGGTTCTTCGGGTTGGCTTTTAAAAAGCCTCTCAGCCAAACGTTCAAAAAAAGAACGGCCGGCACCCCGTTAGAGCAGGAGGAGGTTTAGACCCGGGGGATATGCTTGGCAAGGGGGCAAGAACGGGTGGCTATTGCCGGGCTGTCGCGCCGTTCCCGTTTGGAGCGGGATGGGCTACAGATGTCCCGAAGCCGCCATTGACGCCACGATATGACGGGCATAAACAGACTTATTGGCAGAAGGAGACTTATGCGCAGAAGATTAGATTAAACCGCCTGTAGCGGTATCGCTCGGCACCATAACGGTGCTGATCTTCTTTGCATGTATATTCTGTGGAGTTCTCATGGAGAACCAAAATCTAGTGGTCCGGCCGTTTGTGGCGGCGACGGACACCAAAAAACTGTCAGGCATTTGGCTCGACGCTTCCCTTGTCGCTCACCCTTTCATCGGTGAATCCAGACTCCTCGAACAGCGGCAGCTGATCGAGGAAAAATACTTGCCCAATGCCGAGACCTGGGTGGCCTGCCGCATGGGTGAACCTGTTGGCTTCATCAGCTTGATGGACACGTTCATCGGGGGAATTTTTGTTGCCCCGGACCAGCACGGGCGGGGAATCGGACGCAAGTTGATCACCCATGCGGTGGATCGAAAAGGCGAACTTTCATTGGAAGTCTATACCGAGAACGAACAAGCCATGCGGTTCTACACAGCGCTTGGGTTCTATGAAGTGTCGCGAAGAGCCACCGACGATGAAGGCTTTCCTTTCGAGAATGCGCGTTTGCGATTAAAGGGCTGAAACAGCGGCCGGGCAACTTCATTCGTTGCCCGGCATGACCGCTTCTGGCGCCCAAGGCAGGCCATCACCTATTTTAAGGGTGGCGGTCACCGTGACACCCCTCACTCCGCCGGCTTCTGCGGCAACCGCACGGCCTTCAGGCTAATCGCCGCAGTGAGCGCGATCAACGAGATGCCGCCAGCCGTCAGGAACAGCGGCAGGAAGGCAGCCGTATAGCTCTCAGCCACCAGCTGGCGTGTTGCCTCCGGCAGGGTTGACAACACCAGCGGCGTCAGCTTTTCGATGTCGGTGATGCCCGGGATCGCCGTGGTGCCGCGGGCAAGGCCTGCCGCGATGATCGCGCCGTAGATCGAGATGGCGATCGAGGCGCCGCCCATGCGTGACAGGGTGACGGCGCCGGTGGCGGCCCCGACATCGCCGCGCGAGGCGATGTTCTGCACCGCGACGATCGGCACCTGCTGGCCAAACCCGATGCCGATGCCGTGCAGCGCCATGATTGCGCAGATCACATAAAGCGGCGTGCCGGGCTGGATCTGCGTGAAGATAAGCAAGGCCACAACCGTCAGGCTGGCGCTGACGATCGCAAACGGCTTGTAGCGGCCGCTCCGCGAAATCAGCCGTCCTGCCGTCAGCGAACCGCAGACGATGCCGCCGGTCAGCATGATGAACAGCAGCCCTGCGAGCGACGGTGTCAGCCCTGTCGTCGTCTGCAGATACAGCGCAAAATAATTGACCATGCCGATGCCGACGGCGCCGCTTGCCAGCGAAATCACCAGCATCAGGCTGAACGTCGGATTGCGAAACAGCGTCAAAGGCACGATCGGCTCCGGCGCCCGCCGCTCGACAAACACCCAAGCCGTGGCGCAGATCGCGCCAAGCGCGACGATCGCCAGGCTGCCGAGCGACAACAGCGAGCCGAACAGTTCGGCACCATCGCCCAGAAGCACGACGCAGGTAACGGCGGCGGCGAGAAGCAGCGCGCCGGCATAATCGATCGTCGGACGGCGTGTCGGGCGGCGATAGGGCAGAAAGACGAACAGGCCGATAAGCACCGCGATACCGATCGGGATGTTGATGAGGAAGATCGAGCGCCAGCCGAAGTGATCGCTCATCGCGCCACCGATCACCGGGCCGACGGCGCCGGACGCCATCAGGACCAAGCTGGAATAGCTCTGGTAGCGCGCCCGTTCACGCGGCTCGAACAGGTCGGCAGTGATCGAAAAGATCGACACCATGATGCCGCCGCCGCCAAGCCCTTGCAGCACACGCGCCGCAATCAGCGTGTTCATCGAGACGGCCAGCCCGCAGGCAATCGACCCCAGCGTAAAAATCGTCACCGCCGCGATCATCACATATTTGCGGCCGAACAGATCGCCGAGCTTGCCGTAGAGCGGCATGACGGCGCAGGTGGCCAGCAGATAGGCAGAGCCGATCCAGCCGAACCGCTCCATCTGCCCGAATTCACCGACAATGGTCGGCAGCGCGGTCGCGACGATCTGGTTGTCCAGCGTCGCCATGAACAAAGCCGTCATCAGGAAGAAGAAAAGCGTGAGGCGGAGCGCCGGGTTTGAGACCAGCGGCGCCGGGGTGACCTGCATGTCCATGGGAGAATTCCAATTGCGTTGGCCAATTTATGTGCTGTTAGCATATAATTGTCAACAGCACATTTATGCCCAAAGCATATTCATGCTTTATGGAACCCGCGCGTTTTGCTAGGATGCGCCATGGATCACGCACCCTCACCCTTGGAATGCAGCGGCGACGCGGAGAGCCACCGCACCTTGATCAGCAACTCGATGGGCCGCTGGCGGACGATGATCGGGCGGCGGGTGCTTGCCCGTCTGGCGATCAGCAATGTCGCACCGAGCCTTGAAATCACCCATCTCGACGTGCTCGATGCCGTGCGCCGGGCCGAACCGGAGGGCGAAGTGACGGTCGGCACCATTGCCGAGATGATGCGCATCGATCCGTCGCGCGCCAGCCGCATCGTCGGCGAGATGGTGACACGCGGTGCACTGCGCCGGGAAGCCTCGCAGGCCGATGCCCGCCGCATCATCGTCGTCATGACCGAGCTTGGCCAGCAGCTGATGATCAAGATCCAGGCAGTCAAGCGCGATGTCATCGAAAGCGTGCTGGCCGATTGGCCGGAAGAAGACGTCGCCAGCTTCGCCCACCTCTTCGACCGCTTCGTCACCTCGTTCGAGCAGGTCTGCACCACCCGCGCTAAGGATACGGATTAGCATCCCTCTTCTCCCCATCGGGGAGAAGTGCCGAGCGAATGCGAGGCGATGAGGGGGCGGTTCGGCACGTTCACAGCTTGCGGTTCCCCCTCATCCGACCCTTCGGGCCACCTTCTCCCCGCTGGGGAGAAGAGATCCATCACCGCCAAATACACGCCCGCCTCTTCCCCTCATCCCCCTGTTTACGCTATGGCCTTGCGCCATGAGCAAACAGGCTTTCGTAATCTTGATGGGCGGGCCGCTGACGCCGACGGACAGGCTTTTGGCCCAGCTGGCCGACGCCCGCGTCATTGCGGCCGATGGCGGCATGCGCCATGCGAGCGCGCTTGGCCTGACGCCGGAACTCTGGGTCGGCGATTTCGATTCCACGGCCGACGCCCTGATCGCCGAATGGCCGAACGTTGCCCGCGAGCCCTATCCCGCCGCCAAGAACGAGACCGATGGCGAAATCGCCGTTGCCACGGCCCTTGAGCGCGGCGCGGCGCGGCTGGTGCTGGCAGGCGCCTTGGGCGGCGAGCGCAGCGACCATGCCTTCATGCACCTGCTCTATGCCGCCAAACTCGCCGAACAGGGCATCGACATGCTGCTGACCTCCGGCGAGGAGGAAGCCTATCCGCTCCTGCCCGGCACGTTCGAGATCGACCTGCCGAAGAGCAGCCTGTTTTCCATCCTCGGGCTCGATACGCTGACCGGCCTGTCCATTGAAGGCGCCCGTTATCCGCTCAAGGATTTCCATCTGCCGTTCGGCTCCTCGCGCACTGTTTCCAATGTCGCCGAAGGCACCGTCCGCTTTACCCTTTCCTCCGGCCGGGCGCTCATCCTTGCCCGTCCGCAAGACCTTTCGGGAGCCTGACCATGGCACCACCCATTCTGAAACTCGATGATATCTTCCTCTCCTTCGGCGGCACGCCGCTGCTGGCCGGCGCCAATCTGCAGGTGGAGCCGGGCGACCGCATCTGCCTCGTCGGCCGCAACGGCTCGGGCAAATCGACCTTGATGAAGATGGCGGCCGGCCTTGCCGAACCGCAGACCGGCGAAATCTTCCGCCACCCCTCCGTCACCATCCGTTACCTCAATCAGGCCCCCGATTTCGAAGGCTTCGATACGGTCCGCGCCTATGCCGAGGCCGGCCTTGGCCCAAGCGACGATCCCTACCGCGTCGCATATCTTCTGGAACATCTGGGCCTCACCGGCGACGAGGACCCGAACCAGCTTTCGGGCGGTGAATCCCGCCGCGCAGCGCTTGCCCGCGTCATGGCGCCCGAGCCGGATATCCTGCTTCTCGACGAACCGACCAACCATCTCGACCTGCCGACCATCGAATGGCTGGAAGGTGAGCTGATCAAGAGCCGCTCGGCCCTCGTGGTCATCTCCCATGACCGGCGCTTCCTCGAAAAGGTCTCCAATGCCACCGTCTGGCTCGATCGCGGCCAGTCTCGCCGCCTCAGCCAGGGCTTTGCCTTCTTCGAAGCCTGGCGCGACAAAGTGCTCGAAGAAGAAGAGCTCGAACAGCACAAGCTCGGCAAGGAGATCGAACGCGAGGAACACTGGCTGCGTTATGGCGTGACGGCAAGGCGCAAGCGCAACATGCGCCGCCTCGGCGCGCTGCAGGACCTGCGTGCCAAGCACCGCGGCCATAACGGCCCGCAAGGCTCGGTGCAGGCGACCGTCTCGGACGCCCGCGAATCCGGCAAGCTGGTGATCGAGGCCGATCAGATCACCAAGACCTATGGCGACCGCAATATCGTCGCCCCCTTCTCGATCCGCGTCCACCGCACAGATTGCATCGGCCTCGTCGGCCCGAATGGTGCCGGCAAGACCACGCTGCTGAAGATGCTGACCGGCCAGATCAAGCCGGACAGCGGCTGGGTCAAGCTCGGCACCAACCTTGAGATCGCCACGCTCGACCAGCGCCGCGAGGACCTGAACCTTGAGGATACGCTGGCCCATTACCTCACCGACGGCCGCGGCGACAACCTGTTGGTCAATGGCGAGCAGCGCCATGTCACCGGCTACATGAAGGAATTTCTGTTCCAGCCGGAACAGGCGCGCACCCCGATCAAGAACCTGTCCGGCGGCGAGCGCGCCCGGCTAATGCTCGCCCGCATCCTGTCGCGCCCGACCAACCTGTTGATCCTCGACGAACCGACCAACGATCTCGATATCGAGACGCTCGATCTGCTTCAGGAAATCGTCGCCGGCTTCCCCGGCACCGTCATCCTCGTTTCCCACGACCGCGACTTCCTCGACCGCACCGTCACCTCGACCATAGCGCCTGCCAACCCCGACGCGCCCGACGGCCGCTGGATCGAATATGCCGGCGGCTATTCCGACATGATGGCGCAGCGCAAGGGCATGGCCGACGAAAAGAAGCGCGCGGAAAAAGCCGAAAAAGCCAAATCCGCCACCGACAACGGCTCCTCAGCGCCCAAAACCGGCAAGGGCAAACTCTCCTTCAAACAGAAATTCGCGCTGGAAAACCTGCCGAAGGAGATGGAAAAAGCCGAAGCCGTGATCGCCAAACACGAAAAGGAAATGGCCGACCCGAACCTGTTTTCCAGGAACCCGGCCCGGTTTTCGGCGCTCGCCGCCGAGCTCGAAAAGCTGCGGACTTCGATCACAAAGATGGAAGAGGAATGGCTGGAACTGGAGATGCTGCGGGAAGAGATCGAGGGGTAGCGGGCACATTTGCCGTCAGACAGTTGCATGCTTTTCGTGCGGGCGCTGCCAAAGCAAGGCTGTCGTGAGAAACACAAAAACGATCGCACCGGCGACGTATAATATCCGCGTGGAAAACGATTCCGCAGCGCTGCCAGGCAAGGGCGAAACGCCAAGCCCGAAGAGGATCAGGAACGTCGTCAGCGCACCGGCGTAAAGCTTCGCGTCCGCAGTCCGCGCTGCCGCGCGGCCGCCAAAAATCAGGCAGACGACCAGCACGATGACGAACATGGAAAACAGGTTCGGGCGGATCGTTAGAATGGCATAGGCGAGCGACGCGACGATACCGCCAAGGAGATTGACGATAGCGAGCCCGACGGACGCCCGGCCGCTTGCCGTTGTATCGAGTTGCCCAAGCAGGGACGCCACCGTTATCGGAATGACGATTGCCGCACCCAGATCCTCGCTGGTCAGGCAGATTGTCACAGTCGATAGGAGGATCACAGTGTTTGCCAGAGCGCGCAGATACCCGGGCGTGGTCGGGGCCGGAGGCTGTAGCTGCGGCATAATCGATGCCGGCTCCGGAATGACCGCATGGGCAAGCCACATCATCACCGCTCCGCTCAGCACCCCGATCGTCAGGATCGACAGGATCGACGCCGCCAGCTCCTTGTTGAGGATACCCAGCAGCGGCACCATGACAGCGACGACGAGGACCAGGAAAACCGCCGGGCCGCCTTTGCCGCTCGATTGTGCAAGGAAACATGAAAAGTAGATCAGGCCGAGGACCATGAGAAAGGTCGCGGGCCGATCGCCGAACCATGAGGTCAGAAGCATCATGACGACGCCGGTGGCAAGAATGAGGATCGCCATCCCCAGCGTCTTGCCAAGAGGCATGGGCTGCGGACTCGACAGGAGAAACTGGGCTGCAAAGAGCGGCCCAAGGAACGGGACGACCGCACCCATCGCAACCGCGAGCGTGAAACCCACCGAGACCGCGAGCGCCACCCGCAGTCCCTTGCGTCTCTGCTCGGCAACGGGGTCAGCCAGCATAGGTTAGAACCGACATGATGCGTATCCAGAGCGAGCCCCATGCATTCGTGACAGGGTGCTCCCCGGTATAGATGACAACCGTCGCCTGCGAACCGTAGCGAACCCCCTTGGGCCTCCCCTCCTCCAGAACCAGCCGAACGGGGAAGCGCTGTGCCTCGGCGACCCAGCCGCTGTCGCTTCGAATGGTCGGCAGGCCGGTACTCGGATCGGTGCCGCCCTGCGATACGCCGAGCCCGACGCTTTCCACCTTTGCCTTAAACAATTGCCCTGGAAGGGCGTCGAACAGGATTTCGGCTTCGTTGCCCACCGCAACCCTTTCGAGACTGTTCTCCTTGAAGGCCCCGGCGATCCAGACCGTACCGACATCAATGAAGGTCATGGCAGACTGGCCGGCACTGACCACCTTGCCGATTGACAGCTGCAGATTGGTCACGACACCCGCGGCCGGGGCGCGAACGGTCGTGCGCAACAGATCGAGCTGCGCCCTTTGCAGCGCCGCAAGCGCTTCCTTCAGCTGCGGATTGTCGCTACCCGCCGGGCCGAGATCCTCCTGCGCGCTCAAAAGATCGGCTTGCGCACCCTTTACCGCCGCTTCCGCCTGATCGAAGGCAAGTTTGGCTTCATCGAATTTCGCCTGCGCGTAAACCCCTCGCTTGACCAGTTCCGAGGCCCGGCCGAACTGCTCGCGGGCATTGTCGCGGTTCGCTTGGGCTTCCACGAGCCGTGCCTGCACCGCATCAACCTGCGCCGTCGAGGCGCCGATTGTCTGGCCGACGCGCTCGAGAGCCGCTTCCGCTTCCGCGACTGCGATCTGGTAACGGCTCGGATCGATGCGAAACAGCACCTGCTCTGCCTCGACAGGCGAATTGTCTGTGACGTTGACCTCGACAACGCGTCCCGTGACTTCGGGAGCAATGCCGACGACATAGGCCTGTACCTGCGCCTGCGAGCTCGAGGGTGTCCTTCGTTCCATGAAGATGGAAAGGACGAGTAAAACCAGAGCCAGAAGCACGATGATCAGTGCAACCCTGCGCAAAGGATTGCCGGCTGGCGGCGCCGGCACAGGTTCGCTTGACGTTTCTTCAGAAGCCACGGATCGTTCCTTTGACTGTCGGTGCTTACGCAGCAGGATTGGCGGGATAGACGACGCGGCTGCTCCGAATGAACAGCGAGCGGATCTTGTCCCAGAAATTGCCCCCGAGGACGAAGAAACTTGCAAGGAACATTAGATCGCCGAGCAACTGGAGCTGCCACATGTTCGGGCGAAGTTGGGGCCACAGCGCATCCAGATACGGCTCCAGCGAGGCCGAGATCAGCGGGATACAGAACATCACGAGGCCGAGATTGTATCGCGCCCGGCTGATATGGGTCTCCGTCGAGAGACGGAAGACGCCGAAGATCTTCCTCTTGAGCTCTTGGAAGCCGGCCTTGCCCATCACCGCAATAACAAGCAGCAGAAGGATCTTGTTGACGATGAAGATCACCCCCGTGATGGCGGCAATCCTTGTACTTGGCACACCCGCCCATGCTGCGATCGGCACGCAAAGCCACATGGCTATGGCGACGCAGACAAGGACGATACCGAGCTTGAAACGCCAGGCCGGTGCTTGCGGCGCGACATTCTCTTCCAATTGAACTGACATTTTCCTCATCCCCTCCTGAAGCGTCGATCGCGTTGCCGACCAGCGCTGCTCCCGCTCTTTTCCCGTCAAAACGATTATAAATCGCAAGTTAGGCTTTTAGTATATGAGAAAATGCAATTCGCCGGGCTGAAGCCGGTCGAGGATCAGTGGCCGACACATTTCGTGTCGCCGAGGGGCCATCCGCCCCTTCTATGTGCAGCAGGATCAAAGATCCAGATCGTGGTTCGAACGCCGGGCGGCAAACCGGCGTCGTCCAGCGTGGTGCATAGGTAACGTGCGAACCCCGCCGAATGATAGGTGTCGGGCTGTACGTCTACCCACAAGACGTTATCACGGGCGCCTTCCAGGAAACCCTTTCCACGCCTCTCTTTTGCTGAATTGCTTCCAAGGCGTGAGTTTGCCAGGTGGCAAGCTCTTCGGCGACCAGGGCTTGGCATAGGAGCGTGCTGGCGCAGGCGGCAATACCGAGGAATCTAGGCATCATGGACCACCCCATGTTCTGCACGATTTTAGCAGATGTGGCCTCTAAGGGGAAGGAACCCGCTGCCAGGTTGATAAGTTCCGTTTGATGCGGATAGCCGCCACTTCGTAAAAAATCATCCCCGCAAATCCCCGCCCTCAAAACCCGTGCCATACTTCTCCCCGTCCCACCACGGATACACCGGTTTGCGTTGCCGGCGAGGCGGGGCCGGTGCCCGGACGGTTTGGCGGAACGCGCGCAAAATCCCCGGGGCTGCGTGAAAGGCGGTTCTCCTCCGGTTCGTGAAAGCGGACTGGGCGTGCCGGGTGGTCACACCGTCCTTGGACGGTCCAGGGCTGAACCCCGCCGTATTGAAAGGCCTGGCGGATAAGCGGCCGGGCCGGGGCATTGGAGGCTTTCCCGTCAAAAAGGAAAGCGCAGAAGAACCTGAGAAGCGCGGCAAAAGACACCGAAACGGGGCACATCGCGTGTCACCTACTATTACCTACCTGAGGCACCCGATGTGCCCCGGCCAACCTGTTCTTTGAAAACCCACGGCGAATTTTCGCGCGTGGATGGAAGGCGTGGAGCATCTTTTGTGCCCAGAAGCCCTCCCCACCTCCGTCATGTCAGCCCTCCGTGGCGGGGATCCAGCGGCGCGAAGTCCTTCGCGCCAAAAGACAAGCCAGCGTCAGGGCAAGGGTTCTTTCGCTGCGCTGCAGCGGGGCATGTTGTTCGAGTACGACGGACAGTGGGAAAGCAGTTCGGCATGAAACACTGTTCCCGGAGCACGTCACCCACTGAACGGTGACGCGACAACCTCTCCCGCATGCCGGAAAAAAGGGTGAGACGATCCTCCCAGCCACGCTAGGACCGCCCCACCCGCCGCTTGCGGCAATCGCCTCCGCCCTTTTGCTTTTAGGGAGGAAGACGCCGATTGCCGCGCGACATCGTTCAGCCCGCTCAGCCCCGGCTTTGGCTGAGCGCCGCGACCCGTCCGTGCCAGACGACCAGGCAGGGCACGACGACAAGTTCCATGCCGAGGCCAAGCACATGCCCGGCCGACGGCACGCCATCGACATACAGCGAATACAGCCGCGCCAGCCCGCCGCTGAACGTTAGGATCGCCAGAAGCCGGATGCGCTCGGCCTTCGTCTCGATCGCCGGAATGCAGCTGTACCAGGCGATGCCGAAGGCAAGGAAAACCCCGGACAGGAACCGCACATGGCTGCTGAGATCCGTAGGCGGGGTCTTTTCGCCGAGAAACCCAGGTCCCATCACCACCCCGCACAAACCGGCAAACACCGGCAGCATCGCAAGAACCGCGATGGTCGCCTGCAGCAGGCGCCGCTGCCGGAAATCGGCCGGGCTGATCTGATAGGCAAGACTGGGCATCGCGTTTCCTCCTGAAGTCATCAGGGGTACGGACGCGGGCGCGGCCGAGTTTCAGCACCCCGAACACATAGGCGTGAACACAACACTTAGTAATTCACTTAACTATCTCTTGCGCCCACCATCACACCATGATAGTTAGGCATATGCTTAACCAATCGAACCAGCTCGATCTCATGTTCCAGGCGCTCGCCGATCCGGCGCGGCGCATGATGGTGGACAGGCTCTGCCGCGGATCCGCCTCGGTCAGCGAATTGGCCGGCCCGCTCACCATGTCCCTGCCCTCCGTCATGCAGCACCTGCAGGTGCTGGAACTGAGCGGCCTCGTCCAATCGCAGAAGGTCGGGCGGGTCCGCACCTGCACCATCGACCGGGAGGTGCTGAGCCTTGCCGAACAATGGATCTCCGACCGCCGCGCCCTGTGGGGCCGCCGTCTCGACGCGCTGGGGGAGTATCTCGCTGAAAATCCTGAAGACCCCGAAACCATCAAAACCGAAACATCACCAGGGAGTACAAAATGACCGACCGCAGCGTCACCCATGCCACCTTCGTCATCGAGCGCGTCTACGACGCCTCGCCGGCCCGCGTCTTCAAGGCCTTTTCCGACCCGGCCGCCCGCAACCGCTGGTTCGTCAAGGCCGACAACTGGCCGATTGCCGAATACACCTTCGACTTCCGCGTCGGCGGCCGCGAGACCGGCCGGTTCAGCCCGGATGGCACGATGATGGTCTATAACGAAACCATCTATCACGACATCGTGCCGGACAACCGGATGATCTTCGCCTATTCGATGCTGATCGGCGACAAGCGCATTTCCTCGTCGCTCGCCACGGTGGAACTGAAGGCAGAAGGCACAAAGACCCGGCTGTTCTACACCGAACAGGGCGCCTTCCTCGACGGCCTCGACAAGGTCGCCGACCGCGAAAAGGGCTGCCGCGACCTCTACGAACAACTGGCGCTGGAGCTCGAACGCAGCGCTGCCATTGCCTGACCCCAGCAGCCAAACAAGGAGAGTGTGATGAGCGAGCGTTCAATACATCATTCGACCATCGTCATCGAGCGCACCTATGACGCATCGCCGTCCCGCGTTTTTGCCGCCTGGTCAACACGTGAAGCGCTGCTGCGCTGGGGCAATCCGGGCGATGGCTGGGATCTTGCCTATGACCACTTCGACTTCAAGGTCGGTGGCGGTGATATCAACCGCTTCGGCCCGAGAGGTGGCCCGACTTTCCGCAACGAGACCACCTACCTTGACATCGTGCCCGATGTGAGAATTGTCTCGGCCAGCAGCATGACATCAGAGGGAAAGCACATTTTTGCCAGCCTGATCACGGCCGAATTCATCCTTGCCGGCAAGGGCTGCCGCCACATCGTGACCGAACAGGGCGCGTTCCTCGACGGCCACGACAAACGGGCGAACCACGAGGCAGGCTGGAGTGAAATGCTCGACAAACTCTGCATAGAACTCTTGCGCCCGCAGGTTGCTGCCTGACGTTGTCACCAAAGGAAGGAAACCGTCATGGCCCCACATTCGGTCACCCACGCCACCTTCACCATTGTCCGCCACTATGATGCCTCCCCCGACCGCGTCTTTGCCGCCTGGGCGCAGAAGGACCGCAAGGCCCCGTCGTACGCCAGCCATGCCGGCTGGAGATCGCAGGACTTCACCTTGGATTTCCGCATCGGCGGCCGCGAGCACCTGTCGATCGCCGCCCCCGATGGGGTCGTGCATACTTTCGACGGGCAATATCAGGACATCGTGCCAAACGAGCGCATCATCTACAGCTACGACATGCACCTGGATCGCACGCGGATCTCCGTCTCGCTGACCACGGTCGAACTGAAGGCAGACGGCACCGGGACGAAGCTGATCTTCACCGAACAGGACGCCTTTCTCGACGGCCATGACACTGCCAGACAGCGCGAAACGGGAACGCGTTCCCTGCTCGACAGTCTGGCAGCATTTCTAGCGACCGGCGATCCGGACTGACAGAAAGCATCCTTGCGGCGCCCGTTTCATGGACATCGGCGCCGCATATTGATTCGCGCACCAACAGGCGCTATCTAAGCATTCGTGGTGATTTGGCCGGCCGGCTTGCAGCCACGTTAAATAAGTTGCTAAAGGGCCGTGCGTGCGCAAGCAAGCGGGCCCGGTAGCGACTCTGTCGTTGCCGGTTTTTTTGTGCCGGCAAGTTCATATCCCGCTTGCTCGTAGACCAGAGTGTTGCCCATGCCGATCAAGATTCCCGATACGCTGCCCGCCTTCGAAACCCTCGTCAAAGAGGGCGTGCGGGTGATGACCGAAACTGCGGCGATCCGTCAGGATATCCGGCCGCTGCAGATCGGCCTGCTCAACCTCATGCCGAACAAGATCAAGACCGAAGTGCAGATGGCGCGCCTTGTCGGCGCCTCGCCGCTGCAGGTCGAGTTCTCGCTGATCCGGCTGGGCGGCCACAAGGCCAAGAACACGCCGGAAGAGCATCTGCTCGCCTTCTACGAGACCTGGGAAGAGGTCAAGCACCGCAAGTTCGACGGCCTGATCATAACCGGCGCGCCAGTGGAGACGCTGGATTACGAGGACGTGACCTACTGGAACGAGATGCGTGAGATTCTCGACTGGACCCATACCAACGTCCATTCGACCCTGAACATCTGCTGGGGCGCGATGGCGGCGATCTACCATTTCCATGGCGTGCCGAAATACACGCTGAAGGAAAAGGCTTTTGGCGTCTATCGTCATCACAATCTCAACCCGTCCTCGCCCTATCTCAGCGGTTTTTCCGATGATTTCCAGATCCCGGTATCGCGCTGGACCGAGGTCCGCCGTACCGATATCGAGAAAAAGCCGGACCTCGAAATCCTGATGGAATCCGAGGAAATGGGCGTCTGCTTCGTGCATGAAAAGGCGGGCAACCGGCTCTATGTCTTCAATCATGTCGAATATGATTCGACCTCGCTATCGGACGAATATTTCCGCGATGTCGATGCCGGCGTGCCGATCAAGATGCCGCACAACCATTTTCCCCACAATGATCCGACGCTGACGCCACAGAACCGCTGGCGCAGCCACGCACACCTGTTGTTCGGCAACTGGATCAACGATATCTATCAGACGACATCCTTTGATCTCGCCGATATCGGGAAGGACAGACGCTGACCGCACCCCTCACCATCCGCCCCGTCGAGCCCGGTGACAAGCAAGACTGGCGCCGTCTGTGGCAGGCGTATCTCGCCTTCTACGAGACCACCCTGCCGGAGGACATCTACGCCCTCACCTTTTCACGGCTCTTGAGCGGCGCAGCCCATGAATATGCGGGATTTCTCGCCGTGCTGGATGGCAAGCCCGTCGGCCTTGCGCATTTCCTCTTTCACCGGTCCTGCTGGCACAAGAATTCGATCTGCTACCTGCAGGACCTGTTCGCCGACCCGGACGTGCGTGGACAGGGGATCGGCCGAGCGCTGATCGAGGCTGTTTATGCCCGGGCGAACGCGGAAAAGGCCGAGGAAGTCTACTGGATG
This sequence comes from Pararhizobium sp. PWRC1-1, assembly GCF_049897905.1. Taxonomy (NCBI): domain Bacteria; kingdom Pseudomonadati; phylum Pseudomonadota; class Alphaproteobacteria; order Hyphomicrobiales; family Rhizobiaceae; genus Pararhizobium; species Pararhizobium sp. PWRC1-1. The sequence continues at coordinate 6,279 of NZ_JAFCXE010000016.1, read as the reverse complement.
ACCCAGGACTTCAACGCCAATGCCCGCAAGCTTTACGACCGGATCGCCGATAAGACGCCCTTCATCATCTATCAGAAGACGTTTTGAGACGAATCTGCTTTGTCTCTGCTGCGGAAGGCGCGGCAACGCATGCGGCGGCCGGATGGCCGTAAATTGTATGACTTTTCGGTTGCCGCGATCAGTGAAATGACGCAGTTTGCCGCCTACAGCGCCGCGCGTCATTCATGACGCGCAAAGGTCGCTGTAGCACGTTAAATTTGCTGCATAATTTCCCCTTAAATCGATTCCGATTTAAGGAATTATGCAGCAGGAAGAGTGGAGGAAGAATGGCCGTGCAGACAGAGACTGAAGTGTTCGGCCATATGCCGTCCGGCGAACCCGTGCATCGCATTGTGATCAAGGGCGGCGGCCTGACAGCACATATCCTCACCTGGGGCTCGGTCATCCAGGACCTGCGTCTTGATGGCCATGCGGCGCCTCTGGTGCTCGGCTTCGAGAATTTTTCCGACTATCTCGCGCATTCCCCCTATTTCGGCGCAACGCCGGGCCGCAACGCCAACCGCATCGGCGGTGGGCGGTTTGCCATAGACGGCGTGTCCTATCAGCTGGAATGCAATGAAAAGGGCGTGACCCACCTGCACGGCGGTAGCGACGGCATCGCCAAGCGTCTGTGGAGAGTGATCAAGACGGCGGAGAACCGCGTTGTGCTGCAGATCGTCGATCCCGATGGCCGCGCCGGTTATCCCGGCAATTGCACCATCACCTGCACCTATACGGTCAGCGAAGGCGGCGTCCTCAATGTTCTCTATGAAAGCACCACGGATCGCGCGACGATCTGTAACGTCTGTCAGCACAGCTATTTCAATCTCGACGGCACCGCCGATGCGCTCGGTCACGATGCGATGATTGCCGCCAATACCTATCTGCCGACCAACGAACTGCAGGTCCCGACCGGCGAGATCCGCTCCGTCGAAGGCACGGCGTTCGACCTGCGCGCCATGACCCCGCTGCGCCGTCAGCTGGAAGGCGAAAAGATCGGTTACGACCACAATTTCTGCCTGGCAGAGGCCCGTGGCCCCAAGCAGTCCGTTGCCCTTGTGCGCAGCATCAATTCCGGCGTTTCGCTGGAAGTCCGCACCACCGAGCCCGGCGTGCAATTCTATACCGGCTTCAAGATGAATATAGCCGCGCCCGGCCTCGAAGGCCGCCATTACGGGCCATTCGCCGGCTTCTGCCTGGAAACCCAGATCTGGCCGGACGCGATCAATCACGCCAATTTCCCGCAAGCCGTATTGCAGCCCGGCGAAACCCTGCGGCAGGAAACAGATTACGTCTTCACACGAAGCTGATCGGCGCCGGCTCCTCGTCCACGCCAATACGACGCCTCCCGGCGTGACTGCCACGGAGTACGGACGAATAACCGTGGAACGATCGATCCACCGCTGCGCGGCGTAAGCCGCCCCTCGTTGCCGTCGACCGGCTGCCCCCATAAGTCCAAAGCAAATCCGCTGGGCTTTTGCGGCAAAACCGGATTTGATGCCCTAATCAATGATGCGGCACGAGGAGGACTTGGGCATGGCTGAAACAAGCGGATCGAAGATTGCCCTGGTCACAGGCGGCGGGACCGGTATCGGCCGCGCCATTGCCGAGGCGCTATTGAAAAACGGCTATACGGTCGTCCTTTCAGGCCGGCGCTTCGATATTCTCCAGAACGCCGCGAAGGAGCTGTCCGCCGAGACCGGCGGCACGGCAAGGGCGTTCGCCGCCGATGTCGGTGATCCGCAGGCGGTCGCCACCCTGTTTTCCGCCATCCAACATGATTTCGGCCGTCTCGACCTGCTGGTCAACAATGCCGGCATGGGCCTACCGGCCATTCCGATGGAGGACATCACCTTCGAACAGTGGAACGCGATCGTCAGCGCCAACCTGACCGGCGCATTCCTCTGCACCCAGCAGGCTATGAAGCTGATGAAGGCGCAGACGCCGCGTGGCGGGCGAATCATCAACAACGGCTCGATCTCCGCCTCGACGCCCCGCCCGATGTCGGCGCCCTACACAGCCACCAAACACGCCATCGCCGGCCTCACCAAGTCTACCGCGCTCGACGGCCGCCTGTTCGATATCGCCTGCGGCCAGATCGATATCGGCAATGCCTCGACTGAAATGACATCAAAGATGAGCGGAGGCGTCCTGCAGGCCAATGGCGACATCGCCTCCGAACCGACCATCCCGGCAAACCTGGTCGCCGACGCCGTCGTCTACATGGCCGGACTGCCGCTCGACGCCAATGTGCTGACGATGACCGTGATGGCGACACAGATGCCGTATGTCGGAAGGGGATGATAGTAGGACCTTTTTTGACTGGCGGAGATCGAACAAGCACAGCGACGCAGGATGGCCTGGCAGGAGAAAGTCCTGCCTCACTTCCGCCCTATGGAGCCGCAAGGATCTTGGTTTCCGTAATCGGGAGATACAGCGCGATGCCCACCCGGCGACATTTCCTTATCGGCTTCGTTGCCGCGCCGATTGTGCTGCCGGGACTCGGCCACGCAGCCGGTGCGCCGGCACAGCTGTCACTTACACCAACTTGCATTGACGACGACGATGTGACGCCAGCGCAGACAGAAGGCCCGTATTTTACCCCGCACAGCCCTGAAAAACAGGACTTCGCGAACGACGCACCCGACGGTGAAAGGATGACGCTTGCCGGCCGCGTGCTGACCGAGGACTGCCGGCCCGTCTCAAAAGCGCTGATCGAGTTATGGCATGCCAACGAAAGCGGGCTCTACGACAATGGTGGCTACAAACTCCGTGGACATCAATTCACCGACGATGAAGGGAAATGGTGGTTCGAGACGATCGTTCCAGGGCTATATCCTGGTCGCACCCGGCATTACCACCTGAAAGTCCAACGGCCCGGCGGGAGCGTGCTGACGACGCAACTCTATTTTCCGGGTGAGCCGCTCAATGAGCGCGACCGGATATTCAACGCAACCTTATTGCTCGATGTCAGCCCGACTGACGACGGAAAATTCGGCCGCTACGACTTCATCGTTGCGTAACCCAAGGCTTGGAGAGTCTTTGAAGAAAAAATGGAGCGGGTGAAGCGATTCGAACGCTCGACCCCAACCTTGGCAAGGTTGTGCTCTACCCCTGAGCTACACCCGCTCATCATCCAAGGTCCGGGGGTAGTCGGTGGACCGTGGCGCCGCTGCGTTTGTTGTTTGCTGCGACGACGGCTATATGGCCCAGACGATTTTTAAATGCAACAGGGAAATGACGGTCGGTCCAATAATTTTTTGAAGAAATGTCGCAAGCCCCTGAAAACAAGGCGTTTTGCAGCCTGCTTTCTGTGGAAGATTGCGGTTTTTTGCCCTTACCCGTAAGGAAGACCACTATTTTCGAGCCAGAAGGAAGCCGTCATGAGTGAAATGCAGCCGAAGACACAGGACGAATTGTTCGCGTTTCTCGACGGCCTCGGCATCGCCCACAAGACCATGCAGCACGAGCCGGTTTTCACCGTCGCCGAATCGGTGGCGCTTAGGGACGCCATTACCGGCGGGCACACCAAGAACCTGTTCGTGAAGGACAAGAAGGACAATTATTTCCTGCTCACCGTCGAAGAGAACGCCACGGTGGACCTCAAGACGGTGCACACGCTCATCGGCGGCGCCAGCAAAGTGTCCTTCGGCCGGCCGGAAAAGCTGATGGAATATCTGGGCGTCATTCCCGGCGCCGTCACCGCCTTCGGCGTGATCAACGATACCCATAAGAACGTGAAGATCATCATCGACGAGGCGCTGATGAAGTGCGAGATCGTCAACTGCCATCCGCTGGCGAACGATGCGACGACGTCGATCGCGTCGAAGGATCTGCTGCGCTTTATCGAGGCGACAGGACATGAAGCCCTTGTCTTGAAAGTGACGTCCTGACATACGATCTTTGACGGGAAGACAGTCAGACGGACGAGGATGTCCGCGAGGAGACACGATGAGCGGCAACGACAATCCCTATGCAGCATCCTACGGCAACCAGATGACGGCAACGGCCAGCTATGGCGGCGCCCCTGCGCCAGCGAAAGCTCCGGCAGCGGCGGCCACAGCCGCGTCGGCCGGCGAGCTGATCAAGGAAACCACCACCGCCAACTTTACGCGCGACGTGCTGGAAGCCTCCCGTCAGCAGCCGGTGCTGGTCGATTTCTGGGCCCCCTGGTGCGGCCCGTGCAAGCAGCTGACCCCTGTGATCGAAAAGGTGGTGACCGAGGCACAGGGCCGCGTCAGGCTGGTCAAGATGAATATCGACGATCATCCCTCGATCGCCGGCCAGCTCGGCATCCAGTCCATCCCGGCCGTCATCGCCTTCGTCGCCGGCAAGCCGGTCGATGGTTTCATGGGCGCCGTGCCCGAAAGCCAGATACGCGAATTCATCGACAAGATCGCAGGCCCCATGATTGATGACCAGCAGGCCGGGATCGATGCGGCGCTAGCCGAGGCAAAGGCATTTGCTGAACAGGGCGACCTGCAGAACGCCGCCGGCCTGTTTGGTGCCGTGCTGCAGGCGGACCCGGAGAATGCCGCAGCCCTTGCAGGGCTCGCCAATTGCCTGATCACCGCCGGCGAGCTGGAGCAGGCGCGCGAAGTGCTGGCCGAGCTTTCCGAGGAGCTTGCAAAGGATGCCGGCATCGCCGCCGTTGTGAAAAAACTCGACCAGATCGAGGAGGCCCGCAAGCTCGGCGACCCGAATGCGCTCGAACAGATCCTTGCCGCCGATCCCGACGATCATGGTGCCCGCATCAAGCTCGCCAAGATCCGCAATGTCGAGGGCGACCGCGAGGCTGCCGCCGATCACCTGCTCAAGGTGATGAAGCGCGACCGGACGTTCGAGGATGACGGCGCACGGCGCGAACTGCTGCAGTTCTTCGACGTCTGGGGACCGTTGGACCCCGCAACGCTGTCAGCGCGGCGCAAACTGTCATCGATCCTGTTTTCGTGATACCCTAACGGGGCGGCTTTGTGACAATCTCCCTTGAGATTTACCGCTGGCGCCCCATTTCTTGTCGATAAGCGGCGCGGCGCCACAGCGGCTGCCAAGAACGCCTGACAGCGACGGGGTGAATTGAGACATGCAAGTTGGTAATGCACGTTATCTGAGGCCTCAGGACCTGCCGGAGACGCTTCCGGTATTCCCGCTGACGGGCGTGTTGCTGCTTCCCGGCTCCCAGCTGCCGCTCAACATATTCGAGCCGCGATATCTCTCGATGTTCGACGATGCGCTGGCCGGAAATCGCCTGATCGGCATGATCCAGCCTTCGTTCGGGGAAATTCGCGAAGAGCCGGGCCAAGCGCATGTGCAGGCGCTCTGCCAGGTCGGTTGCGTTGGCCGAATCACCTCGTTCGCCGAGATGGAGGATGGCCGTTATATCGTCTCGCTCACCGGCATCTGCCGCTTCCGCCTGTTCGACGAAGTGCATTTGACCAAAAAAGGCTATCGCTCCTTCAAAATCGCCCCCTTCGCCACCGACCTCACCGGGCCGGACGATGAGGCGCAGGTCGATCGCCAAGCCCTGCTGGCCGCCTTCAAGGCCTATCTCGACGCCAACAAGCTGGAAGCGGATTGGGAGAGCGTCGAGCGCGCCAGCAATGTAACGCTGGTCAATTCCATGGCGATGATGTCGCCCTATGGCCCGGCGGAAAAGCAGGCGCTGCTTGAGGCACCGGACCTGAAGACCCGCGCCGAAACGCTGATTGCCATTACCGAAATCGTTCTCGCCCGCAATTTCGGCGATATCGAAACCATGCTGCAATAGGCGGAAAGATGGAAGACAGAACCAGCCGGGTCGATCCCAAACTGCTTGAACTGCTGGTCTGCCCGCTCACCAAAGGCCGCCTCAGCTACCGCGCCGCCGACAACGAGCTGATCTCCGAGAAAGCCCGCCTCGCGTATCCGATCCGCGACGGCATTCCGATCATGCTGATCTCCGAAGCGAGGAAGATTGAGGATTGAGGATTGAGGATTGATTTGGCGTACGTTTGGCGGCTCGCCCAAAACTCTCCGTCATTCCTGTGCTTGTCACAGGAATCCAGTCACGCGGCGTCCGTCGCGTGGAAGACTCGTAATCCAGGCTTGGGTGGTCGGTCCCCTCGCCGCGCAGACGCGTGGCGGCTGGCAACTGTGTTTCTACGTTTGTGAAAAAATTGTTTTGTCCCTCGTGATTGCGTTTGCGATGGCGAGTATTTTGCGTGCGAGGGCAATGATGATGACCTTGAAAGGCTTGCCGCG
>NZ_JAFCXE010000015.1:0-188975 GCF_049897905.1 Pararhizobium sp. PWRC1-1 | reverse complement strand
AATATGGCAAGTCAGGCGGGGCGGCGGGGCGAAGCTCTTGTCGGCGTCTATTGCGCCACCAAGGCGGCGGTCATCAGCCTGACCCAGTCGGCAGGACTGGACCTCATCAAGCACGGCATCAACGTCAATGCGATTGCGCCCGGCGTCGTCGATGGCGAGCATTGGGATGGGGTCGATGCGATGTTTGCCAAATACGAAAACCGTCCGCTTGGAGAGAAAAAGAGGCTTGTCGGCGCCGAAGTTCCGTTCGGGCGCATGGGCACGGCCGAAGACCTGACGGGCATGGCGGTCTTCCTTGCCTCCGCAGACAGCAGCTATGTCGTTTCGCAGACCTACAATGTCGACGGCGGCAACTGGATGAGCTGAAGTCTACCCCCAAATTATTTCGACATACAGGTTCGCGGATGCCGGCCTCGGCTGTACCGGAAGGAAAGCATAATGACCATCAAACTTTCGCTCGAAAATCTTTCAGCTATCGCTGCGACGGCAACCGTTCCTCTATACGATCGGTCGCAGCTGTCGGCAGGGATCGTGCATTTCGGCGTGGGGAATTTTCATCGTGCCCACCAGGCGATCTATCTCGACGACCTGTTCAACACGGGCAAGGATCATGACTGGGCGATCGTCGGTGCAGGTGTCCTGCCGTCGGACGAGGCGATGCGGGCGACGCTCGAGAGCCAAGACTTTCTCACCGCGGTCATTGAGCAGGATAATATATGCTCGTCGGCCCGCGTCACCGGTGCGATGCTCGGGTACGTTCAGCCCGGCGACAATGAGGCCATCGTATCGCGTTTAGCCGACCCATCAATCCGAATCGTTTCGCTGACCATTACGGAAGGAGGCTATTTTCTTGATGCTGCGACAGGCGAGGTCGATATCTCTCATCCGGCCATTTCCGCAGACGCGGCAAACCCGCACAAACCAAAGACAGTGTTCGGACTGGTTGTTGCTGGCCTGAGGGCTCGGCGGGCGAGAGGCATAGCGCCATTTACGGTAATGTCGTGCGACAACATTCCGGGAAACGGCAAGGTCACGCATAGCGCCGTATCAGGACTGGCGCGGCTTGTTGACCCGGACTTGGCACAGTGGATTGACGACAACGTTGCCTTCCCAAACAGCATGGTCGACCGCATCACACCGACAACGTCGCCACGTGAAGTCGGCATCGTCGCCGATGATTACGATATTGACGATAACTGGCCGGTCTTCTGTGAAAAATTCAAGCAGTGGGTTTTGGAAGACCATTTTCCAGCTGGTCGACCGGCGCTTGAAACTGTCGGAGTCGAGTTCGTGCCGGACGTTGCCCCTTACGAGCACATGAAAATTCGTATTCTCAACGGAGGCCATGCGGCGATTGCCTATCCGGCTGCATTGATGGATATTCATTTCGTTCACGAGGCAATGGAAGAGCCTCTTATTCGAGATTTCCTCGCCAAGCTTGAGCGGGACGAAATAATACCAATCATCCCGGCTGTTCCGAATACCGATCTGTCCGAATACTACAATCGCATCGAGAGCCGTTTCCTCAATCCTAAAATTGCCGATACGATTCCACGGCTTGCACAGGACGGATCAAACCGACAACCCAAGTTCATCTTGCCCACAGTGGCCGATCGCCTGAAGCTCGGTTACGATGTTACAGGGCTTGCGCTGGTGTCTGCTTGCTGGTGCAAATACTTGTGCGGCACCTCAGATAGCGGCAAACAAATGGCTGTTCAAGACACGATGCTCACGCGTCTTCGAGATGTCGCGATCGATGCCAAAGATCGCCCAGAATCTTTTTTGGATCTCTCGGAGGTTTTCGGCGACGTAGGAATGTCGGATGTGTTTCGCCAGCGGTTTACCTCTGCTTTAAGGCACTTGTGGACTTTCGGAACGCGCTCCGCACTGAAGGCCTATGCTGACAATGCGCTTGGCGGCTAAGGGCTCGCGATGCGTTCAGAGCCGAAGTTAATCATTTTTGACTGTGATGGCGTCCTCGTCGATAGCGAAATTATTGCGACGGGGCTTCTCCACGAACGTATTCGTTCAATTGGGGGGGATATGTCAATTGAAACAGTGTGCGAGCGGTTTTTAGGCCAGACCGAGGCTTCAACCCTTCACATTCTGGCAGACGAGTTCAACCTGGTCTTGCCCGTCGTGGACCGCGAGCAATGGCGGACGCGCCTCATCGAACGTTTTCGCGAGCATCTTCTGCCCATCAAGGGCATTAGAACCGCCGTCGAAACCTTGACAATACCGAAGTGCGTCGCGTCCTCGTCGTCTCCGGAGCGGATCGAATTCGCCTTGGAATTAACCGGCTTGATCGACTTGTTCAAGCCTCATCTCTTTAGCGGAACTGCAGTACAACACGGAAAACCGGCGCCTGACCTTTTTCTGCATGCGTCTCAGAAAATGGGTATGAAGCCGGAAACGGCGCTCGTTATTGAAGACAGTCCTGCAGGCATTATCGCCGCCAAGACTGCTGGAATGCGAGTCTTCGCGTTCATCGGCGGCTCTCATATGCAAAGTGAACGAATGAAGCGACAAATCACCGACCTTTCGCCTGACGTCGTCTTCGACGATATGAACATGCTGCCATCGTTACTCTCCGGCTAATAGTCTCTGAATGAAATAAGTAAGAACGTCATCTCTGTGACAGGCAGCAGCAACAGTCTCGCCCGTACCAGCATTGTTCCCCGAATATGCCACTGCCGCCGATTGACCGGCGGACAAAGTCGCAGCTGAAAACAAGGTTGACGTCGAAGCCGCCGCCTACCGTGCAGACAAAGCCATCACGTGGATGGAACCCTTTAAGAGGTAGCCGCCTCGTTGGTCGAACTGGCTGACCATCTGATGCTTGGCATGATAGTCGACCGTGACCTGGACCGCGACCTAGCAATCCTCAATCGCGGATGGCCGTACCCCAAACCTCTAACGCAGAGCGTGTTCGATGCGTCCGACGTGATGGTCAGGGGCGTTGCCTCCTTCAGCCGCGCCGATCTCCTCGGACGTGAGACCTGTAGCGATGGCGAGATCATCGAGGCTGTAGCCTCGAGCTGGTGGCAGGTCGTCGCAGCTCAATGGATAGCCTTTCAATTTCGCTTCCTGCTCGGTGCCCTTTCGCTCATCAGCGCTGCGTCGCCGTTGTTGCTCCGCAATACGATGTGACGACTAACACCGCACAAGCCGCTGCATCGATCTTGTTTGAGATCCTCAGCCTAATGGTCTTCAGCCCGGCTCTCCGTTGACACCATGAGACAAAAGGATCCGGTTCAGCCGGGTGCCACACTGTCATGTCCCTGATCGTAATTTAGAGGGGAACCCTATTCAGGCCTCCTCGTCGTCTCGATCGAGCAGGCCGTTGCAGCACCTCTATGCTCGTGCCCATTCGCAGAGGGCGGAGCGCGGGTCATCAAGATCGAGCGCCCCGAGGCGAGGCGATCTACAAATTCGACGTGCCGGTCACAGTGGCCGTCACAGCTGACGGCGAGAACGTTCACGCCTCGGGCCCTAGCTTTTGGAAGCAAAAGCTGGCTGTGAGTCGCTGAATGGTGCGGGTCAGCGTGTCGCTGCGGACCAAAGGATTTCTCCGACTTTGAACAAGAGTTTTAAGGCGACTTGCTCGGGAACCGTATTCATACTTAGTTCCATAAGTTATCTTATGCAATACACGCATAGAGTTTAATAAAATCTATTTACACCAAAAGATGGCAGTCAACAGTGCGAATTCCCCAAGCTCTCCGGGACAGAACTTGTAAAACCATCACCGCCGGATTCGAGCTCACGTGTCACCATAGCGCCCAATCATACGACGCAACTGCGTGTTCTGCTCAAGCAGTTTCCCAGAAAGCTGCAATCGAAGACTTTTGATTTCAAGGTCTAGTTCAGTGGCTTCGTCAACGGCCGTCTTCTTCGTCGCTATCGGCTGTTCTACGGCTGCAGTGACAACCGTCCGCTTGTCGAGGTGCTCTCGCGCTTGAATCGCGTTGGCCCGTCGCCCGTTTGATTTGGTGGTAAGGGTGTCTATCCCCCTCTTCCCGTCGATAGTCTTTGCGGCCGGCGCTACCGGTGCGGGCCGGTCATGTCCCTCCGGAGCAACGTTATCTGCCACCTGCGAAGGCATGGAGTCGGTTTGTGCCGCCGGTAAGGGTTGGGGGGCGTCTGCCTCGATGGAAGTGGGCTGCCGGTCTGTTTTGTTCCCGTCAGCGGTCGATTGAGGGTGCGCTTCCAGTTCCCTTTGCCGCGCATTGAGCTGCTCGAACAAATCAACCTGCGGGTCAGATGTCGGCACGGCCTCATCGACCGATGCAACGGGTTCATCTGACTTGCGGCGTGATGCAAAGCCTTTGATTAGTTGCCATGGTGATCTCATCGTCGTCTCCGACTCGTTTCCTGGCTCCATAGTACCGAGCGGGAGACCGCGCTTGCAATGCGAGCCCGGTCTTTAGTCGTGAGCGGCTTTACATCGGCCGCTGTTGACAATCGTCTACGATCAAGCCATCCCGAGCTTTTTACGGAGATCAGCGTTTTCGGCGCGGAGTTTGCCGGAAAGCTCCTTACGAAGCTTCTGGTTTTCTTCTTCGAGCTTCAGAAGATCGGCAAAACCGTCCGTATCAACCGGCGCGGCCCCGACTTTCGGCGCGCGCTTGGCGGGCTGAGCCTTTGCAGCCGTGGCCTTCTTTGCCGGAGCTGGTGCCTCCGCGGCCGGCTCGGCTGCAACAGGCACGCTGGTTGCCACTGCTTTCTTTGCCGGACCGCGGGTTTTCTTTACCGGCGCGCTGACCGAAGTGTCAGCCACAGCTTCCGCAGCGGCTTTTGGCTTGCGCGGTGCGCGCGTCTTCTTTTCTTTTGTCTTCGAAGAAGCTTCAGCGGACGCAGTATCGACTGCAGGAGTAAAGTTCGTATCATCAGCCATTGGTGGATCCTTGCGTAGGGAAAATCGTTCACGACCGTTTTAAGTCGCTGTCAATATGCACAGAATATTATTTCGAGTTTATTGACAATGAATATCAGCGCGTTTTTCGCCCAACACGGGGCTCTGCGCCTTGCTCAAGGACACTACTTACGGACATGTTGATAATAGCGCGCAACTGTTCCTCGGGGTGTCTTACAATCGAAATCGCGGCACTCAAGTACCCGTGCCGATCCTTATTGTCAGTTCCCCATCAGATCAAAATCTTGGGACGGCCGCGATAGGGGTCGGGTTGTTACTGAACTATCGACGAAACACTCATTGGGATCCATTAATTCTCGATAAATCGACGCGCGGATCGGCGCTCGCAGGGTGGTTCCCGTGGCTGGTCACATCAATCGCGGGGGTGGCTAGCGTAGACCCGGCATCATCGGGGTTCCCAGGCTTTATGTTAGCAGCGCCGGTCTCCGGCTTTCCGGGGTCCGGTTCAAGGAACACGGACTTACCCTCGAAGTAACCCGTCTTCCAAGCATAGACGGCATCATCGAATGCCTCCGGCGGCTCTGATCCATACCATTTCGTGACGATACGATAGACCTTCGCGAACAGACCGGTCCCCACACGAATATTTTCGCAGGCGTCGACGAGGTCGCCCTTTAGCTCCGAGGCTTCGTTCACGCCGATCCCGGCTGGATATTGCGTAACGCCAACCCTGACGACCGCATGGCCGAGATATTTTGACACGATCGCCATCGCCTCCTCGCTCGTCCTTGCAACGGGCACAAGAATAAGTCGTTCGCCGGATTTCACGGTAACTGCCAGCGGGTTCGCCGAACCGGCCTCAGCAATGAAGCGTTCGATGATGGCGGGCATCAGGTGTGGATCCGCGCATATGGTGATCAAGGCAGGGTCAAACATAGATGTTCCACAAGGCTCACGTGTTGAAGGAAACGATGATGGGGGTGTCGAACAGAGCGGCCCAGGCGAGCGCACTCGTGCGTTGAATCCGGACAATTGAGGTTCCGGTCGTCCACCAGCCGTTCCCGCTTGCGACGATTACGTCCGGCTCATGAAACATCGACTGCAGTACCGGCCACGTGAGCAACTGCTCGTAGCAAATCAGAGTGGCGACGCGCGCGCCAGCCACGGTGACAATCGGATTGGCGAAGAAGTTGGCCCGGGCGCCGCCGCTTCTTCCCATCCAGGCCAGCCATGGCTGCCACATGGACACGGGTACCGGCATGCGCTCGCGATAATTCGGTGATCCGCCATCCCTGTTCATTGAGACCATGACGTTGTCGTAACCGGCAGGATCAACCACCGAAGCGCCGGCGAACACCGTGACATCGCTTCCCTCCAGAGCTGTTCGCCAATATCGCTCCATCGTCGGTGTCCAGAAACCAAGCGCGCTCTCGGGCAGAACAACCACCCGAGCTCCGAGTGCCGCTTCCGCTCGCACTGCCCTGACAAGTAACCGTTGCTGCTCAAGATCAAAACCGCGGCCCATTGATTGGCCAAAAGGTGTGTCGATACCCGCCCAGCCTTTCGGCAAGGAAGGAGGCTCCCAGCATGCGGCGGACCAGACCCAAAAGCCTCCCAAGGCTACGACCGCAATCGGCCATTGTCTCGTCGTTAGGGCGAGCATGCTGGCCGCGGTCGCAAGAAGGCCGATCCAACTCCAGCCGGGAAACAACACGCCCGCGGCCGTCAGTGGGTGCGCCCATCCGACGATGCCGAACGGTGGGAGGATCATCAGGACCGAAGCGATTGCATAACCAGCGCAACGCCATACACCCGACCGCCGCATCCAAAATACGGTGTGAACGAACACAAAGCCTGCGGCCGCAATCAGCCACAAGCCGTGACCGTACCCCTCGCCCGAGCCATAAAAGTTGACGACACCCTGTGGCAGGCCCCGCGATGCGACGAGAAAATAGGCGGTAGCAATCAAAGCTGCTGCAGCGCGCGTAGGCGCAAGTGACCATAGCAGAGGGAAAAGGAGCGCCAGCGGTAGGAACAGGACTTGCCCGCTCCAACCGCACGTACCGACAAAGACCGCCCCTGCGACCAGACCGACGGAGGTGAGTGTTTCACGGCCCATAGGTGAACACCTCTTGCGCAAGGCCAAGCACCCCGCTTTGGGGAATGGGGCCGAAATAACGGGAGTCATAGGACCCAATAAAACCCGAGTGCAGGAACAGGAGCCCGCGCGGAATAACGCCGCCTGCGAATTCAGTGAGAGGACGCCCCTGACCGTCCCTCGTCACAGTAAGAGAGTGCGGTAGCAGAATGTTGTTGATCTTGACCGAACCATTGATCTCGACGCGCTGGCCGGCGGCCGCCGCAACAGTTTTGATAAGAGGACCAGATCCTCCGGGGCAAAGTCCGTCGCGCAGATAGCCGCGCGCCTTGGCCGATCTGAAGACATCGTTGTCTGGCGGGCAAATGAATACCCGGTCGCCAACACGAACACCCCGGGTGAGAGGCTGAATGCGCCAGAGCCCCAGAGGATAACTAGGCGTCATATTGATCCTGTAGCCACCGAACCAGCCTAGAATGGCGAGCGCGACCAAGGCGATCACAGCTGCAAAGATAACGCGCAGCGCTGCCTTCGATTGAGACCTGATTAGAGTCGCTGTCATTTCAGGCCGAGCTCCGGTCTCTGGGCCAGACGCATGGTCTCCGCTTGCTTCTGTGCCTGCGTCGACCGTTCGTGGGCCGCCAGCTGTTGCACAGCGCGCATCGCTGGCCATGCCGCGTTGACCGCTGCGGTCTGAGCCGGGTTCAACCCCGCCGTCACCTCGCGGAAGGTTTGTCCGCTCGTGTCCTTTGCGCCGATGCCAAGTAGAGTACGATCGCCAAACCGTTCAGCAACGGCCTTTCCGAAGGCGTCGATCTCCGGCTTGGCCTCCCGGTTACTCAGTGCAAAACTCAGGGCCGCCGGCAGATCATTGCGGTCGATCGCGTCACGCACGCGCTCAAGGATGGCGCTGGCGGCTGGCGACAGCGCTGGGATGACCCTCGCGACCCGCAGCCTGGTGGCGCGTTCCTCTGCCTCATATCTGCGTTCGGCCTCAGTCCGCGCCCGCAGATACCGTTCGATGTCTCGCTTCAGGGCCGGCACATTGACCTGGGCCTGACCTCGCGCCTGCCTGTCCGCCTTGCTGGAGAGCAGCCCGGTTTTGCCAAGAAGCACTCCCAAGCTTTCCGGCCGACTACCAAGCGTGGAGAGCGTGGCTTTCCGAGCCGCCGGATCGGTGAGAACCGAGTCCATATTAACTTCCTTGAAGGCGGCCTCGGGATCGGCGAACACCAAACGGAAGCGTGCAGACACGTCTTCCCAAATCTTCTTCACACCAGGATCGGTGGCGAGCCTGTCCTCGATAGTATCGGACAATGATTTCGGGAACGTCGTGATGCCGGCGACCATCGGGCGGGCCTCCTTCGATTCTGGGGTGGGGGTGGCGGATTGTCGATCGAACACGCCGAGTTTCCTGCCGACGGCAAAAAGTCGGTTGCCGAGATCGACGAGTTTTTGCTTCTGCCGGACGGTCCAGGCAAACCGGTCGGATAGAAGCGTGCGGGCGACACGGGCAATGTGCAGACCGCGGCTTTCGGCGTAGGCAAGGGCTGCGCGATAGAAGCGGCCGTGCTCATAGTCGAGCGTGGTTTCCTTGGCGCGTCGCTGCGACAGGATCGGAATCAGACCACCCGCCTTGTCGAAGGAGCGGCGACCATAATAGAGCGCCACATCTTCGCGGTGCCGGGTGAGCGCCACATAGGTGAGATGCCGGTCGAGCGAGAGCGAGGCCAGCACCTTGACGCGATCCACGGTGGCACCCTGGCTCTTGTGCACCGTGGTGGCGTAGCCATGATCGACATGGCGGTAGAACCGTTGATCGACTTCGACGATACGGTGATCGTCGCCCTGACCCACCCTTGCCACAAACCGCGTTGGACCAGCCTCAACGATCCGGGCAAGCATGCCATTCTTGACGCCGAGCGATCCCTCGTTCTTGAGAAAGACGATCTGATCGCCAGCGGCGAAGCGGCGATCGCCTTCTTCTGTTCGAAACAGATGTCCCACGTCGAGAATGCCACGCTCGACCAGTCTCGCCCGGGCCATCTCGTTGAGCATACGCACGTCGCGTCGCAGATGCGCGAGGATCAGCGTCGTCCCGGTTGGATCATAATCTCGGCTCCAGTCATCGATCAGATTGCCGACAGCCTGCGCCTTCAGCTCCGAACCGAGGACCTTGCCGTTCTGGCGATAAGCGGAGAGCGCCTCCGCCACCCTGCCCCGCGCCAGATCCAGCGAGGCGTCGCGCATCCATTGTTGCCGCTGACGATAGATCGTCTCCAGCTCGGCATAACCGATGCGATCCGCGATGGCGCGGAAAGCCGCACCGGCCTCAATCGGCTGCAACTGCTCGGGGTCGCCAACCAGAACGATCTTGGCGCCGGTCCTTGTGGCAGTCTCAACAAACAATGCCATTTGCCTCGACGACACCATCCCAGCTTCGTCGAGGACAAAGACGGTCCGGTCGTCAAGCCGATCATTGCCCCTCTGCCAGCGCAGTTCCCACGACGACAGCGTGCGCGAGATGATGCCTGCTTCCTTCTCGAGGCCTTCTGCGGCCTTGCCCGCAAGAGCACCGCCGACGACGCGATAGCCGCCCGCTTCCCAGGCCTCGCGTGCCGCCTTCATCATCGTCGTCTTTCCGGCGCCGGCGCGGCCAACAATCGCTGCGATCTGCCCGTCATCAGCCAAGTATTCGATGGCAGTTCGTTGTTCGTCGGAGAGCTTCGAATGGCGCGAGAACACAGCGTCGAGGACCGGGCGCTTAACTTCGAATGCGCGGCGCTCGGAAAGCCAGACCGCGCGCCGGGCCATTTCCGCTTCAAGCGTGATCAGTTCGCGCGTCGTGTGCTTTGACGGCAGCCTGGAGCCGGTCGCAAAATCAATGCGCTCGGCGTCCAGGCGGACGACCTGGTGATTCTGCAGAATGCGCGCCATCAATTCCTGGAAGGTACCGGCATCGTCGATGTACCGGTGCAGTATCTTGGCGATATCACGCTCGGAGAAGACAGACATTTCCCGACTGATCAGATCGAGGACGATGTCCGGGCGATCGAGAATACGCCTTGCATTTTCGGCCCTGGCTTCCTCATGAATCCGCAGCCGATCAAGCTCCGGAACCCTGCCCTCGGACTTCGCCTGGCGCTCAATGGCTTTCGCGGCAACGCCGATATGGATTGTCGGGACGATGTCGATGCCGCGCTGGGCGTAGGATCGCCCATCGACCCGAATGTCGAAACCGGCAAGAGCGAGATGCCGGTTCTGGCACTCGTACCAATGTTGGCGTTGCTCGATCAGATCGCTCTTCTCGCCGGACCAGAGCCTGTAGACGATCTTGCCGGCAGGATTGCGCAGCGGTTTGCCGTCCGCGCCGGTCACCGCCACCTTCTTTGGCCCGAAACCCTCATTGGTGAGCGGCCGCAACGTCGTCATCAGATGGATATGCGGATTGCCCGGTGCGTCGTGATAGACCCAGTCGGCCACCTGCCCCCGCGTCAGGATCTGATCGGTAACAAAGTCACGCATCAAGGCGACGTTCTGCTCGGCAGAAAGTTCAGCCGGGAGTGCAATGATCAACTCGCGAGCGAACTGCGCATCGGCGCGTTTCTCAAACTGCTCGACCCTGTTCCAGAAGGCTTCGACGGCCGCGGCGACCGAGCGGTCGGCAATCAGCGTCCGAACCCAGGCTGGCGGGTCCGGCGGCAGCAGGAACTCCTCGTGGATCAAGTCGCGCTTGTTCGAATAGTCGACGACCCGTGCCTCGCCTTCATGTTCCATCCTGGCGCAGTGGCGATAGGCGGCCGACAGTACCGCGCTGCGGCCCTCGCCGCGACCGATGATCTGGGCTGTGAAATGCGTGATTGCCAAGCCGGCCATCTCCCGAACGAATAGACACATCGTGTTCGCCGGGAGCGGAGGCCCACAAAAGGCCGAAAAGCAGAGCGTCGCATCGCGACGTATAACTGCGCCCTTGGATCCGCTCTCGTCGAGCGGCGGGATGATGGACAGCGGTGTTTGCTTCGCCAACTCCCAAATTTGCGACTGGCGCTGCGCGCTCAGACGCGCGATGCCTCTGAATTACAGGGAAAAACTTGCGAAAAGGAACGACCGGGATGAAGAAGCCTTCGTCAAAGATCAGGGCAGAAATCGTCAAGCTTCAGGAACAATTGAAGCAAGCGGAAACGCGAGATGCCGAGCGTATCGGTCGGATCGCACTGAAAGCGGGGCTTGGCGATATCGAGATCGACGAGCCTGAACTTCAGGCTGCGTTCGAAGAGGTGGCGACACGGTTTCGCAAAGGCCTTGGGAAAAAGCCGGCATCAGCGACGGCGGCGATCGCAACTGGCGAGGCTTCGGACGGGCGTAGCGAGGGCTGAGCGCATGGTCCGTAGATCAATTTCCGACGCCCGCAAGAGGGACACGCGGGAGAAAATCGAACTCGGCGGCCTGATTGTCAAAGCCGGTCTTCGCTACGAAAAGCGCGCGCTCCTGCTCGGCCTGCTGATTGATGCGGCAAACCGTGTGAGAGCCGACGACAATGAGAGGCTTAGACTGATGGCGATCGGCGCGGCGGCATTCGGCAATGCCCGCGCGTAGAGCCGTCATGTTTCTGACGCCGATCGTTTTGGTCGTTGGCACCTGCATCACGCTGACCGGTCATGAGGCCGCTATTGCAGCCTTGGGGAAAACTGCGGCTGCGCAACAATTTCTGGGCAGAGTTGGCATTACCCTGCCTTATTTGGCGGCCGGCGCCGTTGCGGTGATGTTCCTGTTTTCCGCCGCGGGCGCCGTCAATATCCGAACAATAGCCCTTGGTGTGATGGTCGGATCCGTGACGGTCGTCACGCTGGCAATCGCCCGCGAAGCCGTCCGTCTTACAGCGTTCTCAGGCCAGATTGCATCTGGTCAATCGATCTGGAGTTATCTCGATCCCGCCGCGATGACTGGAGCGACAATCTCCGCACTAGGCGGTCTGTTCGGATTGCGCGTCGCCTTGAAGGGGAATGTCGCTCTTGTGTCCGCCGCGCCGAAGCGCGTCAAGGGCAAACGCGCTGTCTATGGCGATTCCAGTTGGATGGATTCTGCCGTTGCCGCACAACTGTTTCCAGCCACAGGAGGCATCGTCGTGGGAGAAGCTTATAGGGTCGACCGCGACGGCGTTTCCACTGTGGCTTTCCGAGCTGACGACGCCACGACCTGGGGCGCAGGCGGACGAGCACCATTGCTCTGCTTCGACGGTTCGTTCGGCTCATCACATGGTATCGTATTCGCCGGATCGGGCGGCTTCAAGACGACATCGGTCACGATCCCGACGGCCCTAAAGTGGGGCGGCACGCTCGTAGCGCTCGATCCGTCAAATGAAGTCGCGCCCATGGTGATGAAACATCGCATGAGCGCCGGCCGCGAGGTTCATGTTCTCGATCCCAAGGCACCGGAGAGCGGTTTCAACGCTCTCGATTGGATCGGTCGGTTTGGCGCCACGAAAGAAGAGGACATTGCTGCAGTGGCGTCGTGGATCGTCAGTGACAGTCCGCGCCAGAACGCCGTTCGAGACGACTTTTTTCGTTCCTCGTCACTGCAGCTTCTGACAGCCATCATCGCCGACGTCTGCCTGTCGGGAAACACGGAGGCGGAAAACCAGACACTGCGTCAGGTTCGTGCCAATCTGTCGGAACCCGAGCCCAGACTGAGAGCTCGTCTTCAAGACATCTACGACGAGTCCAAGTCGACATTCGTGAAAGAGAATGTCGCGCCGTTTATCAACATGACGCCGGAGACATTCTCGGGCGTCTATGCCAATGCGGCAAAGGAAACGCACTGGCTTTCCTATCCAAACTATGCGGCACTGGTATCCGGTTCAAGCTTCAAGACGGACGATCTGGGGTGCGGCACGGTCGATGTCTTTATCAATCTGGACCTAAAGACGCTTGAGAACCATGCGGGGATTGCCCGCGTCATCATCGGCTCTTTCCTCAACGCGATTTACAATCGAGACGGCGACATTAGCGGACGTGCGCTCTTCCTATTGGACGAAGTCGCAAGGCTCGGATATCTGCGCATTCTCGAAACAGCACGCGATGCGGGCCGGAAGTACGGGATTACGCTCACGATGCTCTATCAATCGATTGGTCAGATGCGCGAAGCGTACGGCGGGCGCGACGCAACATCGAAATGGTTCGAGAGCGTGTCATGGGTTTCTTTTGCGGCCGTCAATGACCCGGAGACTGCGGACTATATTTCGAAAAGATGCGGCATGACGACCGTCGAGGTCGATCAAATCTCGAGAAGCTCCAAGATGTCGGGATCCTCCCGGACCCGTTCCAAGCAGTTGTCGGCGAGGCCACTTATTCAGCCGCACGAAGTGCTGCGCATGCGCACAGACGAACAGATCGTCTTTACAGCAGGTAATCCGCCGCTTCGGTGCGGACGGGCGCTCTGGTTCAGGCGAATGGATATGATTGCATCCGTGGGGGAGAACCGATTTCACAAAGGGATCCGACATCACAAACGTGAATCTATTCGCTAGGTCCGATTCAAAACACTGATTGGACGCCGGAATCTAAACGCGCGATTCTGCGCAGATGATCGTTCAACCCTATCACCTCTATGTCGAGCGCGTCGTGCCGGAGAAGAATATGGCTCGGTTTTATGCGCTCGCCGTCCAACAGACATTGTTTGGAGAAGTGCTGTTGGTGCGCAGCTGGGGGAGGATCGGAACGCACGGGCAGAAGAAAGTGCATGTCTTCAATAAGGAGAAGCATGCCGTCGGGCTTTTCCTCGAACTCCTTCGCAAAAAGCGAAAACGAGGCTATGGGCCGAAACCACCTGTGGAAATCTCACAAATCTCGTATGCGTCATCGCAGTGCGTCAATGACAAAGCCTCCTCAAGCTGAAAGGGATTCCGTCTTCATAATCGATGAGAGGGAGTTCCATGACCACCACCAATGAAATTGCCGACAAGATTGCAACCGATAACAGCCTAACGAAGGTCCAGGCCAAGGGCATCGTCGAGGCCGTGTTCCAGGCGATCGCAGATGCTGCGGGCTCCGACGCTGAAACCTCCATCCCGGGATTCGGAAAGTTCAAAGTGAAGGCATCGCCGGAACGCGAAGGTCGCAATCCCGCGACCGGCGAAAAGATGACAGTCGCGGCTTCGAAGAAGCTGACCTTTGTGCCTGCAAAGGCGCTCAAGGATGCACTGAACAAGTGATCCCGGGAGAAGGAGGGCCCCGCCTTTCGGCGGGGCCTTCGTTGCTATCAGTCCCGGTTCGGCCGGGACCAGATGAGGGAGAGGCCTTCCTCGCCTTCGACCTCGATCAGGGTCGCGTAGATCGGGGCCGGGAAGCTCGGGTCGTCGAGCTTGACAGAGAGGTAGTCGCGGCCTTCATTCGAGGTCTTCTTCCACGCGGCGCCGAACTCGACATTGCCTGCGAGGATGCGGAAGTCCGGTCCCTTCTCGGTGGTGCGCTCGACTGCGCGGACCGTTGCCTTGACGTTGAGATTGAGGGTCTTGATGGTGCCGTTGAAGCCATTGCCGGAAGCGGTGAAAGAGCCGATGGTTGCCATTGTCGTATTCCTTTTCTGTTGTTCGGGCCGCGCCCACCGCGGCCTCGATGGCTGTCGAAACGACCGGGGACGATCGGCCCGCACCTGAAAGGCCGAAACGGGAGTGGAGGACGGCCAAAGGAGAGGCTTTCTTGGCTCGCGAGGAATGGGCGCTTGGCGCGCAGGGGAAGAAAACGAGCCGGCCGTTGCGGATGCTGATCGAGCCGAGCTTCAGCTCGGCGGTTCTTCGGTCAGACATGCCCCATCGAGACCGCAGTGGGTGAGCCAGTGGCAGTTCAAAAGGAATACGGCAATGGCGTCATCGAGCGGTGATCGGTTGGAAACGGCCTGCTCCACGCTCCAGCACGCCAAGCTCACAAACGCCAGGCTTGATCCCTCGCCTCGATGCACGTGCGGAGTTGGGCCCAAGCTGTCTCTCGCTGCGTTGCCGATATGCCGCATGGCAAGCTCTCGATTGCATGGCCGCCCCATCTCAACAAGCACGCGCCGCAGATCGCATCGATCTTTCAACCGGTTTCCAGTGCGATGGCTGAGACCCGACTGCTGGTTCGCCTAGCGCTTGATGTTGGTGACGTCGCCCGACGAGGCGTGGCTCTCCGCGATGGATCATAATGGCAACCTAAGTCCAGGGTGATAAGTGACATAGAGAGCCCGCTTTCGCGGGCTGGTGACCCGGCTATTGGCGTTTTCGTCTGTCCCAATCCGAGTGACCGTAAGGATGCATTGAGCAGATGCCGGCGATTGCGGTCATCTGCTGTGAGTGGCTCAAGCTGCGTGTTGCTGCGCCATGGGTTGGAGCTCGTGGAGATAGGCGACCGCTCTTTGCGCATGCGCGGCGGCAGAGAAGACGAACCGCTTCTCGTTCTTGAGGACCGAGAGCCAGGATGCGATGTAGCTCGCGTGATCCGGTCGTGGTTCCATCTCCGGCACGATACCGAGATCGGCGCACAGGAAAACGGCGCCGAGTTCCGCGATCAGCTCTTCGCGCGCACGCTCCGACCGGTCCTTTGCAAAGCGCGACAGATCGCGGTCGAGGCGATGCTTGGCTCCAGCCCAATGAATGTGTTCATGCCCCAGGGTGGCGTAGTAGGATTCCACGTCCCGAAAGGTTTCGATCGGCGGCATCTGGATGATATCGGGGCTTGGAGCAAAGAAGGCCTTGTTGCCACCATGGCGGATCACGGCTCCCGTTGCTGCGAAAAATGCGTCCGTTGCAGCAATGGGATTGACGTCTTTCTTGGGAGTTTCGGTAAGAGAAGGCAGGTATTCATCGGGCAGATTATTGATCTGTTCGAGATTGAAGACTGTGTAGGCTTTCAAAAACGGGATGTCGCGCTCGGCCTCGTCGCCATTGTCCGCCGTTTCCGTCTTCCTGACCCGGTTCGCATAAACGACTGTCGAGCCGGTCTCGCCCCTGCGGACGTGCGCGCCGAGCGCGGCTGCCTGACGAAATGTCATCCATGTCGGAGAGCGGAAACCGCGCGAGACCGTTTCCGACCAGAGCAGCAGAACATTGATCCCGGAATAGGGCTCGCCATTGTGGCGCAATGGACGGGTAATACGACCTTCCAGATGGCCCGTGCTCCAGGGCTGCACCCAAGGGCGGACGCCCTCCTCCAGCGAGGCGATGATGCGGTGTGTGATTTTCGAATAGATGTCGACGCGGGCCACCGTATCATTCTTCCTGCTTTCCTGTTTCATTATCTTCTCCTCGATTCGACAACCGCGCCCATCGCGGTCCGTCACGGCGATCGAAGAGCGCAGGCCGGCGACGGCGCACCCGAGGTCATCAATCCGAAAAGTGCGAGTACGAGATCCGGGCCGAAACGCAGTGGAGGACGGCTTGCCGTTGCGCCGGCACCCAGCCGGCCGAAGCTAGACCGCGATCCGGAACGGACCGCTTGGGCGCTATGCCCACGCTCAAGATGCCGGCGCTTTTGGCGCCGACAGTTTCGACCGGGGAAGAGAAATGCGGGGCCGAAGCCCCGCGATCGTGCTATTCGAAAGCTGCCATCTGGGCGCTGGCGGCCTTTTGATCGACAGATGCGCCTGATTGCTCGACTGTGCGCTCGTAGGGCTTCCAGGTTTCGCCCGTAATGTCTCCGTAGGCGGAGACGGCGCCTTCGGCTGCCATTCGGAGCACGTGGGCCTGCAGGCCCATGTCGGCGGCGAATACACGCTTGCGCTGTGCCCTGCTGTCGAACCCGACAGGACCTTCAAGGTCCTCGTCACGATAGTCGTTCGAGAGTTTGGTGGTGAGGTCACGGGCCTCGGTGACCGAGCGGCTGTAGAATTGCCCCGCGCCGTAAGCAGAGCCGACGAAGGATCCGACGATGCGCTGCATGTGGATCTGCATGGCCTTTTCGGCGAGGCCGTCTTTCAGCGCCTCAGCGCTCTCGACGAGTTGGCCGCGATGGAGGTCGCGGATACCGTCACTGTCAATGACAGCAAGGCCGAAGCTTTCGGAGATGCGCAGCGCCTGGACGGTGTCAGGGCAGGCGTGCCTGACCATTTCGAGGGTGGTGGCGCGCTGGGATTTGGCGAGCCGGGCCTTTTGGGTGGAGCGAGAGTTCGTGGCCATGATGGGATCCTTTCGAGCGATGTTTCAGCAAAGCCCGCGGGTTGCCGGTCGTTTGTCCGGCTCTGTTCCTCGGTTGCGGTCGAAAGGACATGGGCGCCAGCGGTCCGGCCCAAGGTCAGGGCGCTGCAGGCTGAGCGAGGATGGGTTGCGGATGACGCGGAGCGCGCAAGCGGTCTGCGACAGACGCGACCCTTCCTTGCGAGGACGCGGCGATCCTGCCGCGACGCGGCGCGATAGCGGCCTTTGACCGGGACGCGCCCATGTCAGACCGCAGCAAAACCGAGGAGCTGAGCCCGACCTATGGCTGGCTCCAGGTGGATCTTAGGCAATAAAGGCGGAAGGTTTTCGTCATGGCCAGGGACCATCCGCAGCTCGCAGGTTCGCCCCCTGTTCATGGCAGCCTCCAGTTTCGTCAGGCCTGCCCACGACATGTGTGGAGGTGACCGGGGTTACTATGTACCGGACACGAGTAGTGGGATAGGCAGTGTCGTATTTGCCTCATCGAGGATGTCGAACGTGTATCGTCCTTGCGCATCGATATCGACCGAATAGCTCAAACGGTCCCGCACCCGATTGTCTTCGTCGAAGGTGAGCACCTTCGGCTTCAGGGACGTAATCCGCGTTTCGTCCAGATAGACCGAGTTGCAAATGATGACCTGATCACCGGGCTGACATGTGCGCGCGGCCGCTCCGTTTAGAATGCAGCACCTCGAGCCTCGTTCCCCCAGGATGACATAGGTGGAAATCCGCGCGCCGGAATTCTTGTTCCAGATCTCGACGAACTCCATGGGGAGAATACCGGCTTCTTCGCAATGGTCGGGGTCCAGCGTAATGGACCCATGGTAGTTGAGGTTCGCCTCCGTCACGGTGATGCCGTGAAGTTTCCCTGCGACCAACTTTCTCATCGTATCTCCGCCTTTTCTTCGTCGGGGCTTTATTAGAGCAAGGTCTCTCCGACTGGAAGACGTTCAAACATCCAATCCGCTCGCACTCAATGTTTCAATCCCCTACGACCGCTGTTCGCTTTGGGCTAACGTTGAAACAGGAACGCCGCCAGGCGGGCCGGGCGGCGAAGCTTTAGGTAGCGCGTGTATGCCTACTCGGCCGCCTCGCGGAAACCGTCGGCAGTGTTGTCATCAATCGGGCCGCTGTCTTCCTCGAGCCCATCACCGACGCGTTGATCCACCGCGTCTTCCGCGGTTTTGCTTCCTTCCTCTTGGGCTTCAATCGGTGCATGACGTGCCGCCCAGCCCCGGACGTCTTCGACCCCTGGCGCCATGAGCGCTGCCGGATGAACGAGCTTCGCCTCTGCGAAATGCTCCACGAGTGCCGCCCTTGTATCCTTGACCTTGATGCGACTTGGAACACCCGCTGCGTCCGCGGTTGCTTCCAGGGCATTGCGAGACAGGCATGAAAGGAAGTCCTCTGTGGCCATATTGGGGAGGAAGCCATCGGCGCCGATCGCAACGCCGGCAATGCGGGCAACGAGGCCGCTGTCGGAGCGGTTGCGCCGCAAAGACATCACCTCGATCAGGACCGATCGTGCGACTTGGATCAGTGTACCGCGATCAAGCGCCAGCTTGCCGTCCTCGCCGATGAGCCGTGCAATATTTGCTGCGCATTTGGCGGGGCCGTAGGGATTGTCCGAGGAACCGCTGGCGACGCTCACATTCGTGCCTGCAAAGGCGAGAATGAGCAGCGCCATCAGCGTGTCCTCCTCGATCGGAGCGCGCGCCAGTGCCTCATGCAGCGCATCGGTACGTAGGTCACCGATCATATCGAGATCCTTCTGCGTGACGGCAGGACGCTGCGTTGTTTCCGCAACCTCCTCGGCCGGAGCCGTGGCGCCGGCGACAGTTGCGGACTTCTTGGTTTCCGGCATGTGGTAGACGATCGACTGAACGGAGCCATCGCGCTGATTGACATACCAACCGGTCAGATCGCCTTTGCCGGGCTTTCCATGGACCTGTTGGGCCTTGGGCGGCAGCTTGCCCTGCCCATATTCATTGGCTTCGATGATCGAGCCACGCTTGGGCAGATTGTTGGCGAGCCACTCCTGCTGCGCGCCGATGAAGGCTTCGATATCGGTCGTGTAGCGACTGTCCTCGTCGGCCGGCGCAAACAGATCCTCGGTCCAGGTGATGCCGTATGCTTGCGCCAGATCCGCGCCGAAGCTGGCATGTTTTGCCAGCATGCGGGTTTCGGTCAGCGCCCGGGCGACTTCCCACCACGAAACTTGGGGGTCTTGTTTCTTCGGCTTGTATTTCTTCCAGACTTCAACCTGTTCATCCTGGGACGCCGCGGCAATGGTGCGCAGCTGCTGCTCGTTCGGCATATCCCCACGTGCCATCTGGTCGAGCATTCCAGGCAGGATATTGGCCAGCAGCCGCAGCTTGCGGATCTGGCGAACCGGCAGCGCGAGTGCCAGAGCGATTGATTCCTCGGTCCATCCCAGTGCGACCAGGCGTTCGATGGCCCGCCATTGATCGACGGGGTTGAGCGGCTCGCGGGCGATGTTTTCAGCGAAGGACTGCATGGCGCCGAGATCGTCTGAGGGCTCGGCAAGGAGTAATGGAATCTCGGCCAAATCTGCGGCGATAGCCTGTGACGTTCGGCGATGGCCAAAGACGATGATGTAGCTGTTGCCGCCGTCCGGATCGAGTTTGACGATGGGTGGCTGCACGACGCCGATCGCCTTGATCGATGCGCAAAGTAGCGCGTCGGACTGCGGTGAGGATTTCGACTGGCGGGACCTGTTGGGATTGTCCTTCAGGCTGCGCGGATCGGCTGTAATCAACTGCATGGGAATCACCTTTCGGTTTGGGCGGACAGGCTGTCCTTGCCTTCTCATCTTCTTCTCGAAGACATTTCCCGAACCGCGGGACGGACCGGCGGCTGCAATTGCGCCGGAGCGGGCCTGGCGTGCGGACAAGCGAGGCACAACTTGCCTTGCGAAGGACGCCGGCCCGGCCTGGCGACCGGGGCGCTTGAGGGAACCGTCAGCCGTTGCGCCGAGCTGCGAAAGGTTTTTCAAGGTCTCCATTTTTTCCGATATAACCCCCTCTCCTCTGCCTTTCCTAAATCTTTGTTTTCAAATGTTATTTTTATAGGATTGGTATTACGCACCTGAATGTCGATAAAAGGGGGATATAAACGATCAGGCGGGAAATGGCTCTGACCCGACACTTCAAAACGGCTTGCGACAAAAGCACGATATAACGTATGCCCTCTTCCAAGATCATATTGCATTGTTTTTACTTAGTATTTTCAAGAATCTATGCGTAAACAGCCAGACAAAAGCGCCGAATCTGATATAAGGGGGATAAAAGGAGTTCTCGAATGCCGATCCATAATCCCTGTGCGCTACTTGATCGCCTAATACAGGAGCCGAACGAAAGCACATGGCTCGAATTCAAGGTCAACAACAAGGACCCCCGTGAGATCGGCGAATATGTTTCAGCGCTAGCAAACGCTGCAATGCTCGCCGGCAGGGACCGTGCGTTCCTGGTCTATGGCATTCAGGACAAAACCAGGGAACGGGTCGGTACAGACCTGCGCCTGCAGCAACTCAAACACGGCAACGAAGACTTTACCAATTGGCTGAGCCGCATGATCGAACCGCGGATCATGCTGGACGTTCTGGATGTCGATTGTGACGGACTGGCGTTCTCCATTATCGCAATTGAACCTTCCTACGAGCGGCCGGTGAAGTTCAGCGGCTCGGAATTCATCCGCATTGGCGAAAACAAGAAGAAACTCTCCGATTTTCCTGAACACGAGAGAGCGCTGTGGATCGCCACTGGCCGCAGGCGCTTCGAAAGTGCGGTCGCAGTTTCAAACGCCAACGCGGATGACATATTTAACAAGCTTGATCCTGATCCCCTGTTTGAGTTGACCGGGGATCCCCGCCCGAAAAACCCGGATGAAATCATTCGCAAGATGATTGAGTATGGCTTCCTGCTCGATAACCTGGAAGGGCGCTTTGACATCACAAATCTTGGCGCGATTCTGCTCGCGCGCGATGTCACTCTTTTTCCTTCCATCGCCGGGAAGGCGGTTCGGATTATAAAATATATCGGACGCGACAAGTCCAAGTCAGATTTCGAACATGAAGGAAAGAAGGGCTACGCTGTCGGTTTTACCGGGATGATGAAATTCCTGATGGATCGTCTGCCGAAGGAAGAACGATATATCAATGGCGTAAGGCGCATGGTGCCACACTTCCCGGAAACCGCGATTCGCGAGGTGATTGCCAATGCGATGATCCATCAGGATTTCACCATTGGTGGCGTCGGGCCTGTCGTGGAGATTTACGAAAACCGTATTGAGGTAACCAATCCAGGAAACTCGCTCATCGCCACAGATCGGATTCTCGACGAAAGACGATCGCGAAACGAAAAGCTCGCATCCACCATGCGCGCCTTCGGCCTCTGCGAGGAACGAGGCGGTGGTCTCGACAAGACCCTGATCGAAATAGAAGCAGATCACCTGCCGCCCCCGGATTTCATTTCATCGGAAAATTCGATGCGCGTGGTTCTGTTCGCGCCACGGCCGTTTAACCAGATGTCAAAAGCCGAGAAGATGCGAGCTTGTTTCTTCCATTGCGTCCTTCGTTGGTTGACCCATGACTATATGAGCAACGCGACACTGCGGGACCGATTCTCACTGGCTGCAGAAGACTATCAGGCGGTTTCCGCAATAATTGCCGAGTCCATCAAGCTCGGCCGGATTGCTCCTGCAGACCCCGACCAGGGAAAAAGAAACGCGCGCTACGTGCCATATTGGGCCGTCTAAAACGAAAAGGCGCTCGACCCTTTCGGGGAGCGCCTTTTCAGACCCGGACAACTTCGAACGCGCGGCGATCGCCACTGCAGGAGGTTATCGAAACGGGTGATGACCGGGAGATAGGATGGAGCGGCCGTTGTTTCAAGAGGCCATATCAGCAACCTGTGTCTAAGCCGCCACGCGGCCAATGTCTGCCACCTGGCCATCGCCGTCTCCGTCATCGGTCGCCGCCAGATCCTTCTCGATCTCCGCAATTTCCAGCAGCTTCAGTTCAAGTTCCGGCTCCAAGGCAAAACCCTCGCCCAAGCGAGGCCGATATGATGCCAGGCGTCGATGCGCGTCCGCCAACCGATGCCGATAGCTGTCCCGCTCGCTATCGAAGTTCGAAAGTCCATGCTCCAGTCGCGAAACCGCACCAAGCGGCGTGACTGTCACCGGCAACTCGATCTCATAGCCGGGGCCTGTGCGCAGGAGCATGGCCGCGTAGCGATATCCGTCCCTGCCGAAGCGCTCGCCGGAAAATTCCAGATCGAAACCGCCGATCGAAGCGACGACAATATCACCTTCGTGCTGGAGCTGAACCAGGGTCAGAATCTCTTTCATCAATGCCCTGCCCGCCAGCTTACGCTGATCGAACACCATGCCGCCGACGTCCATTGCGAAGGCATCACCAGATGTCGGAATAAGCCGTTCCATGTCGCTGCCGATGTCCCCGATGCGACGGGCCGAGTTCTCGATGTCGCGCTCGGCATCGCGAATCTGCCTGCGAATGGCGTGCTGATCGTCGATATGGGCAGCACGCAGCCGGTCCAGGCGAGCGATCTCGGATTCGATCCCTGCCTTCTGCATCAACCGGGGATCGCCGGAAGCAATTGCCTTGGCCATAGCGAACTGGTTGGCCTGCCTCTCACCCATGTCCTCCAGCCGGCGAACACTGATGTCCCCGGAAAGAGCGGCTGCAATGAAGCGAGCCTTGCGCTCGTTGTTCTGCCACATGGTGGCATCGAGGGAACCAAGGGTCGCATAGGCAAAGACGTCGACCTCGTCGTGCTGATTACCCTGGCGGATGATGCGACCTTCGCGTTGCTCGATCTGCGAGGGCAGCCACGGCACGTCGAGATGGTGCAGCGCCTTCAGCCGTGCCTGCACATTGACGCCGGTGCCCATGGTCTCGGACGAGCCGATGATGAAGCGGATCTTGCCGGCGTTGAAATCGTTGAAAAGCCGCTGCTTTGCCTCGGATTTCTTGAAGTCCTGCATATAGGCGATTTCCGCCGCCGGCACGCCCATATGAACGAGTTGGTCGCGGATCCAGCGATAGGCGGAAAAGCCGCGCGACCCCTCAACCGAGATTGTACCGAGATCCGAGAAGATCAACTGTCCGGCGCCCAGCCGTTCGAAAGGCCTTCCGTCCTTGCGGCGATATTCGGCCTCGCCCGTCTCCTTCCAGATGCGAAAGGCATTGCGGACGAGCGCGTTGAGCTTGTTGCCCTCTTCATTGTCGTTGGCAGGATCCACCAACCGCAGATCGATCGCGGCATGGCGGCCATCGGTGATGACGGAGAGGAGAATGTCGTCGCCGGGTTTGGCCGGCCCGTCGCGCATCTCGATCGTCTTGATGCGTGCATCGAGCTGTTTCTGATAGGCCTTGAAGGCGACGGTCGGTTCAGCGGTGACAATCTTGCGTTTGCCGCCAGAAATCTCCGGCACCTTCACGTAAGTCCTGAGATCGGCCGGCAGCACAACGTCGGCAAAGGAGCGGAACATTGCGATCAGTTCCGGCACGTTGACGAACTGGCTGAAGCGCGTGACCGGCTTGTATTTGCCGGAGGGTTGCAGTTCGAGTTCAGTTGAGGTGTCGCCGAACGTCGAAGCCCAGGCGTCGAATTCGTGCAGACCTCGCTCGGACAACGCCGCATTATCCATCATTCGCTGGACGGAGAACATCTCTCCGAGCGTATTGGTAATCGGTGTGCCGGACGCCAGCACCAGCGCCCGGCCCGGGTTCTTCGTCTCGACAAAGCGGGATTTGACGAACAGATCCCAGGCGCGCTGCGAGCCGTTCGGATCGACGCCGCGCAGCGTCGACATGTTGGTGGCGAAGGATAGCTTGCGGAACTCCTGCGCCTCATCGACGATGATCTGGTCGATGCCGATCTCAGAGATCGTCAGCAGGTCGTCCTTGCGGGTCGAGAGAGCCTCAAGCCTTTCCTTATGACCCTCCTTCATGCGTTCGATGCGCTTGCGTGAGAGCCGGTCCTGGCTATGGACCTTGGTGAGCAGGTCCTCGTAGAGCTCCAGTTCGTCCTGGATCATCTGTGCCTCGAAGGCGGATGGCACCGAGATGAACCGGAAGGCTGAGTGGGTGATGATCACCGCATCCCAGTTGGCCGTCGCCGCGCGCGAGAGGAAGCGGTGCCGCTTTCCCTTGACGAAGTTGGTCTCGTCGGCGACGAGGATGCGGGCATTCGGGTAAAGCGCCAGAAACTCCCGTGCCGCTTGCGCCAGGCAATGCCCGGGTACGACGAGCATCGCCTTGTTGATCAGCCCGAGCCGGCGCTGCTCCATGACGGCGGCAGCCATCGTCAGCGTCTTGCCGGCGCCGACGGCATGGGCAAGGTAGGTGGTTCCTGCCGAGATGATCCGCCAAATGCCGCGCTTCTGATGCCCATAGAGAGAAAAGGCGCCTGAGGCGCCGGGAAGTTGGAGATGATCGCCGCTGAAGTGCCGCGGCGCGATGTTGTTGAAGGTGTCGTTATAGACCCGCGCCAGCCGGTCGGTGCGGTCGGGGTCCGACCAGATCCACGACTGGAAAGCGGCCTTGATCTTGGTGAGCTTTTCCTTGGCCGCTTCCGTCTCCACCGTATTGAGGATCCGGCGTTCGGTCTCGCCATCGCGGATGGTATCGAAGATCTGAGGGACCGATGAGTTCAAGGCATCGGACAAGAGCTCGCCGGCGTGCCGGCGATGGGTGCCCCATTCGGTGGGGCCGGCGGCCGACCACTCCAGCTGCCGGGCATTGACGGTCCAGGTCGCCAGTTCCGGCAGGTGATGGATGGAGATATCGGCCTCCATGGTCTCTCTGACGAAGGCAACGACATCGTCGGCCGGGATCCAAGGGGCGCCTAGCCTTGCGGTAATATTTGATGGCCGCAGATCGGCCGGCTGGACCCGCTCCAGAGCAGTGACGTTTCGCTGGAATGCAGGATCGAGCGCCGCGGCTGCCTCAGCTTTTGCCAGCTTCGATCGGACCGCACCGGACAAATAGGCGTCGGCCATGGCCCAAGCGCCTGTCGCCGGATCCTGAAAGATCGCGTCCCCAGTTCCTCTGTGACTTCGGCAACGTCCCGATGTAGAAGTTCGGCGATATGATCGGGATCAACATGGCCGCGCTCGTTGAGAACGACGGCGAGCGCGTCGAGCGCCGAACTGATCACCGGCGCCGGCGGTGGTGAAATTACCCGCTCGGAAAAAATCGGACCGGGTTTTGCGGTGTTGGTCTCGAGGTCATAGTCCTCGATCGAGGCGACCAGCCAGCAATCCGGATCATCGAGAAAGGGCAGCAGGTTCGGGCGCCGATGGGTTTCGCGGATTTCTCCGGTTTCCGGATCTTCCGATGTCGACACGGTGGTGAAATTGATTGGGCCGAACTCACGCACGAAGCTCGACCAGGCGATGCGAAGACTGACCTGCGCCGGTTTCCAAGGCAAGTCACGCTCCTGAAGCTTCAGGACACTTCGAACCGCATCGCGGATCGGGATCAGCTTGCGGATGATGCGCGCATGTTTGGCAAAGACACCGTCGCCCGCCCTCCCCTTTTTAACATCGACGGGAACGGCGAGACCATCGACGACTTGCATGAGGGCCGTGCCCTTGCCGATGAAGTAGCTGCCCTCTCGGACCCTCGGATCGTCGGGCCGCTCAGCCATGGCGTCGGCAACTTCATCCTCCATCTCAAAATCGACGGACTCGGGCTCGCCACCGTAGATAGCGGCCGGAAGCCGCTCGATGGCCTCGGACAGTGCGGTTTCCAGATCGCAGC
The DNA here is from genome assembly GCF_049897905.1 of Pararhizobium sp. PWRC1-1. Classification (NCBI taxonomy): domain Bacteria; kingdom Pseudomonadati; phylum Pseudomonadota; class Alphaproteobacteria; order Hyphomicrobiales; family Rhizobiaceae; genus Pararhizobium; species Pararhizobium sp. PWRC1-1. The sequence continues at coordinate 163,027 of NZ_JAFCXE010000015.1, read as the reverse complement.
CCAGCGGCAGGCAGGTGTAGGTTTCGCCGTATTGCCCAGAAACGATCGCGTGCTTTCCGAGCACCATGTCCGGGTAGTTGGAGAACCACTGATTGATCCGGATTGCCGGCTCGCCATCGACGGCTGGCCGAACCTCGGCCAGGTTAAGCCACGCATCATCACCGACGGGCTCGTCTTCCCGACGCTTGCGGAAGAACAGGATATCGACGACGACATCCGTTCCGGCATCCGCTCGAAAGCTTTTCTCTGGCAACCGGATGGCACCGACTAGATTTGACATGCTGGCGATGTGCTGACGCGCCCGGGCGTCGGCCTTGTCCATCGTGCCCGCGGACGTCACGAAGGCTGCAAGCCCGCCAGGTTTCAGCCGGTCGACCGCCTTGGCGATGAAATAGTCGTGGAGACGGAAGCCATGCGTCCGAAACGCTGGATCGCTGCGGACGGTGCGATCGGAGAACGGCGGGTTGCCGATCGCCAGATCGAAGTGATCAGGCAGTTCGGTCCTTGCGAAATCTCCGGTGATGATCTTGGCCCGCGGCTGCAGCAAGCGAACGATGCGAGCGGTCACCGGATCGAGTTCGATGCCGGTGATATGGCTGGTGCGGGAGAGCGTGTTCGGCATCAGCGCCGGAAACATGCCGGTCCCGATCCCCGGCTCGAGGACTCGGCCGCCGGTAAATCCAAATCGCACCAGCGCCGACCACATGGCGCGGACAATGAATTCCGGCGTGAAATGGGCATATTGGGTGCAGCGGGCGAGCGACGCGTAGTCCGCCGCACTGACTAAAGACTCCAATTCGTCGGCTAGTCCGTCCCAGCCCTCGCGAAACTCTTGGACGCCGGGCCGACGGAACATGCCGTTGGCAAGATCCGATGCGCCGAAGCCGGTGAAGCGGATCAGCTTATCCTGCTCCTGTGGACGCGCCGGCCGATTCTGGCGCTCAATCTCGGCCGCCATCTGGATCGCCGCTATATTGTCGCGCGCCCGCTCGCGCCATGTGCGGGAGAGAGTGCGCGATCCTTCCAGGCGAAAGTCGATCTTCGCCGCCATCGAGGTTTTAGATTTAGGCGTTGCAGGCGCCGGCAGTGCCGGCGCTGGTGTTGCTGGCGGCGGGTCGTCGTCGGTGCCATCGCCAAATGCTGGGGCAAAGGCCGTGACGCCAAGGTTCAAGCTGGATGTCAGAGCGGTGTTCCCGAACAGGTCGAGCGTGAAGGGATCGTCATGCGCCATGGAAAACTCCCTGGAAAAGGCGCGCCTGAGCACACTCGCCCGGAGGCAAGGTGGCAAAGGCGGGATGAAGGGGATTGAAAGAGGTGCTGGCTGCCCGTCAGGCAGCGATGGTTTCCGGCAGAAGCCGGAACTGAACCGGCAGCTTGGCGGTGATCTCCTCGTCGGTCAGATCGTCGAGCAGTTTCCAGATCTTGCCTTGGGCCGCGGGATAGACGAGCACGATCTGGCGGTTGCGCAGATTGGCGGGGAAGCGTGAATCGGCGTAGGCACGGAAGTCAGCCCCCGTGGTGCTCCAGATATGATCGAGCTTCTCTTGGGCGCTCATCGCTCGGACCGGCCGTGATTCCCGGGCGACAATCTCGGCGCGCATGCGGCTGGGCGAGCCGTGATCGACCAGGTCGCAATAGCCGTGAAACCAGCGGAAACGGTCGTCGATCTTCAGCGCGAAGAACAAGCTGGTAACGCTTGCCGCCTGAAACTCGCTCATGGCGAAGATGTCGCCACGGATGAACAGCGGCGGTAGGATCTCGAACATGTGGTCGTGGTCGGCCTCGGTGATTTCGAACCATTCGCCGGCGTAGCGGCGGCCCGATAGCCGGTCATCGTCAAACGGCGACTGGCTGTGGCGGTTGAACAGCGCGTACATCTCGTGGCGGCTGGCAACGCCTTCGAACACTTTTCGGATGGCTGGAGGATTGAACATCTGCGGCTCCTTGAAAGGTTTCGGCTGAAGCAAGAAGTCCGCTCGACCTCATCTTCAGTCCTTTGATCACCTCTCCTCGGCCGGCGCCTCGCGGGCGGCGGGTCAAGGGCCGCTCATCGAGCGGGCGAAGCTTCACTCTTGATGCGCTGACGGCGTATGCGGCAGCTTTCCCTTCTCCGTCCTTTCCTTCAATTCCTCATTCCAATCCTCGGCGCGTGGCCTCAGCCGAGAGAAGACGCATCCGGCGACCTCCGCCATCTTCCGGATACGGTCTGCAAAGACCGCGCCTTGCTCGTTATTGTCCGTCGCTGCGATAAGCTGTGTGTTTCGCTGGGATGCGAGCGTCTCTAGCGCCTGAGCGGTCAGCGGCGACCAGCCGCCGCCGGTGCTCACATAGAGCGTGTCACCTCTTGCCTCCTCGATTGCTGCCAAGCTCATCGCGTCGATCGCCGCCTCCGTCACGCAGATGCGCCGCGCCGTTGTCACACCGAACCGGAAAAGCTGCTTGGCGCCCCCGGTCGCAAAACCCCGCCAATCGGGTCCGCGTTCTTCCCATCCGACGACCTGGTCTGCGCCATCGGCGTGTTTTGCCCACATGCTGCCATACGGGCCTTCACGGATGAGATCAGCATCAATTGCCTTGCAGACGATATGCCAGGGAATGGCACGGCTTTGGGTCAGATAAGACCAAGTGGCAGAAGCGCGCCACGGGCGCTTGCGCTGTTCCCATCGTTGCGTGATCGTCGCGTTACCGGTCAGAACGCGCGATGGCCGCTCCCAAGCCGGCAGCGTGGGCTGATAGGCGACAAGTCCACCAACCGCCGCGAGCGCTTCGGAAAACCCGCCGCCAATGAGATAGATCGCAAGCGCGAAGACATCGCCCTTGGCGTCTGAGCGTGCGTCGAACCAGCCTTTGTCGTCGTGAATGACGATAATGATGTCGTCGTCTCGCCGGAACTTGACGGCGCGGCGCGTGCTCTCCTTGAGATCAATCGCGAAGCCTTCGTGTTCCAGCACGGCGGCACAGCCGACCCGCACCCGAAGGGCTTCGATTTCAGCCTTCTCCATGTTGACTACCCTTCTCCTTCATTGCGTTTCCTGACCAAGCGTCTCACCGGCGCGAAGACCCAAGCGCGCAAGGGCGCGGTTCACAACTCCCAAAAATGCGAGTAAAGCTCGCGGCGAAGCATCCCTTGCGCGCGCGGAGCGCAAGCGGCATCTCCGAACGGGGAACCGGCTCAATGAGCCGGTCCGTATGCGAAGGGGTCGTATTCGTGGATGATGGCGTCTTCATCGCCATCATATTCGGCGGAAGGCATGACGCCGATCTCTCCCTCCACCTTAAAGAGGGTGACCGGAACCATCAGGGTCCGGGCAAGATCGAGTGCGTGTTTCTGTGCGATGCTGAGATCGTGCGACATATGTGGCTCCATCCGTTGGCGGGGCCAATCCCCGCTCGATGGCGCCCGTTTGTCCGGGCTCGGCCGCGGTCACCTCGAAGGCGCAGCCGAGAGGTCGCAGGAACTGCGAACCCCTTGCGGGTTGACCGTCCAAGGACGGGACTGGATTAGGGATGCCAGACAAAAGAGCGGGGTTGGAAATGCCAAAGGTGGAGTGCGGCTGTTTTTGAGCTGATCTGCATGACCCGCTTCCCTGATCGGGCGCCTTACCTGTCCGGATGCAATAACGGGTGGAGTTGCCGTCGCCGGCTTGTTGCTTGGAGCTACGCTGGGTGTTGCTAGACGCATCCGATTGTTGGTCGCGTCAGGGATGTTTACAGGGCAAAAGAAATGCGGCGATGATCGCCGCATACGCAAAGTTCCCAAGCCGTGCGTTTGATGCAGAGGTTCAGGGCTTCACTTAAAATGGATGCAGCTCAAGCTCTGAAACGATCGAATGCTGTCACGCGTGTGGTTTGCGGGTCGGCATCCGGGGATGGGATAGATCTCGGTCCGGAACCAGGAAACGCGGTCAGCGATGCTTGAGATATTCGACGGGTTGGTGATGTGATGAGCCCGCGAAGGGCGCGAGCTATGGCGGGACTCCGACGTCCGGTTGCCTTCGATGCCGAGATGCGTTCGGCTTCAGTCTGAGCGATTACTTCTTCAGATAGCTTTTCTTGCCGCTATCTGACAGGCAGTAGTGCCCACCCCTCGGTCCAACGCAAAACCGTCCCGAGCGGCACGAGCAGTCGGCGGATAACGCCGGCGTCATCTCTTGTGAAGGTGAACTCATCAGACCCGCTCCACCCATGATGGCTGCGCAGGACTTCTTGCTGGCGCTGACGGACCCATCTCTGCAGATGAACGTCTCTCCCTGGCAGCGATCGACGCCACCTTTGCGACCGCTGCAGGGCGTGTTCGCGCCGTGAGCGGAGAGCGGTGCGAGGATCAACATAACTGCAAATATCGCCGGCAGCCACCTTGCCCGGATAGCAAAATGGCGGTGGACGATTTGCATTCCGTTTCGTGCTGTCAGCACCATGGTTCGCGCCTGCCGGTCCAGGTTCGTGCCAAACCCTCCGTCACCAGCTGGTTTCCCAACGACCGTCCGCCCCGCATGATCACGCGAAGTTTTCGGCCATATTTGTCTTCGTCCCGGTTCTCAAACGCGGCGAGATCGAAGGCGCCGGCGTTGAGCATCTCGCGCAACCGCAGTTTCGTCCTTTCGCCAAGAGCTTTTTCGGAAGCACATTTGGGTTCGCCGATTTCCGGGGCATCGATATCGGCCACTCTGATCTTTGTGCCATCGAGCCAGAACGTGTCGCCGTCCACGACGCAGGTCACGCGTACGGGGCCACTGCATATGCTGAACTGCTTGGAGATATACTCGCCACTCGCGCTGGCAGGCATAGGGCTATAGGCGCCAAAACCGAGGCCACACATCAACGCGAGCCCCACCGCTGCCATTTCGGCGGGTTTTACGTCCCACCTCGACTTTTTCGCTGGCTGAAACTTCAATATTTTGGTCATCAATGCCCCCATATTCAGGTTGTAGGGCATGCAGCTTTAGGATGCGTTACCGTCATCGTGAACGGATTGCCTTTGCATTTTTCCCAAACAGAACCTCCTGATGTGTCTCTTCGCCAATTATTCGCGCTATTGGTTTGCGTGTATCCGCCGCTACCCCTTAGACGAAGTCTCGGCCACCCCAAAGCGCGACGGCCCGCCGGTCACACTTTAACCGCACGCAGCGTCAAGAATACCACAGGGTGCTGGGACCGCTGGGGCGCAAGGACATTCCAGACGCCACACCTGTGTTCGGGCAAACCAAGCATAGCATGAGGGTCAGATGTCAGCTGAGGTCAGACGAAGAGCTGCGGAGAATGCGTTTCAGCGAGCGCGGGATGCAGGCCACGCCGTTGAACAGGACGACCGTTTCCACGCATGGATCGAAGAATGGATTGCCGGGCATCTCGACATGCCGGAGGTTGCCCGGCGTTACCGCTCCCTCGTCCGCGAACGATCCGCCGCGCATCGCGTCACCGCCGCTGCAGCAATAGCAGCAGAACATATTCCGAACACGGACGAACCTGCAACCGGACAGCCCCTCGACCTTGAAACGGAGATCAATCGGTTGATGGATGAGGGTGGGCGAACTCCGGAAAATTAAATCTTCCTGGTTCCGGATAATTTTGCACGTTGATCGCCGAAAAATCGTGGGCTGCCCGCTAGTAAAGTCCGGGCAAAACGTTAAATTGCCGCCGGTCCCTTGCAGAATTGCAAGCGTCGAAAGGTTTCAAATGCAGGTATTGGTTCGCGACAACAATGTTGATCAGGCGCTTCGCGTCTTGAAGAAAAAGCTCCAGCGTGAAGGCGTCTTCCGGGAAATGCGACTGCGGGAAGCCTTTGAGAAGCCGTCGGTGAAGAAGGCGCGCCAGAAGTCCGAGGGCATCAGCCGCCAGCGCAAGCTTGCTCGCAAGCAACTCCAGCGGGACGGTCTCCTGCCGGCTCCAAAGAAGAAACCGGCTTTATAAGCTGTACACTTTAGCGATGATCCGCGTTTTCTCCGGACGTGACGACGACGTTCATGGAACGGAGCGTCACGAGCCCTATCGACCGTCCCGTTTTTCTGGCGTCCATGGCCGTATTTTTCAGAAATTCCATCACCGACGCCACAGCATTCCAAATGATTGAGGAACGGCTGTCGAGCGGAAACGATTTCGACGGGTACTTCAATGTGTACGGCTTGGACGAGGAGCTTACTGTCTCCAGGACTCCGGCCATGAGCTCCGCAGAGTTTAGAGAGCACGTGACGGATGCCTTTCGGTCGATCTGGCAGACGACACGTTTTTGGCTGGTCTACCAGCGTAGCGACAACCGCAACGACCTCGGCATCAACGAAATCAGAAACGCGGCTATCAGGTTGAGCGGCAGCTATCTGGAAACAGCTGTCGTCACTCTCTGCCTGCTCGGACGCATCGACAATAAAAACGATCTCGAGCTGATTTTCCTGTGCTTCCGGGTAGAGACCGAACGCCGCAATTTTCGCGTCCGATATGAAGGAAAGTTCGTGCCCGATGCACAGCAAGGCTGACGAGCATCTTGCCGATGCAAGGGTGCGAACATCAGCACTGACGCCGAACCAGATGCCAGGTGATGTTCGCTGGACTTCGTCTCGGACGAGTTCACCGAAGGGTGCGGGTTCCGGCGGATGTGGATGAGCGCAAGCATTATCGTGCGATCTCCCCGTGACGCTGAGCGATCTGCCGTTCGGTCTTTGGCCATATTTGCCAGCACGGGCCAAGGATTCACACACGTCGCACCTGCGGTTTTGACGTCAACCGACGCGGAAAATGTATTATTCGTCGGCTAAGCCTGCCCATGCCGCCGAACAGCGCAAGAAGAGCATATCGGAGAACCGAGCATAGCGGTAGCATAGCCACGGTTCGGGAATTCGCGCATGCAACTTCGGTTCTCGGGGTAGCCGCAGGAGATTTAGCGTAGCGCCGCCACCCCGGCGGAAATCGGGACCGACTGCCCCCGAAGTTGTATTCCGCATCCGACTTGGCCTGGGATTCATCGTTTCTGCGAAATCTACGACTGGGCCTTTTTGTCAAACGTCTGTTGACGACCCGTTATTTACTTCGGATGGGATAACGGTGGTTCTTGGACCTGGAGTGGAACCGCCTTCTTACTGGCGGCGGCAAGTCGTAAGCGCGCGTGGGTGTCGTCGCTTGTGCGTGTCATTCCCATTTTCCCCTTTGTTACCGTAACCAACCCGCGGAACTCGGCAAGGTTCCGCGGGCCCGCGATCCGCAGCGCGGGGACGAGGATGTACGACCCTGTGATTTGCACGACAGAAATGGGAAAGCCGCGTCGACGCCACATGAGTGAAAGCGTCATTTTCTCTACCCGATGAACGTGTAGGTCCGCTCGCGGGATCGGTGGCGTTTGCTCCATGGTTCCGCAGCCACTGGCCACACCGGACCGCAGGCGAAATGAAAGCAGTCAACAGGTTGAAAACGGCATGAATGAGCACGACGACACTGTAGTCGGCATCAACCCGAACTGTCGAAACCACAGCACCGAGCGCGGCCGGAAGACCGCCCCATGGGCTCGGCCGAGGGAAACAGGATTTTAGCTCCGACCTCGGTATCGCGAAGCTCGGATCGAGCCGCGACAAAGTTCTTGAACGCGTTTACCGTCTCCGCCGGGACAAGAACTCTGAGATCGCCGCTTTGAACGAGTTGTTCCAAGTCTTTTCCGTGTTGCGCGTCGCGGACGGCGTCGAGTATGTCGAACAAATCCTTCAGCCTAAGCTCGACCGGATCAGTGCCAGTCATGAAAACGGGTTTCTGACCCGTAGTCGATTTGAGTGCCATCGTTGCATCCTACCTTTCTATGACGATCGTTCGAGATAATGCCTGCTGTTCGACGATCTGATCGACCACGATAGCGGCCGCCAACTGGGCGCGCGTGCGCGGAGCGACCGAGATCAAGCGCCGACCGACGTCGTTGCGGGCGTCGATAACCTGGCCGCTTGCAGAAGGGTCGAGCGCAAGCCCGACGACGACCTTGTGTACGTCGGTTCGGGTTACGGTGCCCGAGAGTTGTCCGTCAACGATTTGGAAGTGTTTTCCAACCTCGGCAAATGTGACTTTGGGCGTGGCCGAACCGGTTACGGTCGTCGTGAATTCCAGAGAATCGCCCATAGTGGGCGGGCCGCTCAGATTATCGGCCTTCCCCGCCAGATTCTGAAAAAGCGTTAGATAGATGAACGCGTGGATCATTTTTTCGACCCCGATCTTGCCCGTGATTGGATAGATGAAATTCTCGCCGACGATCTGCCCCTTGCAGGACTTGGCGGGAACCTCGAGAAGTCCGGCGAAGTCGTCCGCTATCGTGAAGGTCCGCACGTTCTGCCGTTGGCGGTCAAGTGCCGACTTGAGCTCGAGATTAAATCCGGTTCGGACCAATGGTCTCAGGAAATGGGCCTCTGCTCCGACGTTATTGATTTCGGTCATGTCGAGGCTGAAATTGTAAACGATCCCCGTCCGCCAGAACAATGCTAGGAGGCGTCCGACATCACCGGGATAATCAGACGCCCTGACGGTAGTCGCCCCGCCGCCCGCTTGCTGGTGCGCCTTCCAAATGCGCGTTGTCGCCTCGTCTTCGCGGGTGCCTAGATAGGTCTCTACCGAATTGATTACTGCAGCCCTGCTCTCGCAGCGGATCCGGTTCACGATGTCGTAGGTCGAAACGTTGATGTAGTCTTCAGGTCTAGGATGTATCGAGCACGCTGAAAGCTGCACAGCCCCAAGCACGACAGTTAAGGCTTTCAGTACAATCCCCATCTATTCCTCCGGAGCACATTGAATTGTCCAGCCGCGATGTCTGGTCGGACGCCGTGAATCGTCCGCCCCGCTTTCCATCCTAACGAGTGGATCCTGGACAGGCTGCGGCCGGACACCCTACTGCGTAGGAATTCCCAGACGCCCCCCCCGCGGTTAAAACTTAACTAAAAGGCACATAACAACTTCATGTTGCAAAAAACACATTGCATGAATATCTTCAAGGGAAATGTCGGATATGGGGAAGTGCGATGCCAGTTACTGTGTTGCGAACTGCCGATGGCTCCTTGGATAGTAGTGATGCCGATGCATTGAAAAAACTTTCGAAAAGGCTGTCGTCAGGAAAGAAGAAAGTACTTCTCTATCTGCACGGCGGTCTTGTCGACCAGCAATCAGCCGAGAATATCGCAGGAAAATTGTCTGGAAACGGTCCATCGGCTTTAAATATCCCTGAAGATTGGGAGCAAGTTTATATCGTGTGGCGGACGGGATTGAAAGAAACATTGAAGAACAACTGGATTGATCTTCTCGAGAACGATCGTCTGTACAACGCCCTCGTCAAAAGGCTCATCTCTTACTTCGCCGAAAAGACCGAGAGCGCTGCCGCGGGCCGGGGTGGCGTGGAGGCACCCAGACTGACGGACGTGGCGATCGAGGAGCAAATCCGGTCCGGTTCCGACGTTCCATTCGCAAAAATAGATGGTAAAATCGCAACTAGAGGCGGTTTTGGCGACACCCTCCCGCTTGATGATATCAGTGATGATGAAATGGAGCTGGAACTTAGGACAGTCCTTGAACTCGACGACGACATTATCGTCTCGTCGCGGGAGATCGAGGCCCATATCGCCGAAGTATCCGATGATGTGACGCGCGGATCCTACGAAGCTGACGCCGCGAGGGGCAGGAAGCAGTTCGAACATCTGGACGAGGCCATACAAAAGGAATGGGGGGATGAGGACCCCGGCACCGGGCGGGCCCGGGCGTTTGGCGGCCTTGGCGTCCTCGGCGCTATTGTCGGTCACGGTTTCAAGATAGGCCGACGCGTCCTCCGCCGCTTCAAGGGAAGGCGTGATCACGGTCTATACGCGACGATTGTCGAAGAAGTGGCGCGCCAACTCTACGGCGATCTGATCGGCTCGGCGATATGGGCGATGATGACCAAGGACGCCGCCGATCACTTCTCGCAGGGAAGACTCGGCCGGGATCTGGTCGCGGCGCTGTCTTCCAACAAAGACGCGGACCTTCTTGTCGTAGGTCATAGTGCCGGATCGATCTGGGCGACTGAATTCCTGAACGCACGCAAGCGGATGGGAGACGAAACCCCGCTCTCTCTGGTGCTTCTAGCACCCGCCGTGCGAATCAAGAAGTTTGCTTCGATGCTTGACGCGTGCGGATCGAGTATCGCCCGGTTCAGGATGTTTGCGATGAAGGACGAACTGGAGCGAGCGGACGTTCTTCTTGGAACAGGGTTTGGTTTTGTCTACCCGTCATCGCTGCTCTACCTGGTGTCGGGACTTTTTGAAAACGAAGGCTCGGAGCCTTATTCCGATGCGCCGATTCTCGGTATGGCCAGGTTCATCTCCGCAGATCCCGACTGGCTTCCCGAAGAAGACGAGGCGGCGGCCGTGCGCAAGGTCAGGGCCTTCCTTGCCGAGCACCCCGATCGCGTCGTCTACTCGGAAACCGCAGACGGTGACCGCTTCGGATCCCGCTCACGTTCCCACGGCGGTTTCGACGACGACGTCCAAACGTTGAAGAGCATCGCCACCCATTGGCTCGAGAAAGCCCAATGAACGCGTTGGCGCTGATAGTCGGTATCGACGTCTATCCCGAAAACACCAAGATGGCGAAGCTACAGGGAGCAGTCGCGGACGCAGCGGATTTCGCCGACTGGGCGCTGAATCCCGCGGGCGGCAATGTCGCTCCCGAAAACCTCTTTTTCTGGACCTATCCTCCTCCCGTCGCTCCCGGACCGCATCTCGCCGCCTATATGACTGCTCCGACCCGCTGGCCCTACGTCGGGCCGGACTTCTCGCGGGCACCGCAGGCGATGGAGATCGTCAGAACTGTACCGTGGCTGGCCGACAAGTCTGTAGCGGCGGAGGCTGACAGGATATACGTTTTCCTTGCGGGTCACGGAGGTCAGACGAGGGCGGACGACGTCGACGAGGACCCCCAGAACTGTTTCATCGCCGCCGACTTCGCGGTGGATATGCCTGCGGTCGGGCTGGTGGCATGCGACGACCTCCGCCGCTATCTGATCAAGGCTGGCCCCGCGGAGCTGATCCTGTTCTTCGACTGCTGCCGGAACGCGATGCCCTTGAAGGTGGGCAAACCCCCGTGTCCCTATAACCGAATTTCGCCAAGAGGCCATCACCGACGACTGGGAGTGGGACGAGCGGCGCAGGACGCCTGCGTGGCTTACGAGACCCTTCCCGGCGCGGCGAACGCTATAAGGGGAGCGTTCTCGAAATTACTGGTAGGGGGGCTGAGAGAACACCGCGTCGATGGCCGTCTGACACTCCGGGACCTGGAGGAGTACGTCAGTGCGGGGATAAACGGACTCGTCAGCCCTAAAGTGCAGTATCCAGACTTCCTCGAAAAACCGAGGCCGCCTGCCATAATCCTTAGCGTCGGACCGCCGTTGTCGGCAACGGTCTCCCTGAATTTGAACTTCGTAAATATCGCGGAGGGGACGCAGTTCGAGATCCGGGACCAGTTCGACGCTCTCGTTCAAGTGGGAACAGTCAGCGCTGCGAGACAGACATATGCCCTGCCGATCGGAAGCTACTCGATTGACACGGCGGACGGTGCAACCCTCAACGTTTTCCACCACCTCGGACCGGGAGAAACCGATGTCGTCATCTAGCGAGACAGGCCGGGCATCCCAGACCATAACCGTGAAGGCGCCTTTCGGCGTCGAAATAATGATAAGGTCCGGCGCTTTCGACGAGATCGCACGAGGTTTCGACAGGCTGGAACTTAGTCTCCCCCACGGAATCTACACCGTCCGGTGGGAATGCGCAGGCAAAATCAGCCAGCAGATAATCAAGCTGAAGGACGCGCCGCTGGCGCTCGGATACGATGAATCGGCTGACAGAAGGGAGGCCGAAGCGATCGCCACGGTCGTCTCGCTCTCCAACTCGCGACCGAAGGGCTCCGGCCTCGTGATCGTCGTCATAAGTCCGGATGACGGAGGCAAGACCTCGCTGCTTCGTGATTTCCGGGTGAGTTCGCTCAATGACAAAGGCCGGAAGGCCGTCGAAGGGACCCGATGGGACGCCCATCAGGCGCTGGTGTTTGATCTGGCCCCAGGACCATACCTGCTAACCTACAGGAACCCGGAACGGATATTGATCGACCAGTGCGTCCATGTCCACCCGACCAGACAGACCGTCGTCGTCATGGCGTCGGCGAGGATTTCACAGCCCGAGCGAGCCCGCAACGAAGTGAGGTTCCGTACTCGCGAGGGTATCAATCTTGCGGCGACGCGAATAATCTCGCTGCCGAGCGGCGCGCCTATGGAAAATCTGGCAAGCAGACTTCGTGTAACCGGATGTTTGCTTGATCGGTTGGCGAGAGGATACTTTGGACCGGATCCGCGGCTGTGGGAACAGGCTTCGCAGTTTGCAGATCCCTATCTCAGAATGTACGAAACGTCGCTTTCGCTCGGTCTTTCGGGTGATCCAAACGATGATGTCGACGCAACCCCTGCCATTGATCTCGACGCGGAACCTGCGGAGATCCCTTCAGGACAAGTCGTGGACGCCTGGTCGTCCGCAGATACGCTTTGCGCGATGTGGCAGCGGTCGCTGAACGGCAGTGTTTCAACCGATCTGGGGTTCAGCGACCTTCCCGCACCTCCGATGCTCGAACTGTCTTGGGACTGGGCGACAAGGTGGAGCTCGACAAATCCGGGGCAACGGAAGTTGTCCGCCGAGCTTGTCGCTGCGTCCAACGCCCGGGTAAACGCCTCGCCTTGGCTTGCATGGAGAAGCGCTGCCAAACGGGAGTCGGGCGCGCATATAATCGACACCATTTCGCATGCGGAGAAGGTGACCCGGGTTTTCAGCGAAGTTCTGACTTCGTTGGCGGCTCCCACGACCTCGAAAAGGAGCATTCGTGGCAAGGCGTTTGAAGTGCCCTCCTTCGATATGAGCCTGCTCTCCCCGTCGACGCGCCAGCTTGCATCGACGTTGCTGACGAAAATGGCCGACGCGCCCGACGGTGGCCCGTCCAGACTTGTGAACGACATGATTTCCTATCTCAAGGCTCCGCCCGCGGAAGTCGCGCAGCAGATCGAGAAGGCGATGCTGGAGGTGACGGCGGCTTCGGGCTCCGTTGAACGCGTGCTGGACGATGTCTTCACATCCGATCCCCACAAGGGCCGATTCGGCGGAAGAACCGAGGCTGAGGGGATCAAGGTGGAGCTCGTCGACTGGGGCTCGTCCAACGATCCCGAATACCTCTCCCTCAAGATAGGCATCACGGCTCCCGACAGCGCGCCGAAGCCGACAGGTCCGGTGAGGCTCCATCTGCATCCGACGTTCAATCCCTCCTTGGAATTGGTAGCGTGGAAGGGCCGGAAGGCGAAATTCAGATGTTATGCGATGGGGGGCTTCACCCTCGGCGTCGAGACGATGATCAACGGTATCAGGCTTGAACTCGACCTGGCTCTCGATGAGAGGCTGCCCGATTGGTTCAGGGAGCGATAACTGGTGTTTCGCCTCCATCTCCGGGCAACTCATCCGTGAAGGAGAAAGGGGTGCCCCGTCCGTATGGGACAACCGTCTTCGGCGACGCCAAGTGACGACCGCTCTAGACTGTTTGACCGATCCTTTGGATGGATGCGTCGGACGTCCTCTTCCGGCGAATTGATCGCCTTTTACGAAACGCAGCGATTTAGGCGAGTTCTGATACTTAATGGGCTGAAAACTATGCCAACTTCCATTCGCGACCCGAAGCTCTGATAATTATCGTCTAAAGACAACTATAAGATGAAACGATAAAGCGAGCGAGAAATTGGAAGAACTGCACACCCCGCCATCACTGCGCACATTGGAATTGTTGATCATCGTCGTAGAAAAACTGGTCGAGGAAAACGGCGACCTCACCCGAACCTGGTTGAAACGCTATGTTTTTTTAAACGATGACCGGACAACTGACGCGACGCTCAAACATGGCATAGATAAAAAGTTACTCGTCCAAAAAAGGCAGGGTTACATCGGCTTGGCCAAAGGCGTGGGTGTGTCCGACGCCGTCATTGGCGAGGAAAGCGCTACTACCCGGAGATCGAGAAGCAACTCAAGACACTTTGGCTCGCCAACAACTACAGCGCCTCTGAATTCATTATCGAGAATACCGCTCGCCGAAATGCGAAAATCGTCGGCCCGTGGACCCGCCCCGATTTCACTTTGGTCTCTCACAAGAAATTTCCGTTCACCATCGGACACGAATTTGACGTCGTGACCTTCGAGGTCAAACGTCCAGATGCTTCGAACGTGCTCGCTGTCTTTGAGGCACTCTCACATACCAGTGCCGCTACGAAAGCCAAGTCGTCTTTCCAATCACCCCGAAAGAATGGTCGTCCAACTCGCCTGACAAACCGGCTATCTTTTTGAAGGGCCGGGATCGGAAATGGTCGCAATGCTGTCGCCGGCAGGTCACTATATTATTGGCGTACGGGCGAAAGAGTTAACTGCTCAAACCCTTGCCGTCAGTCTGCGAGCCGCTTCGACGCTTGCGTCATCGATCCGATTGCCCAACGGCGTTAACAAGACGTCAGAACTGCGGGATTTTACCGGGTATGCAAGTGGTGGAGGGAGCAGTGGCGGAACTAATAAAGCAGAGCGCGTTTTTCGCTCGGTGCAGGAATCGCTGGCGCGACATACCCCGGCGCCTTTAGTCGAGATCATCAGCAGCAGTCATACCGGCGTTAAGCTGATTGCAGATGCTCCATTGGAATGGCTGCCGATTGGTGATCTGCCGATGAGTATCGCGTTGGACGTCTCTCGCATTCCGGCAACGCCAGGAAACTTGATGATGATGCAGTTGGCGAGGACGCAAACACTCTACCTGCCACCCAAGGCCTTTGAAGAAGTGCTGGTAGTATCATCTTTTGCACAGACCGATCCTATTCGAAATGATGTGCGCCAAGCCATGGACGTGTTTGCGGGCAACTCCAAGCAGAGCCTAAAATTTCGGCAGGTGTCGGTAAGCACGAGCGATGAGTTCGTGGCCGCCGTCAACGATTTTCATGGGGCGATGATGATTTTTGACGGTCATGGGTCGCACGACAAGAATTCCGGCGTTGGCGCGTTGCACATTGGGTCAGAAGCAGTCGACATATGGGAATTGCGAGGTCGAATGCGTCCTCCGCCGGTTGTCGTTTTAAGTGCCTGTGACACGCAGTCCCCCGACCGGACGCATGCGACAGCGGGAGCCGGCTTTTTGACCTGCGGCGCGACGTCAGTGGTCGGGACATTTCTTCCGGTGCGTTCGAAGAGCGCCGCGTTGTTCGCAGCACGCCTTGCACTCAGAGCCGCCTGGTATACCCAGGCTGTCGTTGGCGGGGCAAAGCGGCCAATCCTCTGGAGTGAGGTCGTTGGTGGCATGCTTCGGCTCGATTTCTTGTCAGACCTGATGGGAGTTCTCGAAAAGAAGAACCTCGTCGACGCTGATCAAGCGTTTGCAACTAGAACTTCAGTTAACATGCTCGTGCATACAAGGGACCCCGACTGGTGGCCGCAGGCCAAACTAAAGCTTCGTGCGGCAATCGGTTGCGATGAAGAAACGTTGAAAAAGCTCATTTCCAGAACTGTCGCCGAGGGCGACAGCATCCGTTACACACATATCGGCAATCCTGACCTGCTCTGCATTACAGATTTGGACGTTATGAATGCAGGCAGGTGACAAGACTGTGTTAACGCGTCCGCGGTCACACAGCGTCGGCAGGAGCGGCTGCAGCACCACCCTGTTCGGCAAGATGCACCTGGAGCCAGTTTCGATCGACGACTTTCAACCCCTCGTACCAGGGCTCCGAATTCGTGACGTTGAACGACAGCGCCTCGAGATCGTTCATGATCTGGTCGCGTCCGGCGCGGGTGTCGTAACTGGTGCTTGACCAATCTGCCTTAAAGAAGCGCGGGCTGAGAGTGTTCAGGACATCACGGGTGATATTTTTGACCTTCTCAGGGTCGCCCGGGTCGACTTGGTTACGCAGATGGGGATTGCGCGCCCACGTCTTCATCGTGGTGCATACGAACTGCGTGATGCAAATCAGGCCCACCTTCGACATGAGCTTGCTTCCTTTCACAAAAAGGTCGGGCCATTCCTCCTTGATGACAGACCACATCGCGATCAGAAACGCGTTCACGCTATCGAGGTCTTCGAGTTCCCCGAAACCAAGTGATCTGACCTCCGCTGCCATTGACTCGATTGCCGATGGAGCCACTATCCGAGCGTCAACGGAGTTGTTCGGCCAATCGACGATCCCCCGGAAGGGGCTTTCGTCATCTTCGTCCAAAACCCCCACGGATCCGAGATTTGGATCCTGTGAAAGGCGCGCCGTCCGCAACCGGATTGCGAGTTGCTCCTGTGAATAATTGAGCGCGAGCGCGCGGATGTGATCCGGAGGTACTTTGGCGGACTTGTTATTGATAACGAGGAACTGGAACGCCATTTCCAGATCGGTTGCTTCAAGGATAGCAACGATCGGTACAAGCGTGGCGTCGTTGACGGCCTGCAAACCGCGCAAGCGGTGCTGCCCATCAATGATCAGCCCCGGTTTTGGTTGACCGGGCACCGCCTCAAACCTGATCTTTGAGATGTTGCCTTGTGCCGCGACATCGACCTCCTTCAGGCCAACGACGATCGCGGTTGGGATTGTGTTGTCCGGATCGTCGGCAAAAAACCGCTTGATGCTGGAAATCCTGCTCTTCTTCGGTTCGCGCTGTGGACCGAGTTTGTTGTCGGGTGCCAATCGATCGACATCCGTCCAAGCATCGACCTCTCCCGCCGGAGCCTGGAAGAGAGCGAGGAGCGGACCGCCGCCGTCGGCGCGCTGGCGAAAAACGAAGGCGTCATATTCGTACTGCATCAACCCGGGATCCACTTTACCATTGTACGCGTCTCGTCGTGGACACGCATGTTGAAGAAATCATAGCCCTGTTCGAGATCGATCTTGGCCGGGCGATCCCGTGGACCGATCGTTAGAAAAGCGTCTCGAAGCGTGGTGCCATTGGCGCGGGCATAGGTTGTTGCAGCGCGCATGTGAAGTGCCATCTGCACTTCGCGCGGCACAGGCGGAGGTCCATCGACTTCGTCGATATCGGAGAACACGATCGGTTGGATCCACGCCATGTGCCACGTCGCTATATGGCCTTTCGTGCTGTTGCAGGATTGGCAGGCCAGGAGCAAGTTTTCTTCGCCAGAGTCGCCACCAAGAGCACGCGGCCAAACATGGTCCACAGTTGGCTTCAATTCTCCCTCCTCCATATCATGGACCGCGCCGAACAACCTGCCGCAACTATAGCAGCGTTGCCCACCCGTCCGCAGGACGGCCTTCCTTAAGCCGTCGGGGATGTTCCTTCGCATCTGCTCGGCGCTGACGAGCACCTCCTGGATCAGTTCGCCGAAATCTGCTCCATATTCTATCGGCGTCAACTGCACGATATCGCACGTGCGCGCTCTCAATTCGCGAATTTGATCAAGGCGATTTGCCGCACTCTCTCTGACGTCGTTGCCAAGTTTTATCAAACGCTGCTGGAGATGCAGCAGCGAAGCGCCAATCAGGAAATTCGACCAGTCTCCATATCGCCTCGCAAACCGAAGTCCAGATTCGGTGAGAGCGTCGGACAGGTAGCGAGCTTCCTTATGGTTCTTGAGGAGCAGAAACAGCAGGCGTTCGCCCGAGGTGGTTGGGCGCCAAGGTTCGGAGTCGTCAATGAATTCGATCATGAGCCATCAATATGCGGTGCAGATGCATCCGAGGCTACAACCCAGCACTTAAAAAAGCTACCGGTTTTTGCAACTATCATACAGTATGACGTGGCCGGCATGACACGTGTCCGCAGTTTTTCGGGGATCAAAAAATCTGGTCGCAGTTTCTGGGTTGACCTAGTAACCATACCGCAGTTATCTCCGGTTAAGGATTTACCACGCTCTAATTGCGCCGTGATGTCGGCTGGAATTGATATGCATGCAATCATCACAGCTTGTGCCAATCGTAAGCACCACAACGCCGATTTCGGCACAACCGGACGCAACCTGCCCTACGGTAGCCTCTCTGATGTGAGCGCCGAGTGGAAGAGCCGCCTTTCCGTTGCCCCAGACGTTTCTGTTGCGCGGGATTTGTACGGTGGTCGCTCCTTTTCCTTGGCTGTCTCTGCGGCTGCCTGCGCCAAAGCCAAACTTTATATTGTTTCAGCCGGGCTGGGCTTTCTAACGTCGGAGCAGTCGGTCCCGGCCTACGATCTCACAGTGTCCGCAGGCTCCGTAGACTGTGTCCTCAATCACATTAAGCCAAGTGCGTCAGCGGCAGAATGGTGGCAAACGCTCATAGATCCGGACGAATTACGCGCAACTCTGCGATCCACTGGCGGCCTGATCCTTATCGCCGTCGGCGCAGCCTATCTCAAAATGCTTGAGCCGGTTCTGCTGGGTCTCCCGGACGAAACGGTCGAGCGCCTTAGAATATTCGCGGGATCCGCAACCTCGACGCTTTCTGGACGTCTCGCGGGTCAAATTCTACCATACGACGCGAGGCTAGATGGTCCGCAAAGTCCCATCCGCGGGACAATGATCGATTTTGCTTCCAGGGCGCTTCACCATTTCGCAACGACGGTTGTGACCGAACAACCGCACGGCAGCGTCGCCAGTCACGCCAAACAGGTCGAGAGTATTTTGATGGCCTGGAGCCGCCCAAGCGTTTCATCGGGCGTTCGCCGATCTGACGCGGATATCAAAACTCTGCTTCGCCAACACTGGGATCGAACCGGCGGATCGACCGGAAGGCTTCTACGGGTGCTGCGCGATGAACTTGCCGTTGCCTGTGAGCAAAAGCGATTTTCCCGGTTAGCTGGGGAAGTACGAAGTGAAGGGAGTCTTGCATGAACTCCGAGACTGAAAGCCTCGTTGTACGGGCGGTCAGGACGCAGCAGGGCGACGCGATCGATGTCTATGCGTTTTTCCTTTATGGATCCGATCTGACGCGCGTTGCCGATATCAGCCGCATCCACAGGGATGAAAAGGACCTGAAGGGTTTCCAAAGAAAGGAAATCCGCAGTCACGTAAATTCAATCGTCGAGTTCCTCGACAGTGGTCCTGTTCTTTTTCCGAATGCGATAACGCTGGCGTTTTCACCAGAAATCCACTTTGAGCCGTCGCGCGGGCCAAAACCCAATGGTCTGGCCGAGGTCGGTGTTTCCGGCACCCTCACCATCCCCTTTCGCACGGCGGGCGACCGGGCTGCCTGGATCGTCGATGGGCAGCAGCGTTCACTTGCTCTTGCCAAAGCGAAAAACAGCAGATTTCCCGTGCCCGTTATTGGGTTCGTGTCACGGGATCTCGCGGTTCATCGGGAACAATTTATCCTCGTGAACAAGGTCAAAGCTCTGGATGTGCGGCTTATCAATGAGTTGTTGCCAGAGGTGGGAACCCTTCTTCCAAGAGATTTGGCGGTCAACCGACTGCCGAGCGAACTCTGCAATCTCCTCAACAGACAGCCGAAGTCTCCGTTTTATAAACTGATCAAACGTGCCTCGGACAATCCTGACGACGCCAGTATCATCAGCGATACCGCTTTGATAGCAGCGATCAAACAGAATCTGCGCCCGCCGCTCGGGGCACTTAGCCAGTATAAGCATTCCCCGGAAACGGCAAACCCGGACGCCATGTTTGAGACGCTGTCACTCTATTGGTCAGCGGTGCGCGATACGTTCCCAACTGCCTGGGGCTTGGCTCCCACAGAAAGCCGTCTGATGCATTCGGCCGGTATCAAGGCGATGGGCGCACTGATGGATCAGATTATGCTTCGAGCAGATAGTTCGGAGAATCCAGACTTGGAAATCCGTGAAGCGCTTCGGCGACTAGTACCTCATTGCGCTTGGACGGAGGGAGTCTGGGCCGACCTCGGCTGGGCTTGGAACGAAATTCAGGGCACGCCGCAACATATCACCAAACTAGCCGACCATCTGATGCAACTGGATCGCAGGCTGTCGAGGCCAAGCCGATGAAGTTCATTTTCGCCGATAGTCTCGATCACGTGGACCCCGGGTATGATTTTCTCCGCGATCGATATGCGGAGGGGCGAGTTCCTTACTGGAATGATGCCTATCCGCACGAAATCATGGGATATGCTCCTTACGACGGCATGCTCGTATCGCGTGGCATTGTTGGAGGCGCGGCGGTCGGAGGCAAATACACTGAGGCTCAAGCAATGCGCTTTCGGCGCGTTGGCGCGAGAGAGTTTTTGAGGCTTGATAAGCCGCCGTTCGATAGGCTTCCGATTTTTGGTGACTGCGGCGCCTTTACTTATCACAAGGACGAGCGGCCTCCTTATACGCCGGAGGATACCGCCGAATTCTATGACGACGGTCGCTTCACGCATGGCTGTTCGGTCGATCATATCATCTTCGACTTTGATGAAAGCCTGACCGGCTTCGATGGCGGTACGGCAGATGCCCGCAGGCGCTTCGACATCACATTGGAAAACGCGGCAGAGTTCCTCAGGGCGACATCACACATGTCCGGTCGCTTCATTCCCCTCGGCGTTATCCAGGGATGGTCACCGGGAAGCATGGCAGAAGCGGCTCGCAGGCTTGTGGCGATGGGCTATACATATCTCGCCCTCGGCGGCACTGTGCCATTGAAAGCGCCTCAAATCAAAGCTTGCTTGCGCGCGATTCGTGATGTCATCCCACAGAACGTCCGCCTCCATATATTAGGATTTGCAAAAGCTGATGAAATCGAAACCTTTCAGTCTTTCAACATAACTAGCTTTGATACTACCTCGCCGCTGATACGTGCGTTTAAGGATGCAAAAGCGAACTATTATCTACCGACGCCAAGCGGCGCTCTGGCTTACTACACCGCCATACGCGTGCCCCAGGCGCTCGAAAATCCAAAGCTCCAACGCTTGGCTAAGCAGGGCGCCCTGAACCAAGAGAAGCTAGTCTTAATGGAAGCCGATGCGTTAAACGCGCTTCGCTGCTATGACCGTGGCGATCTGGGCCTGGAAGATACCCTTGAAGCCGTGATCGCCTACGCGGCGCCGGCGCTGATGGGCGCGCCTATTGGCGATCTCCCCGGGGTGAAGGCAATAGACGAATTGCGAAGCCGTTATAAGCGCACGCTCACTGACAGGCCGTGGAAGATGTGCGGATGCCCGATCTGCAAATCACTCTCCATTGAAGTCGTGATTTTCCGAGCCAGCAATCGAAACAAACGACGCGGCATTCATAATCTCGGGGTCTATGAGGCCCTCGTCCGCAAGCTACCATGCAGAAGTGAAGTAAATGACGACATTCAAATTCCCGGCAATCAAGGCGCGGCAGAGCGATCAGCACATAGTAGTCTCGTTTGCAGCCCTTGCCTCTGAACTGCAGCAGTTTGCTTTTATCGAGCGCGTCGCGCGCGACAGTAGCGGCAAGCTCAGTGGTTTTCAGCGGCCGCAGATCGCTGGCCATATTCGCGAAATCCGGGATTATCTGGAAAAGTCGGAGGCGATCCTGCCCAATCCGATCGTTGTGGCATTCACATCGGGCATGGAGATCGAAGATCTTGATGACCTCGGACGCTGCGTGGTCAAGATAACGTCTGATGATGGTCCTGTCGGCTTCGTCGTTGATGGACAACAGCGGTTTACCGCACTCTCACAACTACCTGACAAAGATTTCCAGGTGTTTATATCGGGCGTCGTCTGTGAAGACGAAGCCGAACTTCGCCGCCAGTTCGTCCTCATCAACAACACACGACCATTGCCGAAGTCGCTGATCTATGAACTGCTGCCGACAGTCGGAGGACTACCAAGACGTCTCGGCGATCGCGCATTTGCCGCTGAACTCGCGGCCCGGCTCAATTTTGATGCCAAGTCGTCGCTCAAGGGAATGATCCATCAGCACACCAACCCTGCCGGCATCATCCGCGATACCGCCATCCAGCGGGTAGTGATGAATTCAGCGACAGACGGTGTCATGCGGGAAATGATCCGCGAACCTAATGGTGAGGAGCTCTGCTTCGAGGTGATCAATCAGTTCTATGCCGCCGTCAAATACGTGTTCAAGGACGACTGGAAGGATCATACGCCAAAGACGTCCCGACTCGTCCACGGCGCAGGTATAATGGCACTTGGCTATGTCATGGAAGTGCTCGCGTTACTGGACGGCGCACGCACATGGCAGGATTTCTCAAAGGGCCTTTCATCACTCGTTGGCAAAACAGCGTGGACCTCGGGCCATTGGGAATTCGCGTCTGATGACCAGCGCCATTGGAAATCGGTGCAAAACGTCAATCGTGACATTGTCAGCCTTGCGCAATATCTGATTACAATCGTGCGAGCCGACGCAAAAGCCCGCCGGGCGGCCCTCATTGAACCGCCAAGCGGTTTGCCGGAGGACTCATGACCTACGCCGTCAAAGAATTGTTCAAAACACTTCAGGGCGAGGGCGCGCAGGCGGGCCGCGCTGCAGTTTTTTGCCGATTTACAGGATGTAATCTTTGGTCAGGACGGGAAGAAGATCGTGAGAAATCGATCTGCCAGTTCTGCGACACCGATTTTGTTGGGACGAATGGTATTGGCGGCGGCAAGTTTGCAAATGCCGCGGTTCTCGCCCAGGCTATCGCGTCGACGTGGGGATCGGGAAGTCGAGGCCGTTTCGTGGTCTTCACCGGGGGCGAACCGCTGTTGCAACTGGACACGCCTTTGATCGAAGCCGTCCATGCTGCCGGCTTTCTGATCGCCGTCGAAACCAACGGAACAATTGAAGCGCCGGCCGGGATAGACTGGATTTGTGTCAGTCCGAAAGCGGGCTCTGAATTAAAACAGGTGCAGGGAAACGAACTGAAGCTTGTCTACCCTCAGGTCGACGCCGGTCCCGATCGATTCGCGGATTTGTCGTTTGATCACCATTGGCTTCAGCCGATGGACGGCCCCCGACGCCTTGAGAATACCGCTGCAATTGCCGCCTATTGTCTCGAACACCCACCATGGCGGCTGAGCCTCCAGACGCACAAGTTGATTGGTATCCCATGAAGATCACGCAAGCCTTTACCTTTGAGGCGGCCCATCGCCTGCCGAATGTCCCCAGCACCCACAAATGCCACCGGATGCACGGGCATTCCTACCGCGTTGAAGTGCAGTTGTCTGGCACGGTCGATCCCTATACTGGCTTCGTGATCGATTTCTTTGATGTCGAAAGCGCGTTCAAGCCATTACTGGAGCAGTTGGACCATCACACGTTGAACGATCTTGAAGGTCTCTCCAATCCGACTGCGGAAAATATCGCCGTCTGGATCTGGGAAAGAGCCAAACCACGCCTTGATCAGTTGTCGTCGGTCAAGGTCTTCGAAACTCCTTTTTGCTGGGCGGAATATGATGGCGACTGAAATCCAAGGTGCGCTAGTGCTTTTCTCCGGTGGGCAGGATTCCACCACTTGCCTTGCCTGGGCGCTCGATCGTTTCCCACGCGTGGAGACGGTAGGGTTTGACTATGGTCAGCGGCACAGGGTGGAGTTGGATTGCCGCTCAAAACTGCGCCACGAACTCTCCGCAATCAATCCGACGTGGGCTGACCGCCTTGGCGAGGATCACACGATCTCGCTCTCTGCGCTGGGCGAGATTTCCGAAACGGCGCTGACTCAAGACATCGGGATCGAAATGGAGAGCACTGGGCTCCCCAATACTTTTGTACCGGGCCGTAATCTGATTTTCTTGACGTTTGCCGCAGCACTTGCCTACCGCCGCGGTCTGAAGCATGTGGTCGGCGGCATGTGCGAAACCGATTATTCAGGTTATCCGGACTGCAGGGATGACACGATCAAGGCGCTCCAGGTCGCCCTCAATCTGGGGATGGAAAAACGATTCGTGCTCGATACACCGCTCATGTGGATCGACAAAGCGGCGACATGGGAGCTTGCGAGCAGCCTGGGCGGAAGCCGACTGATAGATGTTATCGTCGAGGATACCCACACCTGCTATCTCGGTGATCGCGGCAACCGGCATAACTGGGGCTTTGGATGTGGAGTGTGCCCGGCATGCGACCTGCGTGCCAAGGGTTACAACAAGTTTGTTGCGGAGGAAACCCACACGGTGGAGACGGTTCATGGTTGAAGCAGATCGTATTCGTCGCGTCGAGGGCATTGTATTTCTACTTGCCTTCGCCGCTTGCGTGCCGGCAGCCAATTATATGATTGGTCACGTTGGAACGGTTTGTGTCCCCAATGGGCCATGTCTGATCCCGGTGGGTTTTGGTCTGACGGCGCCGAGCGGCGTCTTGCTTGTTGGTCTGGCGCTTGTGCTTCGTGACCTGGTTCAAAGGCGCCTCGGACTGCTTTGGTCGGTGGCGGCGATCGTGGTCGGCGCGATCTTGTCAACCACGTTCACCGCCCCGTCCCTTGCCCTTGCCTCGGCTTCGGCCTTTTTGGCCTCCGAAATTGCCGATCTTTTCGTCTTCACGCCCTTGCAGCGTCGCGGCTTAGTCGTTGCTGCCCTCAGCAGCAGCGTCGTCGGGTTGATCGTCGACAGTGCCATGTTTCTGTGGCTGGCTTTCGGATCGTTTGATTTTCTCGCAGGTCAGGTTCTTGGAAAGGCCATCATGGTCGCAGCGAGCCTTCCGTTCCTGCTCCTGCTTCGCAATCGCGATCGCAAATTGGGGCTCTACCCGGCATGACCAAAAACCTTACCAATGCAGAAGAGCCCGTCGGCCCGTTTCAAGCGATTTGGCACGCGTTGTGGGGCCACCGCTTCGAACACTATCCACAGGTGGCTCAAGACGGTGAGGTCAAACATCTCAAGACCAACCTGGTGCTTGAGCGCGCCAGCCGCGAGCTCGCACACTTGACGCTCCCCTCTGATGGAAGTCTCGAAGCCCCCTTGAAGCTCGCCCGGCAGTCATTGGACGAAGTCAAAGCGTTGACCGACTATCAGGACGGCAAGGCGACGCGGTTGCTGACTATCATCACATTTCTGAGCGCCTTTTCGGGCGTGCTGTTCGGCCGGTTTGCCGACACCTACCCTTTACGGACCTTCTTGGACGGTCTTTCCATCGGCAACTCTGCGACCTACCGCGATGCGCTTGTGCCTTTGTCCTACCTTCTCTTCATTGTATTTGGGCTACTGGCGGTATCCGGCGCTCTGGTCACGTTCCATGCGATCCGCGCCAGGTTCCGCTATCCCAAGGTCGCCAGCGAGAACGGAAAACCAAAATCCTATGTGTTCTTCAAGCCGATCGCCGAGGTCTCGCCGGAAGACTGGAGCAAGGCCTTCCTGTCCGAAGACCCCAGTAAGCTTAAGGGCGACTTGCAGCTCGCATACCTTAAAAACTACATTACTGAGGCCTATCTGGTGGCAACGAAAGTAGCCGACAAGTTAAGATACCTGGAGCCCGCCCAACAGCTGCAATCATGGGCGATCAAAGCCCTGCTTTTTTGGCTAATCGCGTTCAGTGCAACGTTTGTCTTTGTAAGCCCGCCACAAAAGGATTCTAATGCTGTGATTCGAAGCGCGGTCACCAACGACTGTGCCACAAGCCAAAAAGATGCCGCACTCAATGCTAGTCGCAACTGCCAATAGAAGAGAGGGCACTGTATCGACGCCGGTGGTATGTCTGGACGCGGACAATACCCTTTGGGATACGGACGGGGTCTTCGCAGTTGCTCAACTTCAATTGCTCACGGGTATCGCCAAGGCACTGCAGAAAAAAGTCGGCGCAGCTAACCAGCTCGCTTATGTGCGAGATGTGGACCAGGAACTGGCATCCCGTCATCATCTCGGCCTTCGTTACCCACCTCGTCTCCTGATCGCTGCCTTATGCCACAGGCTCGACGGAAGCGACCCAGCCACAGCCGCGCGAACAGCATGGAGTGATCCGACCGCGATACCGCTGTCGGATGGTGCCGTTGAAGTGATCGAAAGCCGGTACTTTTCAAATCTTCGCAGCACGCCTAAGCTTTTGCCCGGTGTCCTCGAGGGGCTGGAAAAGATGCACCGTGCCGGAGCGACACTTGTTATCGTCACCGAGGGCGGACGGCAGCGAATCCAAAATGTGCTTCGGGCAAACAATATTGAGGGGTACATCGATCGCGTCATCGATGCTCCGAAGCGCAAAGAGTTGTTTGTCCGCCTGAAACGGCTTTTCGGTCCTGCGGTACAGGTATTCATGATCGGCGATCAGGTCACCCGCGATATTATCCCCGCTACAGCAGCCGGCATTAAGGCGATCCACGTCGAGGGCAAATTTAGACCGATATGGGAAATTGGCTCCGACGCTTCAATTTCCCATAAAGCGGCTACGTTCGAAACTGCAGCAAACACTGTCCTCGCCAGCGCCTGAAGAGGGGCCATTTTGCCCTATATCGACGGCTTGACGTCGTCTGGAGTATCACTCTCTCTGCGGGAGATCTCGGCGTCAATCGCCGCCCTAATAAAGGCCAGCCGATCTTCCCCCTGCTTGAGATGCGCGTCCATGCGTGCCTTCGCACCGTCCGGCAAAGTAAGGTTGATGTTCTCCGAAAATTTCTTTTTACGGCCCATGGCTTGCGGGGATCGCATGCGAAATATTTCGAGTCAAGATCGCCTTAAATCATGTACATGTTATTGACGATATATCGTGTACATGATACACCCATCATATCATGTACACGATATGATGGGTACCTAAGATGAGCAGAACAACACCGAACGTCACTCTGAAACGTACAACCGACGGCTACCAGGCTGACGATGGCCGGTTCCAGATCGCGCGAAAACCTGGCCGCAGTTATACCAGGGGTCCTTTTCACACCTACTGGGATATCGCCGATCGGCAAACGGGGAAAAGCCAGGTCGGATTATACTCGCTCGACGACGTTCGAGCATGGATACTCAACGCGCGTGAAAACGCAAAATAGGCGCGAAATCGCGCCTATTTTTTTCAGTCAACTGTTCGACTAGGCATCAATGGTCTGGGTCAGGTCCGCCCACTTGTCAGACAGGATCTTATCGACAACAGCGTTGATAATATATGCCGTGTTCTGTGCCTGCCCTACGGCCATATCTTTACCACCAGTGCTTTTCAGGGGAAGGCGACGTATCTTGCCATCTTTGATCTTTGTTCCGGTCAGATCGGTCCAGTGCTTGCGATATCGTTCCCACCGAATTTTTGTGAGACGATCGCGCAACTCTTCGAGCGATATGACGGGCTTTTGCTCCCAGTTGCTCTTTTGCTTTTCGACTTCCGCCTTGAATGCTTCATCAACGGTTTTGCTGGCGTCCGGAACACCGATTGCCGCAGCCAGTGGACCAATCTCGTCAATACGAGCCCGGTGATACGCCAATGCGATTGCCTTCAAGGCGAAGGGCCAGCCATGGACGTAGATGCGACGGAATGGATCACTGCTTGCCGGGGTGTTTTCCAGCCACTGAGCCGAGAATTGCTCACCAAGCATCGTGAGAAAATCGCTGGCGAAGGGTTCAAAATAGGGCACGTGGAACCGCTTGAAATGTTCCGGCTTGATGCGTCCCTGGCTTATAACGTTCAGCAGCATCTGCTCCATGGTGCTGAGATCGACGATATATTTCGTGGCGGTTTCGCTCGTGCTGGTGTTGCGACCCGTCGCAAGCCTTTCCTCGAAAACCGTGCCTTGCTGAGCGGCAAAGCGCAGTTCGCTCAGGGCAGACGAGGTATCCAGGCTGATGACCAGATTCTTGTTTTTCTTCGATCCCCTGCCGTTGCGATCAGCGAAACTCTGGCCGGCCTTGCGTTCGTCGACGTTGAGTTCGACTTCCAGCGTAATGATCATGTCGTCCAGGGCGCCGGCATCGATCGCATCCTTGGAATTTGCCACGGCAAAAAGTGCCGCAGTCTGTGTCTGTCCGTCTGCCTGCATGATTGGTGCTTTGGGAAGATAGGCCATCCCGTAGAGCCCATGCGGATTGGTTTCGTCCAGAACGACGAATACCGTTCTATCAAACACCTTCGACGACTGCCATCCAGATATGGTCGGCAAGAACAACGTGCGGTCGCCGCGGATGCCCTCAAGCAGATAGTCCTTGAAATCGTTCTTGTTCGCAGCCTTCTGGCCCTTGAAGTCGCTCTGGGTGCGATCGTGCATGTCTTTCATGCCAAGCGCATTGTAATCCTGTGGCGGCGGGTTCGACGGGTCGTACTTGACGAGATCGACAAACGTCTGAAGCGAAATGTTCAGTGTTACCGCTACCCGTGACTGACCGGCTTTTGCAATAAATCCTTTCCTTGAAAGGATACCATTGACGTTGCTGTATCCCGCCGCTGGCGACTGGAATTCGTAAGCGCCAGTCTGCATGGCCTGCAGCGCCTGCGGATCGTCCTGAACCCTGAGGATCCTCAAGCCGCCGTAGGCTGGATCCTTGGGAATAGAATCCGTGTGAATGACCTGGGGTGTGAGATTAGGAATTTTCATTGTCGTTCCTCGCTTTGGTTTGAATATTCGGTATTTTAGGAAGCATTAATATGGTTGGCCGTCCTGTGACGTTGCCGGCGCCGCGCATCCAATCGGGAAGCGTGACGAGTTCAAGGTTCAGGTTCATCACCTCGTTTGCCAACGAGACTTCATCAGCAAAAGAAAATGCAGCGACGACACCACGGACGGCCCGAAAGCCAAGTTCCCTTCGGGCAAGGGCGACGTAAGTGAGAATCTGGCCGATGGCGCGATAGTCTGCGTGAAGTTTGAATTCCCACTCGCGGATCGTGTCGTGGAGGTCAATCGTCCGCATGTCGGCTCTCAGACGTGAGAGAACATATCCCTGCTCTTTCTTTGCTAGATGCTCCTGCGGACGCGCTCGGCCCAAGTGCCGGGCAAAATAATCACGGACTTCGCGTTCTTTGGCACCGTTGTCATCTTCTGCAATCACATTAATCTCTTTCGCCAATCTGGGTATCTCCATTGAACTAACATAAATCTCGGAGATTTCAATAGATGCTGACAAGATTCATTCTATGTGTTGCGAAATTTTTGGCTCTGACTAAGTTGATTGACTTGAGGCCAAGAGATTTGCGAGGCAAGCACGCGATGTTTGATTATTTTACCGACCGGGAATACGGAGCACGGCCACCGATGATCGATGTCATCGACGAGCGTCTGTGGGCCGGGCTTTACAGCTTGATTGAAACCCGGACCGGGGACGGCTCGTTCGGGTTGCGTTTTCCCGAGCAATGCTCGGATGGGAATGGCCCATTCGGTTGCGATGAGCAATCTTTCCGCAGAGTTCTCGCAGCCGAAGTACCCTGGCCAGAAGGACGCCTTTCACCAAGCGAAGTCCCGGCCACCCCCGTCATCCTCGACCTCCTAGAATTCTGTGCTGGCGCTGTAGGCAAACCCATCCAAAAGTCCTTCCACTCGTACTTTGGGCACTACCACCTCAATTGGGATCGCGCAGCCGGGCTTGAGTTGTTCGTTGCAGATGTGAACATGCTGTTCAGCCGCAATGCGGTCGCGTTTGAACTTACGCCCGCAGGGCAGGCTCAGCGTCGGCTACCGGCGCCGCTAACGGAGGCGATTGGATGGGCGCTTTTTCATACAGGGGACGGCGAAACGGATCGCCTGCTCGAGGCCGCACGGCGACAGATCTTGTCACCAAAGGCGGAAGATCGGCAGGATTCTCTCGAGAAACTCTGGGACGCGTTTGAACGGCTGAAGACCTTGGAGCCGGGGGCGAACAAACGCGTCCAGGCAGACGCGCTGTTAGACAGGGTCGCTGCGCCTAACTCGGCGTTCCGTCAAATGCTGGCGCGCGAAGCGCTCGAACTGACGAATATTGGTAATAGCTTCCGGATCCGCCATTCAGAAATCACGCAGGAGGCCCTGAACTCTCCAGACCAAGTTGACTACCTATTCATCCGCATGTTTGGGTTCGTGCGGATGGTTCTAAAGGGGACCGGCCGTGGCGGATAAGAAGACGAACAGACCGAAGAACGGCAAGGCCAGCCCGCGCCGCAAGCGTCGCACGGCTACTGGCGGAGGTGTTCCGGCGCGATCGAGGTCAGTTCCGGTAATTCTGGCTATGCCGGCTACGAATATCAGATCGAGGTCACCGTCTGGGCGGCGCTTGATCTGTTGCTGGCCAAAGGCGCGACGGACGAAGTCGTCATCGAACCGCGCTCTGTCGCGACCCCGGGGCAGCGCCCAGCCAGGCAGGCGGGATGACCAGGCGGGGGAGTTGGAGCGGAGGGCGCGCGTCGACCGAAACCGCACGGCCTGTCGTCGACATAAAACGTCCAATAATATAGGTTTATCAATGGCTTATAGTTGCCAAATCATTGGGTCTAGCGCACCTGCCGGGCGAGTGATCGCGCAATATCGACAATGTCATTGCGTGACGTCGTAGGATCCTCAGCGTTCCAAGCAATACCCAGCCCAATCCGGAAGTCAACGCCCCTCACCTTACGGAGTGCAAGGTTGCGGTTTGGAAGATCGCCAGTCCATTCCGGAGCAAAGCCGATCCCAAGCCCGGCGGAGACCAGCGAAACCAAGGAAAAAGTGTCGTCGCAGGTGTAAGCGATGTTCCGTGTCAGATCATGCTCGGCGAACTTTTCGGCGAAATATCTCTCCGTGTAGGAAAGGTTTTGCCGCGAGAAGGAAATGATCTTCTGGTCGCGCAGATCATCGATCCCAATATCGTCTCGGGTGGCAAGCGCGCTGCTCTTCTCGACCGCCAGCAAATAGCGCTCATGAGCTATGGAGTGAAAACGTAAAGAGCCAATATTCTCCACCGGTCGGATAAAGCCGAGATTGATCTGACCGCTCTCAAGACCGCGGATGATTTCGTCGGTCGTGCCGCTTGAAATATGCAGCTGGATTTCCGGATATTTTCTGGCGATGCGGGCGAGGAATGCCGGCAGCACGCCCACAGTAGCCGGATATATGGTTCCGATTCGGATTCTCGTCACCGTCTTGCCCGCGACTGACCGCGTTATCTCGGTGCTCAGATCGATGTCGCTGAGGATGCGTACACACCGCTCGTAGAAAGTGGCGCCTGCCCTCGTCAGTTCAACCCGACGTGTCGTGCGAACCAGCAGTTGGACACCAAGCTCGCGCTCCAGAGACTGAATCTGCGTACTCAGCGCTGGTTGTGCGATGTGAACTCTCGACGCTGCGCGAGCGAAGTGAAGTTCTTCGGCAACTGCTACGAAATAGTGGAGTTGGCGAAGTTCCATACGGCTGTGATCCGCCTGTCTAGAATGAAATTCCGTGGGGTCCATAGACGCCGATACCGATGCTCGGATGGCGAATGTAGAGAATACTCCGTGGTTGAATACTCTACAACCCCTTTCTCTGGCGTGTATGGAAATACGCGAAACATTTGCAAAAAATTTGAGGCGCCTTCGCCAATCGAAAGGGCTGTCGCAAGAAGAGCTTGCTCATCGCGCTGACCTTGACCGCACCTACATAAGCTCTCTTGAGCGTTCGATATATAGCCCGAGCATAGACGTAGTTGACCGGCTTTCGACGGTTCTTGGTGTGGAGGCTGCCGACCTACTCAAGAAGTCGAAATGATTTCTCACCGGGCGCATTGATAGGCCAACTTTAACAATGGCCGCCAATCCCTATTAGACCCGGCTCCCCGCGCCCATCACCATCCTCCCGGGAACAACAAACCGGGAGACCCTGCCGTGAATGCAAACCGATACCTTCCTCTCTGCCTGACGCTGATGCTTGGTGGCGCGCCCGGCTTGGCCTTTGCCGAAACCCTCGTCGTCAACAGCTATGGCGGGCCTTACGAGGCGATCATCGAAGAACGGATCATCAAGCCGTTCGAGGAGAAAACCGGTATCGATGTCGTTTATGACGCTGTCGGTTCGGCCTCTCAAGACTACGCGAAAATCAAGGCCACCCGGGGCCAGCCCGGCTTCGACGTCGTGGTCATGACCGCCTCGCAGTCTCTTCAGGGCTGTAAAGACGGCCTTCTAGAGAAACTCGATGCCGCGGCGGTTCCAAACCTTGGAAAACTAGTGCCCAGCCTTGCTGCGGTCGCTGGCCCCTGCGGTGCCGTCCACGAGGTGCAGTATATGTCGCTGCTTTACCGCACCGACAAGCTGGCTTTGCCGCCGACCTCCTGGTCCTCGCTGCTTGATCCGGAACTCAAGGGCAAGATCATCCTGCCGACGTTCCAGAACATCATGGCCGCCTTCCTGATGGAAATCATGTCCGTCTCCCGCGGCGGCGATATGATCGACAATGTCGATCCGGGATTTGCGGCGATGGCCGAGCTTGCGCGCCAGTCCGTCGGCTTCGAGCAGTCCTCGGCAATTCTGGAAAGTTACATCAAGGACGGCACCGTCTGGGCGATGCCGTTCTGGAATGGACGGGCTCAGCTACTTGTCGACCAGGGTGTTCCCGTCGATTATGTCCGTCCGAAGGAAGGCACGATCCCGCTAATCGCGACTCTGAGCATCCCAGTCGGAGCAGAGAACAAGCAAGCGGCCAAAGCCTTCATCGACTTCTTTCTGGAGAAGTCCAGCCAGGAAGCATGGGTGACCGGATACAAGGTCGGCAGCGCACGGACCGATATCGATATCCCCGAGGATATCGCCAAGCGTCAGATCACCACGCAGGCCGATTTGAACAGCCTGAAACTTCCCGACCTCTCGCGCATCGCCGACAAGCTCGGCGAATGGGGCGAACGCTGGGAACGCGACGTCGTTTCCCAGGCGAATTGAGGGGAACAGCTTCATGTCGACCATCGCAATCGCCGCGCCGGCGTTCACGCCGGGCGTGCCCGCGCGCACGTCCGGATATCTTGTGCTCGCACCCTCCTGTCTGGTGCTGGTCATCTTTTTTGCGTTACCCATGGGTACGATGATCGGGATGAGTTTTCTGGACGCGCAGACCCATTCGCCAACCCTCTTCCACTATCAGCGCTTCTTCACCGACGGGCTGTCGCTTGCCGGTCTTTATCGGACAGCGCTGATGTCCCTCCTCGTTGCGATCTGCGTGACGGTTCTTGGCTATCCCGTTGCCTACTATCTGGCGCGCTCGCGTTCGCGCTGGCGAGCGCTGGTCTTCGCATTGGCACTGGCACCCGAACTGGCCGGTGTCGTGCTGCGGACCTATGGCTGGCTCATTATTCTGGAGGACCGTGGCTTCATCAACGACATGCTGATGCATCTCGGTGTCATCGCCTCGCCCCTCCCCTTGTCGAAGAACCTGTTTGCCGTCGTCGTCGGCCTAACTCACGTCGTTCTGCCGTTCGGTATTTTGTCTCT
The DNA here is from genome assembly GCF_049897905.1 of Pararhizobium sp. PWRC1-1. NCBI lineage: Bacteria > Pseudomonadati > Pseudomonadota > Alphaproteobacteria > Hyphomicrobiales > Rhizobiaceae > Pararhizobium > Pararhizobium sp. PWRC1-1. The sequence goes on along the minus strand of NZ_JAFCXE010000015.1, from coordinate 129,863 downwards.
GACAACGAGCATCCAAGGGATCGATCCCAACCTGGAACGGGCAGCCCAGATGCTCGGCGCCTCCCGGCTCTCGGTCGTCCGCCACATCATCCTGCCGCTGTCTGTTCCGGGAATCGTCAGTTCGTTGCTGATCTCGTTCACGATGGCTGCCAGTGCCTACGCCACGCCAGCGCTATTAGGCGGCGCACGTTTCAAGGTGCTCGCCACGATGATCTACGAGCAAGTGCTCTTCTATATCGACTGGGGTTTCGCCGCCGTCATGGCCATTGCGCTGCTGATCATGATGCTCATGATCTCGTTCCTTGGCATTCGCTACGAGGCATGCCGAAGCTCCCGAAGAAGCAACCGGGAAGGAGGTGCGTCATGAACCGCGCCCTGACATGTGCTTTCTGGCTGGCGATTGCGCTGGTGCTGACCTTCATCACCCTGCCGCTGGCGGTGGTGGTTGCAGCCTCGCTCAGCCCGTCATCGGCGGTTACGTTTCTGCCGTGGGAGTGGACGACTGTCTGGTACGGCGATCTGTTGGCCGATCGGTGGCTGCAGCCATTTTTGCTGAGCGTGAAGATCGCCACCGTTGTCGCTGGTATCAGTGGCGTGCTTGGTGTTCTCGCGGCCTACGCTGTCGTTTATGAGCGCATCCCCGGCAGCACGGCCATCATGGCGGGTCTGCTGTCGCCACTGTCGGTGCCGCAGATCGTCAAGGGGGTGGCGATCGTGCTGTTCCTGTCGATCATCGGCCTGCAGGGCGTCCTCGGCACGCCGGCTTTGATTGCCGCCCATGTGGTGCTTGCCCTGCCTTTCGTCACCCGGATGGCTGCGACCTCCCTTGCCAACTTCGACGGCAATCTGGATCGCGCGGCCCAGAGCCTGGGCGCCACCAAGCGCCAAAGGTTGCAGCACATTGTGCTGCCGATGATCAAGCCGGGTGTGCTGTCGGGCGTCACCTTCGCCTTCATTATCTCCTTCAACAACATCCCCTTGTCCGTCTTTCTTGTTCGCCCCGGCGACACGACGCTGCCGATCGCGGTGATCAACTACCTGGAATACAGCCTCGATCCGGTGATGGCGGCCGTCAACGTCGCATCGATGGTCTTCATTCTGGCGGTCATTTTCCTGTTCGAGAAAATCGGTGGTTTCTCGGCCCAACTTCATGGTGGTAGCAAATGAACACTTTCGACATTGAACTCGTCTCGGTCAGCAAGTCCTTTGCCGGCATTCCGGTGGTCCAGGACCTGAACCTTCAGATCCCACGCGGCGAGTTCGTCAGCATTCTTGGACCCTCTGGCTGCGGCAAGACGACGACGCTGAACATGATCGCCGGTTTCAATACACCGAGTGCCGGCGATGTCCGGGTCCGCGGCAAAAGTCAGAACCGCATCCCGCCGGAGCGGCGCAATCTCGGGCTGGTGTTTCAGAATTATGCGCTGTTCCCGCACATGACCGTTGCTGAAAATGTCGGCTTCGGCCTTCGCATGCGCGGCACGCCGAAGGCGGAGATCGGAAAGGCCGTCGATGCCGCCCTGCGCAGCGTCCGCCTCGAGGGTTTCGGCTCGCGCTATCCAAAGGCCCTTTCGGGGGGCCAGCAGCAGAGGGTGGCGCTGGCGCGCGCCATTGCGCCCCGTCCCTCGGTGCTGCTTCTCGATGAGCCTCTGTCCAATCTCGATCTGAAGCTGCGCGAGGCCATGCGGATCGAGCTCAAGGAAATTCAGGAACAGTTGGATATGACGTTCGTCTACGTCACCCACGATCAGGAAGAGGCGATGGCGATGTCCGACCGGATCGTCGTCATGTGGCAAGGCGCCATCGCGCAGCAGGGCGAGCCGGGTTCGATCTATCGAAATCCTGCGACACGCTTCGTCGCCGACTTCGTGGGGCGATCCAATATCCTGTCCGTCAGGAGGAGTATTTCTGGACCAGCGTATCTCGAATTGTGCATCGACGGAACTCCGATCGTGCTGCGCTCGGACTGCACTGGAAATGGTGTTGTGCAATCCTGCTGTATTCGCCCGGAGAGCATTGCCCTCTTAAACGGTTCCGATGCTGGAACCGGACCGCAAAACCGTCTCGACGGTGTGGTGCGCAGGATCGTCAATCTCGGCGCCCATGTCGAACTTCTGGTCGAGGTCGCCAACGGTCTAAGTCTAACGGTTCTTGTTCCCTCAAGCCGGTCGTCCCTGGTTCCCGCGCTGGCAAGCACCGTCACGCTCGGCATCAATCCGCAGGACGTTCAGGTGCTTTCGGACTGACCCGCAATCCATAGCCTGCCCCTATCAATGCGTGACGATCGGTATTGGAACGCCCGTCACGCCCCCTTCTAGGATGGTGGTGGCCTTAAGAGGAAGGCCCGCAAAAGGAGATGAAAATGCTGACGAAACAAAGACTGCGTGCGGTGCAAAACGACAGCAATGTCTGCGCCGATATCGAGGGGTTCGATTTCAACGCCTACGACGCCCATGACATCGAGGAACTGCGCCGCTTCTGGCTGCAATATGGTGTGCTACGCTTCAAGAAGACCGGTATCACCGATGCGCAGCAGGTGGAATTTTCCCGCCATTTCGGGGAGTTCGTCATCCATCCCAAACAGAAGCAGGAAGGCGGCCATCCGACCCATCCGGAGATCCTCGTCATCAGCAATGCCATGAAGGATGGCAAACCAAGCGGTGCGATGGGCAATAGCGAGGCGACCTGGCACACCGACACCTGGTTCTACGAGCGGCCGCCAGCTGGTGCCATCCTGCGTGGCGTAACCGTGCCTGCTTCAGGAGGTGACACCTATTTCTTGTCGACCTACAGCGCCTTCGAGACCCTGCCGGACGCATTAAGAAAGGGAACAGACGGCCGACAGATCTTCTTCCAGAACGTCTATGACAAGACCGGCAAATTGCGTCTTGGCAAGAGCGAGCCCGGCAGCCAGGATTTCCGCGAGTGGACCGGTGTGGTTCACCCGCTGGTTCGCATCCATGGCGAGACTGGCCGCAAGGCGCTTTATCTCGGCGGCACGACCGAAGGCGCCTGGATCGTCGGCCTGCCGCTCGACGAAAGCGCAGCCCTGCTTGCGGATCTTTGGGACCATACGACCGGGAAGCAGGAAGTGTTCGTCCAAAAGTGGGATGAAGGCGACATCATGATGTGGGACAACCGCTGCACCATGCACCGGCGCGATGGCTTCGACCCGTCCCTGATCCGCATCATGCATCGCACGACAACTGCCGGCGAACGGCCGGTCTGATATCGCCCGCGCCCTGCCTTGAGGTGAAATTCATGACAGTAGAATACCGAATAGACGCCAGGCCTCCTGCCTGGGCTGACGATCTGCGCGACCTTCTGGTTGACGTGGAAACCGCCACGATCGGTCATTTTGAACATCTGGGCTTTCTCGGATCCCAGATCCGTCCGGTCTTTCCCTCAAAGGCGATCGGCAACGCAGTCACCGTCGCGGCACCCGGCCGCGACGGTGTGGTCATCTACAAGGCGATCGATCTGCTTATCCCCGGTGACATCCTGGTGATTTCTCGTGTCGACCATGACGATATCGCCTGCGTCGGCGGCGGCGTTGTCGCCGCCGCCAAGGCCCGGGGTGCTGTCGGTATCATCGTCGATGGCCCCTGCACCGACGCGCTGGAGATCGCGCAAAGCGGTGTCCCCGTCTGGTGCCGCGGCGTCTCGTCGAAAACCACCAATCGCGCCTACCGGATCGGCGGATCGATCAACGTGCCGATTGCCTGCGGCGGTGCGGCGGTCCTGCCAGGATACGCGGTTCTCGCCGACGATGATGGCGTCTTCGTTACTGATCCGGATCATATGCGACGTCTCGGGGCCGTGGCGCTCGAGCGGCAAAGGCGCTCGCGGCATCTGCGGCCCCATCTGGAGGCCGGCAAATCGATCTTTGACTATCACCCAGCGGAGGAATCATGAAGATCTCGCTTATCCAGATGAACTCGCAACCGGATCGTGACCACAATCTTCGTCAGGCGCTTCGCCTGATGCAGGATGCGGTCGACAGGGATAGTCCGGATTTAATCGTCCTGCCGGAGCACTTCGACTGGTCAGGCGGGACCGCGCAGCAGAAACAGGCGGCGGCCGACACCATTCCAGGCGGGAGGGCCTATGACGTGCTGCAGAACTTCGCAGCCTCACATCGGGTCTGGCTGCATGCCGGCAGTATTCTGGAACGGATTGATGGAAGCACCCGCATCCACAATACCTCGGTCGTGTTCGACCGCGATGGGATCGAAGTCGGGCGGTACCGCAAAATACACCTCTTCGATATCGTCGCACCGGACGGCAAAGCCTACCGCGAGTCCGAGACGGTCGAGCCCGGCAACGAATTGCTGGTCTACGAAATCAATGGCCTGCGGATCGGCTGTGCCATCTGTTACGACCTCCGCTTTTCGCGTCTGTTCGACCGCCTGGCGACCGCCGGCGTCGATGTCATCATCCTGCCGGCGGCCTTCACGCTTCAGACGGGCAAGGACCACTGGGACGTTCTCTGCCGGGCGCGCGCTATCGAGTTCCAGGTGTATTTCGTTGCGTGTGGCCAATGGGGTCCCTACCCGGCGGCCGGAGGCGAAGTCCGGCAGACCTATGGCAACTCGCTTGTCTGCGATCCCTGGGGTCAGGTCATCAGTCGGGCTTCCGATACGGTCGGATTTTTCACCGCACATCTGGACATTGACCGTGTCAGGGCGGTTCGCAATCTTATCCCTATGGATGCGCATCGGGTGGAGTTCGGCGACATCAATGTCCTGACGGTCGGCCCTTAGTCGGGGCGCTTTCTAAGGCCGCATCTCTTCGTCCCCGGGCGGATCCCGAGGAGCGGCAAAGGCCGCCGGAGCTGTGGCAATGGGCAATCCACGGCGCCACCTGTTTCAAATGCAACGCAAAACGAGAACCCCATGCAAAAACCTGCAACAACGGTCCTGGGAAACTACATCGCCCGCGAAACTTTTTCCGATCTGCCACCAGACGTTATCGGGATAGCAAACGATTGCCTTCTGGATTCGCTTGGCTGCCTGCTTGGTGGCTATTCCCTGCCGATCGCCGGCGCCTTGGATGGCTTTCTCGGCGATGTTGGGTCTCGTGGAGACGTCCCGATCATCGGCACCAATCGCACGACCGATCCGGGAACCGCCGCCTTCGTCCAGGCTTGCCTGATCAACGCTCTCGACTTCGACGACATCTATCGCAAGGGTCATCCCGGCGCGACGGTGGTCGCGGCCGCGTTGAGTGTCGCCGCGCATGTCAAGAGTTGTGGGACGGACATCCTGGAAGCGATGGTGGTCGGCTATGAAGTGGCCGGCCGGGTCGCGATGTCCTTGTCGCACACGCATCCGCGCAAGACGGTGCATGGGCACGGAACATGGCAGGTCTTTGGTGCGGCCGCCGCTGCCGGAAAGCTCCTGAAGCTCGATGCCCGACAATCGGGCCATGCGCTTGCGATAGCCGCTGCCAATGCGCCCGTTGCCTCCGTCATGAAGACGGTCTACGGGACCGAACCGACCATGGCGAAGAATAATTTCGGTTCTGCGGCGCAGACCGGCGTCAACGCAGCACTTCTCGCGAAAAACGGCTTTGAAGGTCCGCTGGACATCTTCGAAGGGGATACTGGATTCTGGCGCATGGCCGGCGCCGATGCCTGCGATGTCGAATGGCTGACGGCGGGTCTTGGCCGGGTCTACGAAATTCGCGAAGTCGGCTTTAAGCCGTACAGCTGCTGCCGGATCCTGCAGAGCAGCATTCAGGCGTCGCTAAAGGCGTTCGCGACTGCCGGCGTCGATCCAAAGGATCATGCCCACGAACGGCTGGTGATCACCGCCCCACCGATTGTCTGCGAGCCACCGTTCAACAATCCCGCGCCGGCGGATATTTGGCCCGCCCAATTTAGTGCTCCCTACGCTGTCGCAATGGCGTTGCTTGGCATTGAGCCCGGTCCGGATTGGTTTTCGGAGGAGCAAGTCCGTGGTGACGCGGCTATGCGCCTTATGGCGCGGATCGAATTGCGGCCCGACATGGGAAAGCCGGCCGACTCTCATCACGTCGCACGTGCCCAATTGTCCCTGAAGGACGGTCGTATTTTCCATGCCGAAGTCAAGATCGCCCTCGGCGAAGCCGCAAATCCGCTGCCCAGATCTTTTTTGGAAGAGAAGTTTATCAAGCTGGCTAGGAGAAGGCTCGGACACGATCGTTCACTCGCCCTGTTGAAGACTATTTCGAGCATAGGCAACACGGCCAATCTCGAACCCTTGTTCGCCGAGGCGTGCCGGAAATTCTGAATCCAGCCGGAGTTGGCGAATGGTCGTGCGAAATCTTTCCCGCCATTCGGTAGAAAATGCGGCCAAATGGCTTTCGGCAAGAGCAACGGAAACTTGGTGCCATTGGCAATGATCGAGTGCCGGCGCGGGGGAACGACGGCCCTTCGTTAGGCGATCCCCATCGAACTTCCTCTTTCGGAACGAATACGCAATTAACCTTTTGGTAACCATGCGGGTGCAGGGTGGTTTGTGTCGCAGCAGCGTCCACCCTGCGGTACTGCTACTGCCTGCGGTATCCGCAAGCGCGTATCGCGTCGCGTCAAGGCAGTTGAGCCCGCCATCACCCGCGGTTCTCCGCTGAAGGCGAACGTCTCAAAGGGTATAAATCCAAAGTCTGCGCAAAAGGATTCAACGGTAGATCGGCTGCAGTTTCACAAGGCAGTTCGATAGCGGTTGCCGCCGACGAAAGGAATGGGTCGATGTCGTACGATTGGGAGGGTGCCCGCTCGCGCAGGATTGCGGCGGCAAAATGGGCAGCCCGTACACTCATTATCGCGATGCTCCTGGGGTCGGTTTGGGTTGTCTGGAATTCGATCGCGTCCTAGCCTTCACTTTTGTCACGAAATCGATTGCTTCCAATCTGCAATGCCAATGCCGCCTTGCGTCAAACCCGTCCATCGCTGTCGCCTCTTGCAGAGTGGCGATGAGGATCAAGGGCAGCAACCGTTCGGGGCCGGACCGCCGATTTCACGGGCGACTGACCCTCCCCGTAGAAAATCCGATCACGGCGAATGATGGAGGTGCCTCAACCGGTGTCCGACGCGCCATTGCTGATCGAGTATCGTCTAGCATTAGGACGGCGGGAATTATCGGGTCGAACCGCCACAATCCTGCAATCCGGCGGCCAGGGTTGGTGTTTCTTCGCGAAATCAATGGCTGTCTGCATATGGGCACGGGCAACTACCCGGCGGACCTATATCGCTTTATCACGGGAGTGTTACACTATAACAAATAACGTGTATTCGGTCCGGAGGGAAACCCTGAGTCGCGTTTTCTGCTTCGATCCCGGTCCGATGAGGAGGAACTGGCTTGATCCACAAGAGGGAGACAGACATGACGAATGCCTTGCCGCCACTTCACAACGGACATGCGCCGATCACCCTTCAGGAATTGTTCCGCGAAGCGCTCTATGCCTTCTGAGAATGGGAAACGGAACTTACCGAACCGATCGTCACTAAGGGGCGGATCATCCCGATCAGTCTCGTCTTCAAAGCGATGCACGACTGCGATGACATCGTGCCGATGAACAGCGTCAGTGCCATCACCGAAAGACTGTCCAAGCCCTGGAAAGGCGAAGGGCCGCTGGATCAGATGAGCTTCTCGACGGTTGCCCGTATCTTGCCGATGGGGGGACGATATCGTGGCCGTCTCCAGCCCTACGGTCGAGCGCCAGCCGATAGAATGAGCCTTGCGGGATCGCGGTCGAGCCATCGCGATCCCGTGCTCCCGAGCAAAAATCGCTTTTATTTCCAATCACACAGTTCTACTTCCTGCAGGAACCTTACAAAGGGCTATCAAAATTGTAAGCTTCGTGCTACATATTCTCAAAATCGGTAGTGCGAAGGTATCAAATGCCAACCCCACACAATCCTCCTGCTGCTGTGCGACGCGCTCTTCGCAAACTCGGCGCGGACATCCACGATGCACGCCGGCGTCGACGCTTGCCGATGGCGGTCGTGGCGGAGCGCGCCTTCACTTCCCGCTCGACGCTCCAAAAGGTAGAGGCCGGGGATACCAATGTCAGCATCGGCATCTATGCGGGCGTCCTTCAGGCGCTCGGCTTGCTCGACGGTCTGAGCCAGATCGCCGACATCGGCAACGACCCTGTCGGGCAGGCACTGGCCAGCGCCGACCTGCCCAAGCACGTCCACCTCAAGCGGACAACGGGATCGTCACGCGATGGCTGACTTCGAGGTGCATATCGACCTGGACGGCCGCACGCGCGCCATTGGAATGGCGAGGAGCAATCGCGTTCGAGGCACGGAAACCATACTGTTCGAGTACGATGGCGCGTGGCTCGTCGATCCGGACCGGTTCTCGCTGGAGCCTGCCCTTGCTCTGACCCGCGGCACCTTTGCCCCGCCCGCCGGACTGGCGACGTTCGGTTCGATCGGAGACTCCGCGCCCGACACATGGGGCCGTCGTCTGATGCAGCGTGCTGAGCGCCGTCTTGCCGAACGCGAACGCCGTGCCGTTCGCACCCTTGCGGAAAGCGATTATCTGCTTGGCGTCGCCGACGAGACCCGCCTGGGCGCACTCAGATTTCGCTGGGCGGGAGAAGAGACGTTCCAGGCACCGATCCGCGCCGGCGTTCCCGCCCTCATCGAATTGGGGCGGCTGCTCGAAATCACCGAACGGATTCTGCGGGACGAGGAGACGGACGAGGACCTTCAACTCATCTTCGCCCCCGGCTCTTCCCTCGGCGGCGCGCGGCCGAAAGCGTCGATCATCGATCAACATGGACATCTCTCCATCGCCAAATTCCCGAAGGAGACCGATGACTACAGCATGGAGACCTGGGAGGAGATCGCGCTGCGGCTGGCCGAGAAGGCCGGCATCGTCACTCCGTATCATGAGCTGATTGAGGTGGCCGGCAAGGCGGTGATGCTGTCGCGACGTTTTGATCGTACCGGCCCAACCCGCATTCCCTTCCTGTCTGCGATGGCGATGATGGGCGCCAGGGACGGCGAGCGCGGCAGCTACCCGGAGATGGTCGACACCCTTGCGCAACATGGAGCACAAGGGAAGACCGATGCCCATAGCCTTTATCGGCGCGTCGTCTTCAGCGTGCTGATCTCCAATGTCGACGATCACCTGCGCAACCATGGCTTCCTTTGGCTCGGCAAGGCAGGATGGTCGCTCTCTCCTGCCTATGATCTCAATCCCGTGCCCACCGACCTCAAGGCGCGTGTGCTGACGACCAACATCGACCTCGATGAAGGTACCTGCTCGCTCGACCTGCTTGAGGCGGCTTCGGGGTTCTTCGCCCTCACGCTGCAGCAGGCCCGCGCGATCATCAAGGAGGTGGCAAGTGTTACCGCGACATGGCGCGAAACCGCTAAGGAAGCCGGCGCCCGCTCCGCCGAGATCACACGCATGGCCAGCGCTTTCGAACACGATGATCTGAGAAGGGCGCTGGCGCTTTGATCTGAACGTTGTCGTTTGCCCCATCCAACCTCAAATGACAGCCTTAGCGGTCACTTCGTCGCCGAATATTCATCTGAAATTGGCTTTCATTTCCGCTTCTCCCACGAGAAAATACCATCATAGGTGGATATTCGGAGGGTGGAACATGGCGACTGTAACGGAGGAAAGGCCGGAGGGAGGCCTGCGGTTCTTCTCCCTGAAGGACATGGAACGGCGCGGCGTCATGCTTGAGGCTCGCGCTCTGCATGCGGTCGCCCACGAGGCGTGGGCTGATATTCGCGAGGGCCGCGCATACGGATTGAAATCCGTTCTGCTGCCGCTCGAAAGCGAACTCTGGGCTCGTCCGGAATTGGACCACTACCGGAAAAGGTTCGAAGGAGAGCGGCTCGGGTGGAAGCTGTCCACGCTCTCGAGCGTTGGGCCGGACTACGCAGCCGTCAAGATCGTCGGTGCCAACGCACTCAATCGTTATCTGGGACGCCCCAGGTCGATGTCCACGATCGCCCTCTTCGACAAGGTCACGCTCGCACCGATCTGCCTGTTGGATGGAACCGAGATTTCTGCCGCCAGAACCGCGACCTACGCGACGACGATAGTTGATCGCTTCCTCTCGGATCGCCACGATCTATCGGTGTTTATCTTTGGCGCCGGACCGATCGCTGAACGGGTTATCCTGGGCCTTGGCATCTTCGCTCATGAGGCCTTTTCGAAAGTGTTCATTCGAAGCCGTTCGGTGGACTCGGCGGTCCATCTTGCGGCGAAGTTGACGGCTCGCGTCGCATTCCCCCTGGTGGTCGTGGATGACAATGATGAACTTGGTGGCTGCGATCTGGTGATTACCGCATCCAATGCCAAAAGGCCTGTCTTCGACGACGCGCAAGCCAACCCGCACGCCGTAACTCTGCACCTCGGCGGCGATGAAACACCCCCTCAATATATTCAGCGGGTTCTGAAAACAGGACGGCTCGTGTGTGACGACATCACAATGGTGTCCCGCCGCAACTCGCAGAGCCTGGCTCTATATTTTTCGAAAGGGCAATCCACTCTGGAGACGCTCGGCCCGCTTCTGGGCGTTACTAATTTTTCGGACCTGGGCGACGACGTTCAAAAGCGCGAAGATGAGCCGCTTCACATCACATGCGTTGGACTGCCGATGCTGGATCTCTACGTCGCCAAATATGTCTACGAAACCTTTCTGAAGATCGAACCGAACGTCTAGCTTCGCTATGGGCGCAACCCGTCCTTTGCGTAAGACCGCATGGGTCAGTTCAACGTGGCACACAGTTGCCGGTGGAGACGAGACATGTATGCGACCCGAACTCTAGCAGCTTACGTTAGCGACTGCGGCCCCGAACATCTAACGGGGAGCGTCAAGGAAAAGACGCTGTGCTGCATGCTCGATCTCGTGACGGCGGCGGTCGCCGGATATGACACACCGAGTGCTGTGGCGGTTCGCCGTGTTGCAGGACAGCTGTTCGGGGCCGGGCCGTCGCCCGTATGGTTTTCTGGACAAACGTTGAACCGCACGGGCGCCGCTCTCTGCAATGCGGCTGCCGCTTCTGCTCTTGATCTGGACGACGGTCATCGCGCCGCGCGCGGACATCCCGGCGCCGCAGTCATTCCTTCCGCGTTGGCGGTCGCTGGCGACATGGCCTGCTCGCGCGACGAAATCATCCTGGCGATCGCTCTTGGATATGAAGTCGGCGTGCGTATCGCTGCCGCTCAAAATCCGAACGTCATCAGGAGCCGGCAATCCGGTCGGTGGGTCGGGTATGGCGCTGCGGCCGCGGCCGGCCGGCTTTCCGGTGCAACGCCTGTCCGCCTTTCACAGGCATTGGCGATCGCAGGCGTCCTTGCTCCGAACCAGGACGCAAATGGCAGTTCAGGCTATTCGAAACTCACCGGCAACGATGTGAAGGAAGGTATTCCGTGGAGTGTCGCCACGGGATTGACGGCGCTCCACCTTGCCGAATGCGGATTTACCGGACCTGAAGACATCCTCGATCATGCTTCGCATTTCGACACGTCGAGCATCGTCGGTGACCTGGGCAAGCCGGGGAAAATAGAGGGAGCATATTTCAAGCCGTATTCGTGCTGCCGCTACATCCATCCTGCAATCGATGCGTTTTGCGATCTTAAAACACGCCACCGCGTGACCCATCACGAGATCGCGATGATCGACGTCGAGATATTTGCCTGGGCGCTCCAGTTGGGCAACCGCGTCGATCCGGAAAACCTAACCGATATCCAATACAGCCTGCCATACTGTCTGGCGATCGCAGCGATCGAGGGCAGCCAGGCGCTGGCCCCGATCAGTGTGAACCTTCTGGATCGCCCGGATCTTGCCGATTTTGCCCGCAAGGTACGCTTGTCGGTCGATGGCGAGATTGACCGTCGGTTTCCCGCCGAGACGCTCGCGCGAGTGACCATGGTCAGCAAAACAGGCGAATGCTTTGTGTCTCCGGTCACCATGCCTCGTGGGGACGTGGGACGACCGATGCACTGGACCGATATTCGCGACAAGTTCCTCGAAATCACCGCGACGAAAATATCGGAAAAGAGGCAAGGCATGCTGCTGGACGGATTCGAGCAGTTCAGGCATGGCGATCCCGCCCTGCTGCTGGCAAGGTTGGCTCAGCCGCTGGCATAGTGATTATTCTGATGTCTCGTCACCGGAGACGACGTCACAGAATTCGCCCATTAAGTACGACCGGTCGGCCAGCAATAAACACGTCCCTTACCCTGCTCAGGTTAGCACTATCGGCGACAACGATGTCGGCCCTCTTTCCTATCTCGATGAGCCCTCGATCCCCAGCCAGTTGCGGGAAAATCCGCGCCACATTTCCTGTCGCAAGCGCGACCGCCGCCGGCGCGTTGAGTTGTTTCTTGCGAACGATCCGGTGAATGGCCTCTAAAATCCCATCCCAATGCCCGCCGGCGAAGTCGGTCGATATTGTATCCACGAGACCCGATTCAATCAGTGCATCGAAATTGGTCACATCGTTTCGCCACCGCGTTGTGATGCAATCAAGCGTCGAAACGTCGATCACGGCACCCCGATCCCTGAGCTTCCCCGCGACTTCGACGGCCTCACCCGGCAGGAAACTTGGATGGTTGGAGTGTCCGGCAACGATCCGGGCATTGGGGTACCTTTCGGCCAAGTCTATAAGAGTGCGCGCCGTCGGCGCGGCATTGTGAAATACCGCCGGATATCCGACCCGGGCAGACTCGCGGGCGATTTCCTCGAATCCAGCCAGTGCTGTCGAGACAGACGGCATCACGCTGTTGAAAACGATGGCCCGGATCTCCTCCGCTTGCACCATCCCTGCCAAGCCGCAGTTGTTCAACTCGGCTTCGAGTTCTTCGTCCGATACCCCGTCTGCAGGTTCGAGATAACGGCCAAGGATCGCATTCTTCAATCGCCGCGCCACGGCCGGAAGGACTGTGATGCCGGTCTGGCGCTTGATCGCTTCGGGGATAAACCTGTACTCCTGCGCGCCGCCGCCAAGTGTCTGGCCACCGCCGACTTCGCCGAGAGCCTTTGCCCCCTGCGACAGCAATTGATCAGTCGTTGCCTGGAGGTGGCGTGAGGACAGCCCGGCGCCATCAACGGCAAGGGCTGCCTGTATGTTGTTTTCTGTGTGTGCCGTGGACACGTGAATGTCCATCGGATGCGCCACTGCAGCCTCATGGTCGATCTCGTCGGGGAAAGCGAGGCCACAGACATTGAGAAGGGTGGTGGTGCCCTGGAGGAGGTGCCGGTTGCGATTGTAGGCGACCGCGCTGTCATCCAATGCAGCAGAGCCGCTCGGCATGGAGGGTCCACAGATGCAGCCATGGGCGTGGGCGTTGATGATCCCCGGAATGATCGTGCATCCCGAAGCGTCGATGAAATCGGCGCCGCCGTCCAGACGCCGGTGGAGACGACAAGACAGGTCGATGTCCCGTATCTCGCCGCCGCTCACAAGCACGTCGGCTCGCGGAAACACCGTCGTTCCGTCGCCTGTGATGACACAACCGTCCTGAAGCAAGATGTCCATATTGTTCTCTCCGATTGGCTATGTTTCGACGACCGGTTACGTCGAGGTCCCATTTGAATCTCCGAGATTCTCTGCAAGCACATTGTCCTCCAGGGCGTAGCCAATTGACCGCACCGTTCGGATCAGATCCGGAGACCCGTTCGAACTCAACGCCTTGCGCAGCCGCCCGATGTGGACATTGACGGTACGCGGCTCCACGTGAATATTTCGCGGCCAGGCGTTGGCGATCAGGTCTCTTCGCCCGCATACCTGCCCGCAATTGCGCATGAGGTGCTGCAGAAGCTTGAATTCGATTGGTCCGAGGTGAATGTCCAGGCCATTTCGGTCGACGCGGTGCGTCTCAAGATTCATCACGATTCCGGCAAAGAAAAGCGATGTTTCGCTTTTCATTGTCTTGAAATAGTGGCCGCTGCGTCGTGCGCGGGTGCGCAGAAATTCAAGCAGCCTGGACGGAGCGATCGGCCGGATGAAACTCTCGTCGATACCGGCTTTCAGCAAATCGACATACTGGCTTTGAGCCTCTGGCCTTATCAAGGCAATCGTGCAGATCCTCGCCGTACGTGGATCGTTCTTTAACCGGGCACACGCCGATGCGGCCGAAAACGAACCGCTCCAGGCGTCAAGCAGGATGGCAAAGGGGTCGCATTCAGCACCGAGGTGGACGATCTCCTCGAGGCCTTTGCCGAAAACCGTATCGAACCCGTCGGCCTCCAGGATATGTTCCAGAAGCAGAAAGTAGTCCGAATCTGCCGAACCGATAAGGATCAGTGGTCGCACGATAGTCGTCCTCGCAGCTACGACCGAAATGCTGATGGGTTTTCGCGGGCTTGAATTTCGATGATCTTTATTCAGGCCGCCGCGCAACCTAGGCAAGTCCCGACGGTATAGGACGCGTCCTCATGGGATCAAGCGGATGCGGGGCGAAGCGGATCGCAATTGTGCGGTGGATGTTGAAGGCCCCACGTAACACCTGTTCGGTCTTTCGTCCGGTCGGAGCCCCGGTCGCTTCTCGTCACCGAGGGCTAGATCAGATTAAGCCGCGTTGCGATTGCAACGGCCTGGATGAGGCTGACGGCGCCCAGTTTGTCACGCGCATTGTCAAGATATGAGCGTGCAGAACTGTATTTGATGCCAAGGAGCGTCGCAGCGTCGCGCATCGACTTCCCTTCTGCAGCCCATCGAAGGCAGATGGCTTCTTGCGGTGCCAGCCTGACGATGTTCGAAGCACTGGAACGCGGTCGTCGCAACGTTACGAATGCGTGGGTGAAGGTTGCGGCCGTTATTGCCGACACATGATCCAACCGCACGTGAGACCCCAGGCTCGGGTCTTTGGATGCGAAGGTGAGGAACGACACGTGGCCGAACCCTGCGGGAATGGCTATGGTCGTCCCCGAGCATATTCCGAACTCATTGGCCTCGCGCGCAAGCCCGCGCCGTTGCTTTAGGCGAAATTGCCGATCTTCCAGGGACCACGTGTATGGAGCCATTGTTCGCCTGGCGATCTCGATGACAGGGTCGACGCTTTGATAGGATTTCTGGAGGTACCGATCCTGCCATTCCTTTGGATAGTTCGACAGGGCGAAGCTGCTCTTGAAGCTGATGTTAATATAGGCATACAGGTCGTACCCAAGACTATGAGTCAGGGTTTGTAACGAACGCTTGAAGTGCTTTTCCTGCGTGACGAGGCTGACAGCATCGATGAAACGATCGAGATTTTTCCAGGGGTCGACGGGCATTTTTTACAAATTCCTGCTGCGATGGTTCCAATGCGGCTGCCATCAACCTGGCAGAGGGACCGTTCTCGGCTCGTTCATGTCGGCAAACGATGCCAGATGGACTATTTCCGACGTCGGCGATTTCAGCCGCCGGCAATGCCAGGAAATCCCTTTCAAGCGCTCTTTTGTTGACCCTCCGCGGAAAATATTGCATGGAACGGGCCATAGACACTCACGTGGGCACCCATGACTGACAAGAACGCAGCCGGCGGCACGAGCTCCAGTAAAATCATGTTGCGGCCGGTGATCGGTCTCGTGGAAGGCCTTGATCCGTCTCAACTCAAAGAGATCACGATTGATGCGATCCTCAAGCACCGGATCCTTCGTGACGAGGCGTGTGCGTTGTTTTTGGAGCTGCAGAAACTCGAAAGCGCGCAGGCGCGGCCGCAGGAAGTGAGTTTCGCCGAACGGGGCTATATTGCTGCGATGATTGCAGTCCATGCCCACCAGACAGCACTTTCCACTTTGCTGGATGTTCTCGGCTACATTCCCGAGGTTCCCACTCGACAGCTTTCAAATTAGGTTCAGTTTCGTCGCAACCGCTGTCGCCTGTTGAATGCTGAGGACATCGAGTTTCTTGCGAGCCTGTTTGATGTGAAAGCACACATTGTTGTATTTCATGCCCTCCAGGACCGCGATGTCTTCCAGGGTCTTGCCCTCTGCCGACCATTTCAGACAAATCCTTTCCTCGGGTTTCAAGACGATGAGACGGTGTCCAATCGTCGGTGTTGCGGATTGCTGGCTGAATTTCGCGTGGACCTGGGCAACGGAGGCGGCAGCGAGGACAGGGTCGAAGCCTTCTTCCGAATAGCGCTCCAGTTTGTTGGAGGCCAAGGTCAACATCGCGACATTTCCAAAGCCGGACAAAACCGGGATCGAGACCCCGGACCGAATTCCAAAATCGCGGGCTTCAGAATAGAATTGTCGGGTCTCTTTCGAGAGGTTCCGGCTTTGGTTTTCCGTCCAACTGAAAGCCCGCATCTTTCGCTTTGCCGTTGTCACCACCGGATCGACCGTCGCATAAAGTCGCGACAGATAACGCTCCTGCCATTCGGGCGGGTAGTTCGAAATCGCATAGGTCTCATTAGGGCGAAGGTTCAGATAGGCGTAACAGTCGAAACCGAGCTCATTGGTGAGGGTTTGAAGGGCGGCCTTGAGAGAGAGTTCATTCGACGCAATCACACACGCGTCAATCAGCTTTTCGAACCACCGATCCAATTCCGAGCTCCTTTCGATGCCGTTTCCGTCCGCGATAGGCTTTCGCGAAAATCTCCCTCAGAAGTCATCTCACGATCATTGGACTTTGATGGAGAGACAATGAGACGGTCAGATGTATCGCTGTGCGCAGCAATCGATAGCTGTCACAAATCTGTCGTGCAACCCCCTATGATTTAGAACCATTCGAAGCTGTAATTGATATCAATCCCCAATGAATGGGCGTTCAAAACTATCAATTTGATTTTGCGTGAGAAGTCTACATCTGCGAAAAAGTGCAACTTCTAATATGCCATCTCCTTTTCCACCTAACTTTTTTGTGATCTGGCTTTGCCATGCCATCAGGGCCGCCTTTTACCCTGCCTTGTAAGGCGGGAAGACGATGTCCTGGTCGACAAGAACATTGAATTTGTATCCGGGGCGAATCTCCAGAGTGGGCTGAACGTCGAGGTTCCTGTTGATCGTGCGTTCGACCGCCCGCCCGAATGTCTCGGCGAAATTGCGCCGCGCAGCATCAGACGCTGTATCCTGCATCGCCAGCGTAGAGCTATCGGGAACGGACATATCGATGCCGGTTCCGATGATGGCAAGAAGGGCCGCTGAACCGAAGGTTCGCAGATAATGCCGATTGACCTTGTCCGCGAAACCCCCATAGCCTTGTGCGTCGGTCCCGGCCATGCCACCGATCTGCAGCGTCGACCCGTTCGGGAAAATGATGTCAGTCCAGACGACAAGGACACGCGACTGACCGAAAGAAACGTCCGAGTCGTAGCGGCCGAACAGTTTCGTTCCCTGTGGGATGAGGAGCCTGTGACCGGTGGCGCTGTCGAAGACATTCTGGCTCACTTGGGCCGTGATGCGTCCGGGTAGATCGGAATTGATCCCAGTGATGAGGGTAGCTGGGATGACCGAACCGCGCTTCAGCTCAAAAGGGGATACTTGAGGGACGACGCTATTGGGAAGATAGCCCAGGTCCTTGATGTCCTTGTTGAAAAAATCGGCTTTCTTTATCTGACCATTGGGATCCATGTTCTGTCCCCCGAATCCAGCCTGCATTGCCGCAGAATAGAGATCGGCGGCACTCCGAGACGCCGGTCCCTGCCCCGCATTGGCAGTGGCTAGCGTGTCGGAACCGGCGCTCCCGGCATCGGCATCTCGGACGTCGACTGTGAGAGGCGAATCCAATGCGGCGCTTCTCGCCTGCAATCTTGCCATCTGCTGACGGTGCTGCTCCCGCAGATACTGTTCCTTCTGCCCGCGCTCGAGGCGGGCCAGCCATTCTTCTTCCGGCTCAAGGCGGCTCTCTTTCTCGATACGTTGATCCGATCTTGCGACAGTCGGCTGGATCTCGTCCCGATCCGTGCGCGTTTGCACGACAGGTGCCGGCTGGAAGACCTGCGTTTGCGCAGGCTCCCCGATGATCGCGTCGGAGACGCCGCGTTTCAGCTGGTCGGCATAGGTCGAGGCGGGCGTGTTCGACGCGGCATCGACGCCCGGGTCGCCACGGAAGTACAGGCCGCGTGACGACAGCCCGTAGATGATCACCGCGAAGAAGAGGACGACGAGGATGATGACGATGATGATCGGCAGGCGGTTGATCCGCCGAATGCTCCGCTGTTGCTCGTCCTGGGAGGATGTTCCGCCCAGCTGCAAGGATTGCACCATGGTGTCCGCCCTCCCCTAGTTGCGCTGCATGACCGACAGTGGACTGGCAGGCACGGCGCCGGCCGCTGTCGTGCTATAAGCCCGCGCGAGTTCGACCTTCCCGGTCGAAAGCCGTGCGAGGGTTTGTCCCTCGAAGTCGTCGACCACGTAGGCCAGCTCGATCGACGACTTTTTGTCATCGGTCTTTTGATCCGTGGCAACGGCATAACCCCAGCCCTTGAGAGCTGCTGCCAGCGCCTGCCCTGATGGTGACGCGTCTTCCTTCAGAACAATTGTGCCTGTTCCGGGTCCCACCTGTTCCGTAAACCGGCTGACCATGTCTCCGGCAATGGCGCTCGATGCAGCAGCTGTGAGCTCGGGTGGGGCGACGCTCGCCGGCAGGCCGTCAGCGCCAGTCTGGCAAGCGGACAGCGCCGTCGCGATTAGGGCAATCATGAACGGCCTTCGCATGATCACCCTCCCCTGCGAATGCTGATTTTTTCTTTTCGCCAGCCGACACCGGAGACAAGAACCGCGCGGTCCACATTGTAGTCGACCACCATCATGTTGTTCTTCATGCGATAGTTGACGACCCGGTTCTGACCCCCGGAGACGACGAAAAGTACCGGCGCATCCTGTCCGGAAATCGAGCGTGGAAATTGGATGTAGGTTTTTTGACCGTCGGAATAGACCCGGGTCGGCCGCCACGATGCGCGACCACTGACCGAATACGAGAAATTCAACCCCTCTGCCGGAACGCCGGCACCCGGTATCGTGCTTGCCTCCAGCCGGGCATTGACGTCGGCCAGCTTCGCCGAGACATCCTCCGGATACTCGAAGCCAACGCGGGCCATATACTGGCTGGGATGCGACTTGAGCTGGATATGATAGGTGCGTCGGGAGGTCGTGACGACCATCGACGTGACGAGACCCGGTTCGGACGGCTTGACGATCAGGTGGATCGCCTGGCCGCCTGCGGCACCCGATGTGGCCGGTTCCACCTTCCATCGAACCGTGTCGCCGACAAGGACGTCGCGGACAACCTCGCCACCCTGCAGCTCGATGTCGCAGACCTGCAAAGGCGAGCACACCACCGATGGCTGGATTTCTCCAAACAGAAAGATCACTTTTCCGTCCGCCCCTTTGGTCACAAGGCCGGCGCTGCCGCGCCATTTGCCGGAAATACCAGTGCCCTTGGCTTCGTTGGACGTCATGTTTTGCGCGAAAACCGTTCCGCTCGACAATAAAGCGGCTGCGATGAGTAGGGCGCATGGGGCGCGGCCACCACCTGCCCAAACCAAATTAAATGTATTCTTCATGTGGTGCTTCGGGCTCCTCAAAGCTGTGCCGTCCAGTCAAAGTCTCGAAGGTAAAGACCGATTGGATTGAGGCGGATGACGCTTTCGTCCTGCGGTGCCGTCAGTGTGACAGTCGCGATCCCGCGGAATCGCCGCAGACCCGTCTCTTTGCCTTTGCGGTCACGTTCGAACTCGGTCCAGTCGATCTGATAGGACTGGTTCGACAGGGCGACGATGTTGTTGACCTCGATTGCGATCGTCGCGTTTTTTGCCTTCTCGAACGGCGAGTTTCCGCGGAACCAGGCGTTCACCTTTTCGGTCGAGGGATCCGACGTGCGCAAAAGCGCATAGGTCCGATCGATATATTGCTTCTGCACCACGGCATCCGGGCTGACAGACCGGAAGCTCGTCACGAAACTGCCAAGCGTGGCACGCACGACGCGCGGGTCGGCATACTCGATCTGTTGAGGAAAACCCGAACTGACCGAGGTGCCCAGCTTGTCGACCTCGACGATGTAGGGGACGAGCTTCACTTGCGAGCTCTGAAAAAGTGCGTAGGAAAAACCGATGACCGCCATGATGAGGCTGGTCATGCCCATGATCCGCCAGGCTGCCGCGGCCTTCACATAGGAGCCGTATCGTTCGTTCCATTCCTGCCGGGCGGCAAGGTACGGATTGTCAGGCGGATGTCGCACTGCCATTCGTCAAATCCCTCTATGTCATTTGTTGTCGTCGCGATGCGGCGAAGGTGCTTTTCTTGAGCCGGCACCGGAGGCCTGATCCAACTTTGCGTTCGCAAGGCCCATGATCGATCCCGCATAGGCGCCAGGAGAGCCGATCGCCTTTTCCTTGGCGGCAGATCCAGCTGCCTTACCGGTTGCCCAGCCGCCGGATGTCACACCCTTCAACGCGGAACCAACCGCCGAGGAGCCGGCCGCACGCGCGGTGCTGGCAGCGACCATGCCTGCCGCCGCTCCACCGGCAGCCAGGAAGCCTACGCCGGCCGCAAACGAGGCAGCCTGCCCGCCGTGGCGGATTGCCTCCATGCCGCCGCTAACGGAGGCGCCCTGGACGACACCTTGCATAATGTTTGGCACATACATGGCGACAATGAACACCACGACGGAGATGCCAGCGATTGCGAGTGAGGTGATGAACTGTTCCTCATCTGCCGTCGGAGCTGTCGCCAGTCCCAGAAGGACGTCCGAACCGATCCGGGCGATCATCACCAACGCCATGAGTTTCATGCCGACCGAAAACGCGTAGACGAGATATCGAACGGCAAAGTCCTTCGTGAAAGATGAGCCGCCAAGACCAAGCATGATCATACCAGCCAGAAGCCCAACATACATCTCGACCATGACGGCAACGAAAATCGCCGCGACGAGAGAAAATGCGATGACGACTACCACCATTGCGAAGACCGCCGCGATGGCTAAAGCATTGTCTTCAAACAATCCGAATTGGGCTTGTTTCGACATCTGGGCAGCCACACGAATACCGGCATCGAAGACAGCAGAAGGGGACGCGGTTCCACCACCAGCTCCAATCTGGAAAAGACTGTCCACCACCGCCTTTGCAAAGGCCGGTCCGCGATCGAGGATGAAAGCAAAGAGGCCGACGAACATGATCCGGCGAACCAATTCGGCAAACCAGCTGTCTAAAGAGGCAGCTTGAATTGCGAGCCAAACGGCCGCGATGCCGATTTCAATCCCAGCCAGGATCCAAAACAGCGATCGTGCCGCTTCCATCACGGTCGTTTCCCAACCACGCGCGGCGGTGACGACCTGGTTTTCCAGTTCGGTCAGGACCTGCCCCTGCTGCGCAAGCGCCGTCGACGCGACAAATATCAGTAGCGCCGCTAGCAATGTCGAGCGGTACAAGAGGTGGAAGTTGATTACCATCGCGGCCGCATCTCCTGCCCCACAAGCGGTTTCTCCTCGGGGGCTTTGAAGAACTTTTCCCGATGGTGGCGCTGGTCTTCCCTCAAAGCATCGGCGGCAGCGTCGCTGGGGGGCGTCACAAACCAATAGGTCGCCGCGGACGTGAGGCTGATGGCGCCGATGACCAGAATGATGGTCGTCAAGCGGCTCACCAGCGCGGCTCCATCTTCTGGCCTTCGGGAATGGCTTTGACGTCAGCGGCGAAAAACTTCTCACGCCGCGCTTGCGCCAGATCCTTGTCCGTCTGTTCTGACTGGTACCAGGTCCCCATCATTGTCATTTGCTGGGAGACGAGACCGCGGAGCTTCTGCATCTGGGCGACCTGCTGGGCGGCAATCTGATGGCCGACCTGCAACGCCTTCATCTGGCCGTCGGATGTCTCGGACATCGATCGGAGCGAACCCATGGTGGCTTCCTCGCTTGAAAACTGATCGGCGGTGAGGTTGGCCGCCCTCAATGTTCCGGCAATAGTATCGCGATTGGTGTCGGACCAGCTCTGGTAGCTTGACGAGAAGGTTTCGCCGTTTGGCAGGTTCGATTTCAGGTCGGCAAAGCTCTGGAAGCGCTGATTCAACACGTCGTCGGCGTTGCCCATGGAGAAGGCGATCCCCTCCCCTTGCGACACAACGCTCTGCAGCTTCTTCAGATCACCCTCAACCTGACCCCAGATTTGGTTTGGAAGCTGCGCGGTGTTCTGCAGCATGTTGTCGTAGATTTTCAGCTGGTTCTGGATTTGCTCGGCCAGTTGACTGATCTGGGTGAGCTGGTTTTCGACCTGAACACCGGACTTTTCCAGGAGATTGATCAACTCGGCATTGTTGGCGAGCTGTGTGAACTCCGTCGCTTCGCCGGTCGCGCTGCCTGCCACGGATATGCCGGGGAGCAAGGCCGCCAGCAGTGCCGCTGCGACCAGTTTAGTCTTGTGTGAGAAGGGATGCGGCATCGTCAATTCCTCTCGTCTGGAGCCAATGGATGGGCCATTCAGGACCGTGTTCGGATTGAAGGGTGCGAATGCGCTTGAGATCCTCTTTGCCGGTTGCTCCAACGAAGGAGAGCGTCAGCGGACCGAGTGCCATGTCGAACAGGCGCCGGCCTTCCGGCGAGGCGACGTAATATTCCCGCTTTGGGATGGCGGTTGCGATGATCTCGATTTGGCGCTCGTTGAAGCCGATCCGCTCATAGAATTCCCGCGTGCCCGGCTCTCGTGCGGCGCCATTCGGCAAGCAGATTCTCGTCGGGCAGCTTTCCTTCAGCACGTCGATGATGCCGGAACGCTCGGCGTCGGAGATGGACTGCGTTGCCAACAGCACTGCGCAATTGGCCTTGCGCAGCACTTTCAACCATTCCCTGATCTTGTCGCGAAACACTGGATGGCCAAGCATCAGCCAGGCCTCGTCGAGGATGATCAGGCTCGGCGCGCCGGTGAGCCGTTTTTCGATCCTCCGGAAGAGATAGGTGAGGACGGGGACGAGATTGCGCTCGCCCATGTTCATCAGTTGCTCGATCTCGAATGTCTGGAACAACCCGAGCGACAGCCCGTCCGTCTCTGCATCGAGCAATTGGCCCATCGGTCCATCAATTGTGTAATGGTGCAGTGCGTCCTTGATCTCGCGAAGCTGCACGCCACTGACGAAATCGGACATCGAGCGGCCGGGCGCGCTTGCCATCAGGCCGATTTGCCGGGAGATTGCATTGCGTTGGTCCGGGGTGATGGTGACGCCCTGTAAAGCCACGAGGGTCTCTATCCATTCCGATGCCCAGGCCCGGTCTCCGTCCGTCGCGAGCTCCGAGAGCGGGCAGAATGCCAAGTCCCTCCCCTCACCGTCCCCGGCGCCGACGTCATAGTGATCGCCGCCGGCTGCAAGTGTCAGCGGCAGCATCGACTGTCCCTTGTCGAAGGCAAAGATCTGTGCGTTTTCGTAACGGCGAAATTGTGCCGCGATCAGCGCCAGCAGGGTCGACTTGCCGGACCCCGTCGGGCCGAACACCAGCGTGTGACCGACGTCGTCGACATGCAGGTTCAACCTGAAGGGTGTGGAGCCGGAAGCGACCTGCATCAGCGGCGGAGATGCCGGCGGATAGAACGGACATGGCGCGTTTGGGCTTCCCGACCAGACCGAGTTCAGCGGCACGAGGTCGGACAGGTTGCGGGTGTTGATCAATGGCTCACGGACATTGCAGTACCAATTGCCGGGCAGGCTACCGAGATAGGCGTCCGTGGCATTGAGGGTCTCGATGCGTGCGCCGAAACCTTCCGCCTGGATCAGACGACGGATTGCCTCGGTCTTCTCTTTCAGACGTTCGCTGTCCTCGTCGAACAGCACCACGACCGGTGTGTAGTAGCCATAGGCGACGAGTTGAGAGGACGCCTCTGCGATCGCGTCCTCGGTTTCGGCAACCATCGTCATGGCATCCTGGTCGATCGACCGGCTCTGCGTCTGGAAGAGCTGATCGAAGAACGGCCGGACCTTCTGCTGCCACTTCTTGCGCGTGCGCTCGAGGCGTGCCTTCGCTTCCTCGGCGTCGAGGAAGATGAACCGGGATGACCAGCGGTAGGTCATCGGCATCAGATCGAGACTGCCCAGAATGCCAGGCCAGCTTTCTGCCGGCAGGCCATCGATGGCGACAACGGCAAGGAACTTGTTATCGATCGTCGGCGTCACGCCGTGCTGCAGCTCGGCGGTTGCGACCCAGTCAAGGTACATCGGAATATCCGGCAGTCGGATTGGATGGTTGTCACTGGTGATGCAGAAGCGGATGAACTGCATGAGTTCATCATAGCGCGCAACCCTCGTGCCGCCCCGCTCTCGCGTCTCTCGCGTGGCCATGCGCCGGATGGAGATCGTGTTGGCGAGATATTGCTCGACTTCCCGGATTGCGTTCCTGAAGACAAACAGCACCGTATCCGCATAGGACTGCGTCCGGCTCGTCTCATCGGAATAGATGTATTTGCTGAGGCTGGAGCGGCGTTGCTCGGTCGGACGGTAGGTCAGGATAATGGCATGGCGACTTTCGAAGTGGCCCTGCTCACGTTCGAAGTGGGTCCGTCGCTCAAGATCGATGGCGCGGGTCACTGGATCTGGGAAATGCGATGCGCTGGCCGACGTATAATCGACCGTTGATACCCGCACCGCCTCGACCTGGATCATCCATCCCGATCCCAACCGGGAGAGGATGGTGTTGATCTGGCGTGAAACCTCGTTGCGTTCGAGATCGGTCGAACTTTCGGAGTCAGGGCCGGCGAAGTACCAGCCGGCCATCAGCGAGCCATCCTTGAGAAGGATGATGCCATTGTCAACAAGCCCGGCATAGGGCACCAGATCCGCAAAGGATGGCCCAGATTGCCTGAAGGCGCGAAGTGCGACCATCAAAGTCTCCTCAATATCTGCGCCATGGGGTGGAGGTCGCCCGATAGGTGGGCTTGTAGGAGATGTGCCGGATGTAGACCCGGCGCAACATCGGGTCGGCCTTGGCCATCATCCGCAAAGCAGCCACGACAACGATCCACACGGTAATGCCAAACAGCGCCGAGGAGACGGTGAGCACCACGAAGATCAGGATGATGGCCGCAAGCCCGGTGATCAGCACCAGTTCACGATCTGCGCCCATCAACAGGTTGGGTCGCGACAGCGCCCGGTGGATGCGATTGCGCTGCAGGCGGGGAACTGTGTCAGCCATGTTCTACCTCCCCTCCCCTCCCCTCTCCGAGAAAAAATTTGGCGCGGGTTCCGTGACAGATCCGATGGACGCGCCCGTTGCTCCGAACAGGCCGACGATCTGCGTTGCACCGAGCAGGATGCCGGCGACGAGGACGACGTACATGAGACGTCGCGCGAAATCATTGAGCTCGCCGCCGAAGATCAACATTCCGCCGGCGATCGCGACGGCCGCCAGAGCGATGAAGCCAGCCACCGGTCCCGTGATCGACTCCTGGATCTGCTGGAGCGGTCCCTCCCACGGAAGGCCGCCCCCCGAACTTGCCAATGCCGGTGATACCGACGCCACAATCCACAGGAGCACGATGCCAACGATCTTGGGTGCCGTGTTATGCTGCATTTTGTTCTGCCTCCTGGGCGTAGGATTGGATCTGGTATTGGCCAGCACTGAATCGCTCGACATGAAGGATGTCGGTTACCCGCCGTCCCTTCCCCGTTCGCTCGATCGAGATGATTAGATCCACTGCGTCGCCGATCACGGCCTGCATCGGCTGTTGGCTGACTTCGGCCGTCAGCTGCTCGAGGCGCTGCAACGCTGATCGCGCGGAGTTGGAATGAATGGTGGTCACCCCACCTGGATGGCCGGTGTTCCACGCTTTCAGGAGGGTCAAGGCCGCGCCATCCCGCACCTCGCCAACGATGATGCGATCCGGTCTCAACCGCATCGTGCTCTTGAGCAGCTTGGCCATATCAACGGTATCGCTGGTACGCAGCGCCACGGCGTTATCTGCAGCGCATTGGATCTCGGCTGTGTCTTCGAGGATGACAAGCCGGTCTTCAGGGGCTGATTCCACGATTTGGGCAATCACCGCATTCGCAAGCGTCGTCTTTCCCGAACCGGTTCCGCCGGACACGACGATATTGAGCCGTGAGGTGATCGCATTTCGAATGACGGAGGCTTGATGGGGCGTCATCACCTTTTTGCTGACGTAGTCATCGAGCGGTATGAGCCGGGACGCCCGGCGTCGGATGGTGAAGGATGGGGCGGAAACGATAGGCGGAAGAAGCCCCTCGAAGCGGTGCCCTCCAATCGGGATTTCTCCAGAAACGATCGGCCTGTCATCATCGACCACGGAATTGAGGACATGCGCCACGCTCCCAATGACGATCTCGGCAGCACCTCTGCTCATCTCGCCCGCGGGGGCCATACCGTGCCCCAGTCGCTCGATGTAGAGCCTGCCATCAGGATTGAGCATGATCTCAACGACCGTTGGATCATCGAGCGCAACGCACAGCCTCTCCCCGAGGGCGTCCTGGAGTTTACGAACCAGCCGCGGAAGTGAGAGTAAATGGGGCATGGGCTTCTCCTAAGCTGCACTTACCTTGGACAGGTGGAAATCGGAGCGATAGCTCGGCGGCTTGACGCGGTCGAAACTCGCCTGGTCGGCCGCCAGGAGGCCGGCGACGCTGTTCGTCTCGTTGATCATTTTTGGCTCACCAAGACGGGACATGGGCCATCCGGCACGGAGGAGCAGTCGCTCAAATCGGACGTCGGTCGCTGTCGCGATCTCGCGATAGCCGTAGAGTAAGCACCACTCGATGATGCCGGCGAACATCATCAAGGTAATGTCGTGAAGTGACCCCTCCCCTCTCCTCTCGCGTAACGTCGTGTCGACACAGAAGCGAGAGCTCTCGACCATTGCTGGATGAGCGTTGAGGGTTCCAGACGCGAGAAGCTGGGGGAAGGTACGCTCCAGCATGGTAGGCCCGATTGCCGGGAGCAGCCGTGCGCAGCCAACGACGCGAGAGCTTCCGGCGACAGTCAGAATGTAGGTCGGTTGAAGATTATCGAACTCGTCATATTCACGACCATCTCGCACCGTGACATTCCAGGAAAGGCGGGATCCGAAAATCTCGGACCGGAGCCTGTGCATGTCGTTCAGCAGCAAAACGTCTTCGCAAGATGCAGGGTTGCTAAGTGCAATGACCTTCATGTGACAACTCCACTGGTGTCAGGTGAAGCAGAACTGCATGCCGGTGCGAACGAGGAATAGTCCCAAATTTAGGACTACGATTCGGGGTTCCCAGCGGTTTCCCCATCTCGGACGGGGAGCCTCGACGATGATTCATGTGGAGAGGGCTCCCAAATTTGGGAGTGAAACTGCAGTGGGAAGTTAAGCGTTCACCCACTTCATCTACCTGAAAAGACAGAATAATATGCGAATTGGTGTGGGCACGCGGCCATTGATTCTTTGAAGCTGTTAACCAACCATTAACCAAAAAGCCCTTGCCGGGTCGAGAGAATCGCCCATAGTAATCACGCTTTAGAGGTGAAGTGCCTCGGAAAAGCGTTATTCTTAAGGTGGCGGCGAAATTGGACGTGATGGCGAACTTGAACATCAGCGATGACAAGGACTTCGACGAGGAGATCCTTGAGCAGGGTGAGCTCATTTCCGACAAGCTCAACATGCTCCGCCTTGAGCAATATCCGCCCAACGCGGAGAAGGGCCTGCGCCTGTTCTCGTCTGTCGAAGTTGCCGACTATATCGGTGTATCACAGAATCACATCAAGAAGCTTCACCTTGAAGGGAAAGGCCCTGTGCCTGAGGTGACGGGGTCAGGCCGCCGCTCGTATACCGCGGAGCAAATGCTTGAGCTGAGGCAGTTTCTCGACAAGCATGGGAGATCGGATTTCAAGCGATACGTTCCGCACCGGCGGCCGGGTGAAGCGCTGCAAGTCATATCCGTTGTGAACTTCAAGGGCGGAAGCGGTAAGACGACCACAGCGGCGCACCTGGCGCAGTACCTTGCCCTGACAGGACATCGCGTTCTAGCCATCGACCTCGATCCCCAGGCGTCACTAACAGCCTTGCATGGGATACAGCCGGAGCTCGACAAGAACCCATCTCTCTTCGAGGCGTTGCGCTATGACGATCAGCGCAAGTCAATCAAGGAGGTTATTCAGCCCACGAATTTCCCAGGCCTAGACATTATTCCAGCGAACCTTGAGCTCCAGGAATATGAATATGAGACGCCGCTCGCTGCCTCGGACAAGAGTTCGCCTGAAGGCCGGATGTTCTTCACCCGCATCTCTATGGCTCTCAGGGAGGTTGATGACCGCTACGACATCGTCGTGATCGACTGCCCACCACAGCTCGGCTATCTCACCCTGACCGCGCTGACTGCATCGACCTCGGTACTGATCACTGTCCATCCGCAGATGCTCGATATCATGTCGATGAGCCAGTTTCTGCTGATGCTCGGCGGGATTCTGCAATCCATCAAAAGCGCTGGAGCGATTGTTCGGCTGAAGTGGTTCCGCTACCTCGTCACCCGCTATGAGCCGACCGATGGGCCGCAGGCCCAGATGGTCGGATTCATGCAAGCCATGTTCAACAAGCGGATGCTTCAGAACCAGATGGTGAAGTCGACGGCGGTTTCCGACGCAGGCATCACCAAGCAAACCCTCTACGAAGTTGAACGGAGCCAATTCACCCGGTCTACCTACGATCGTGCGATGGAGTGTTTGAACGGCGTGAACAAGGAAATCACCGCTCTTGTGCATAAAGCGTGGGGCCGAAAATGATCGATTTTCTTGACAGCCGTGCAGAATGGCAATTTTCACATAGAAATCAGGATGATGAGCGGAAGTTGAGAGGTGATAATGGCTAGGAAGCATTTGCTGACGAGCGTTAGCTCTTCGCCGACCCAAAAAACGATCGATGGTAACCCCTCGGAAGCACGGGCCGACTATGCAAGGCGCGGTGCTTCGCGTTCGATGATGCAATCTCTCGATGAGATGGCAGAGAACTCGATGCGCGTTCTCGAGGGAGAGACGATCGTCAAGTTGGATCCCGACATGCTCGACGCCTCGGCCTTTGCCGACAGGATAAGCGATAACGAGGAAGAGTTCGCGGGCCTGATGGAAGCGATCAAGCAGGCAGGTCAGTCATCACCTATCCTGGTTCGCCCTCACCCGGATGAGCCGAACCGATACATGATCGTGTACGGCCATCGACGGGCTCGTGCAGCGAAAGAGCTCGGCATCAAGGTACGCGCAGTCGTCAAACCGCTTGAAGACATTGCTCATGTCATCGCGCAGGGACAGGAAAATACCGCCCGCGCCAATCTCTCGTTTATTGAGAAATCACTGTTTGCCAGAAAGCTCGGCAATAGCGGCATGAAAAAAGACACCATCAAGACTGCATTGACGGTCGACGATACCCTGTTGTCGCGCATGTTGTCCGTCGCAGACACCATTCCCGAAGCCATTTTGGACGCAGTGGGCTCGGCAAAAGGCGTCGGTCGTGATCGGTGGGAAGATGTCAAAAAACTGGTCACGGATCCTGCCCGCGCCAATTGGGCGGTCGAGTATGTCGCCAGCGATACTTTCAAAGGGATTGCAGCTGACGGACGCTTCAACGCGCTCCTTGCGCATTTGAAGCAATTCAAAAGACCCCAATCAAAGTCTAGCAAGCCTTTGGAGAAATCCTGGGGTCTAGCGGAAAAGGCCGTGGTGGTTTCGACCAAGGATGCGGGCCGGGCTTTTACGCTGTCGCTCAAGTCGAAGGACGCGTCGCGCTTCGGTGCCTTTTTATCTGAACGGTTGGAAGATCTCTACGAGGACTTCCAACGAAATGAAACCCAGCGAACAGGAGACTGAACCGCAAAAGAAAAAGGCCCCCAAACGTCGCCGTCGTGGAAGCCTTCCTCATCGTGTAGCAACGTGAGAATCGCATTTCCCCGAATCACAGTCAAGAGTCTTTGGCGTCTTTTGAGCGAGCGGACTTCTTTTGCCTTCTGAAAGGTGAAGAAAAATGCAGACGGGAAGTGTGACGACGCCCTTTGGGCGGCGGCCAATGACGCTTGCCTTGATAAAAGGCCAAATCGAATCGGCCGACATCAAGCCAGGCAAATCAGTTGATAAGTGGAGGATCTATCGGGACGTCTGTGAGGCACGTGCGTTCCTGGGGCTGAGGGACCGTGCCTTGTCAGTCCTCAACGCGCTGCTGTCGTTCTATCCGGAGACGAACCTTGTCGATGGGAACAAGCTTGTGGTTTTTCCATCGAATGCGCAGCTCTCCACCCGCGCCAATGGGATAGCAGGGACGACGCTTCGCGAAAACCTGGCGGTTCTCGTGAATGCCGGCATAATCCATCGCAAGGATAGCCCGAACGGCAAGAGATACGCCCGGAAGGATCGCTCAGGCGACCTTCAAGATGCCTTTGGGTTCAGCCTGGCGCCGCTCTTGGCCAGATCAGAGGAACTCGCTCGCTTGGCTCAGCAGGCCGCTTCGGATCGGCAACACTTGAAAGTCATCAAGGAGAAGATTTCGCTTTGCCGGCGCGATATTCGAAAGATACTCACCGCTGCAATGGAAGAGGGCGCATCAGGCGACTGGGGGAAGATTGAAGCCCATTATGTTGGAGTTGTGGCTCAAATCGCCAAAGCGCGAACAGCTGAGGCTCTGAGTGGCATTCTCGATGAACTGTCGATGTTGCTCGAAGAGACGCTCAACGCTCTGGAAAATCAGTTAAATTCAGAAAAATCCGACACCAATGATGACGTAGAGCGTCAGCACATACAGAATTCAAATACCGAATCCATCAATGAATCTGAACCTAGCTCCGAAGAAGAGCAGGGCGGAAAATCCAGTCAAGCCATCAGGCAGTCGAACGAGGCGATCAAGGCGTTCCCACTTGGCTTGGTGCTGAGGGCCTGCCCGGAAGTGACTATGTATGGGCCTAACGGGACGATCAGCAGTTGGCGCGAACTGATGTCGGCGGCGATTACGGTCCGATCAATGCTGGGGGTGAGCCCGTCGGCGTATCAGGATGCCTGCGACACCATGGGTCCTGAAATGGCGGCGGCGGCGATCGCCTGCATCCTTGAGCGGGGAGGCCACATCAACTCGGCTGGTGGATATTTACGGGATCTGTCACGGCGAGCCGAGAAGCGTGAGTTCTCGCTCGGTCCGATGCTGATGGCGCTGGTTCGGGCCAATGGCAGCGCTGAACGGCAGACGGGTTAGGTAGGATCATGGCCTACGGTGCACGGCGAGTCCGCCGCCTGCGGGTAGCGCTGTGGACCTCGCTCAGGCATCCAATGCCTCAGTCCATCGCTTCACCGCCGTTGCCATCGAGGCGAGATGATCTGATACCGTGGACCCCGAAACAGTTTTGCGCGGCTTGAGGTCGTGGTCCCCGTCTTCGAGCCAGAAGATGTCGATCCGATCGGATAAGGTGTAGTTTGAAATCTCCTTACCATTTCCGAATTCGTCCCTCTTGCCCTGGCAGATCAGCGTGGGTGTCTGAATTGTTTCGAGGTGCTGTGTTCGAAGGCTCAAAGGCTAGCCAGGAGGATGGAATGGATAGCCGAGGCAAAGCAAGCCGACGATTTTGTCTGAGGCATGGAACTCGTCGGCGATCATGCTGGCCACGCGGCCACCCATCGACTTACCGCCGATGATAAGTGGCCCTTGGACGTCAAGCGACTCGATGGCAGAGCGATACTCGGGGATCAGCTTTTCTGCCTTTGGCGGCGGCTTCCTCGAAACGGATGTTCTGCGTGACGCCATATAGTCGAATTCGAAGCGGGCGACGCGAAAGCCGATTGCAACAAGCGCGGCCGTGGCTGCAGTCATGGACTTTGAGTCCATCGGGGCGCCGGCACCATGCGCCAGCAGGATTGTAAGGGGTGCATCAGTCGCCCCTCAATGAGGAAATCGGTCACGGGTTTCATGGGTCTTTCTCAGCTCCAGTGGCATACACAGAATGTGAGCCTTCCGGGTTATTGCAATGCCCCATTTGAAAGTCGGTTTGCGTGAAATGGCTCGCTTGTCTGAAGTCAGTGAGACAATACACCAATGCCGGGGCCGGCTATTGGAGAAAAGGGGAGAAGGTTCCGTATCCGCCAGTTTCAACCGACCTGCCGATCCTTCACATTTTTTACCTTTCGTTCACCATGCGAAGTTAGTGTGTGCTGCCTCGCGTTGTAGTTCTGCGTCCGCGAGGGTTATCCGTAACTGCGCCTCATCGACTTGGACCCGAGCCCTGGGGAATTTCATGTAAGCCAGAAAGCTTCTTTGCTTTTTTGGCCTAGCTACCTATGCTTGCTGCGAAGAGCCAGCGGCCCTTCATCTGAAGAGAACAATGGGAGAAAGCCGAGATGGCTACAGGTACGGTAAAGTGGTTCAACGCAACGAAGGGTTTTGGGTTCATCCAGCCTGACGACGGCGGCACTGATGTGTTTGTCCACGTGTCGGCGGTGGAGCGGGCTGGTATGCGTGGATTGAACGATGGACAGAAGATCACCTATGAATTGGTGAAGGACCGCAAGTCCGGCAAGATGTCGGCCGATAATTTGCAGGCCTGAAACGCCTGCGATTTTGATATAGCGATAAGGCGTCGGGTCGATCCCGGCCACTCTTTTACCGTCGGCGAGAAGGGGATCACGCCAACGTATCAGAGTGTGCCAACCGGAAAAGGTCAGCCGAAGTCCCTGCGAACGAGACGTCTTCCGAGGGGGCTCATTTCTGCTTGCTATCTGCCTCATGTGAGGCTATATTTCGCCTCAACTGAAAAAGGAAGAGATGATGCTCGCATTCTCAGGTGTAGCCGATGTGCTGGGCCTTCCGGCAAAGGAGATCGCTTCGCGTTCCCCGTTTGGATTGATGTCCCGAATCGAGGACGGATTGCCAATCGGCGCCCTCGAGCGAGTTGCTCACCTTCTCGCACCGAGCGATGCGCAGTTCAAATATCGATTAATTGCGAAGGCTACCTATGAGAGGCGCAAGACCGCGCTGCGTCTGTCTTCGGACGAGGGCACGCGTCTTGCGCGGGTAGCTCGCGTCTGGAGCCTGGCGTTGGATGTCTGGCAAACGGAAGAGGAGGCTCGGGATTTCCTGTTTCGCTCCCACCCTATGCTGGAGGACAGACGCCCCATCGACGTCGTTATTCAGAGTGAGATCGGTGCGGAGCTTGTTCTCGACGTTCTTGGAAGTCTGAAATATGGCAGTGCTGCGTGACAGCGCAGGTTCTCGACCGAACATTGACCAGCTTCAGGATTGGCGATCCCGGTGGCGCCTATCCTATTTTTGACGCAACCGGCTCCACGATAGCGCCGGGCCGGTGGAACACGCCAGGCAGTCCTTTAATCTACACCAGTGATCACTATTCCACGGCGTTGCTCGAGAAACTGGTGCACGGTAGCGGCCGACTGCCACCGAACCAGCACTACGTCGAGATAACGCTTCCCCTCGGCTTGTCCTACGAGGTCTTTTCTCCGCCGGCGCTACCGGGATGGGACAGCATGCCGGCGACGGTCAGCAAGGAATTTGGTGAACGGTGGTGTTCCGAACGGCGCAGCGCCATCCTCTTGGTGCCGAGCGTCGTGGCCAGGCTCGATCATAATGTATTGATCAATCCGGCCCATCCGGAGTTCGCAATGATCAGCGCCAGTCTGCACCAGCCGGTGTACTGGGATCGCCGTCTTTTCGGAACCTAGGCGCGCGGGAAACCCCATCATATCATCGTCATCCACTTGAGTTGGCCGTCGATTTGCAAAAGAGCCCGCTTTCCCATTCAAGAGGAAAGGGCCTGAAACCGGCGCCAACAAATCTGTCGCATTTGGTCGGCCATCGCGCGTTGTTCGGCACTCCTGTGGCTTTTACTTCCCGATTTCAATTGAAGCGCTAAGCTGAAAATCCAACTCGTACTTTTGACCTAACGGTTTCATCACAGCGGCAGGGGAGGGGACTTTAAAGCCCCGACGCCTTGGTAAGATTGGTGCGGAAGCGATCGCGCCGCCGCTGATATTTGCGCGTCATCTCGGCCGACGCATGGCCCAACTGTTTCTGAACGTAGCGCTCCTCAATGTCGGCCGATGAGGCAAGGCCGGCGCGCAGCGAATGACCTGAAAACAGCAGCGCCCGTTCTCGTTCTGGAAGATCGGAGCGGACGCCGGCGGCGAGTGCCGTCTGTTTGACCAGGCGAGCGACATGCTTGTCGGAAAGCCGTTCGACGTCGACAGTCTTGTTGTCCTTGAAGATGCGCCGGAAGAGGGCGCCTCTGGCGATTCGGCCGAAGCGAATCCAGCTTTCAAGGGCAGCAACGGGGCAGGTCTGGTCGGAAGCGCCGCGACCGACCTCGACCTCGCGCCATCCGGTCTTGCCGCGCAGCGTCACCAGAACGCCCTGGTCGGGAAAAATCTCGATCCAGCCTTGGCCGTCGCTCTTGTCGTCGCGAACGATGTCGAGGCCGACGAGCTCGGAGCGCCGCAGACCGCCGGAAAAGCCCAGCAGCAGGATAGCCCGGTCGCGCAGCCCCCTCAGATCATGGCCGAGCGTATCGACCATCGCCTTGATGTCGTCGCCAAGCACGGCCTCTTTCTGCCGCGGCGGCTTTCCGTGCTTTCGGCGAATGCCGGCGAGGACCGTTGCAATATGCCGGTCGGAACGATCCATTGGCTGGCCACGCTGGGTAAAGCTCCAGGCCAGGCCGGAGAGACGCCGTTCGATTGTCGCGACGGAGAGGGGAGGGATCCCGCGCTTGTTATTGCCGGCCGCGGTGTCAAAGACACCGCCTGAAGCGCAGGCGCCGATGTAGAGGCCGATGACCTGGCTTGAGGGTGGCAGCGGGTCAAAACCTTCTTGGCGGCACCAGGCAGTGAAATGCCGCCAGTCCTTGGCGTAGGCGCTGCGGGTATTCTCGGAACTGGCGGCGTTGGCGTAGGCTGTGGCGGTCGCAACGAGGGATTCCAGCCGCGCCGAAGGAGGTGAAGCGCCGCTTTCGATGACGAGATCGACACCCTCGGAAGGATCGTGCTCGGCAAAATGGTCGATTTTGGGCGTGTCTGCCGGGGGATTTTGCATGATTTGGGACGCTATCATCATATGTCCGGTAATGGAAGGTTACCGGACATAAAACAGCATCGACGGGTTGTGCGGTTTGGCCAAATTTTTTGGAACGGAAGTGCACGCTCGATTAATCCGTCCCGGCCAGGGATCTATGACAATTGCGCCGGTCCCCTCGAAGTCCTTGACGTTGCGGGTGACCACTGCGAGCCCCTGGATCAGGGCTGTCGCCGCAATCAACGAAGGATTGCCATACGATCGGCACGGTTTGTGCGATCAATCGTAGTTCGAAATCATTCGGCCACCGAGATATCGCTATCCTCCAGGAACTGGCGGGGGTCGCGATGGAAGCCCGTGCTCTTTGCCGAAAAGACGGTCACCCAGAGAACATCCAGTTCGAAGGCCGACCGATGTGGGAGAAAGTCTCTGCAAAGGCCTCAACGGCTTGCTGCGTGGCAATTGCGAAGGTCTCATCGCCTCGAAACACTATGCCTTCTGGGTTCTTCAGTTCCCAGCCTATACCTTTTTCGTGAAAGACACGATTGAGCTCGGCTTCGAATTGCTGCTGTTTGTCGGGCCGGGTCTCGAAACTGCGCCAGAGGGCCTCCGCCACATCGTAGACCTTGTACCACGCGCATTCGCGCAAGAGGCCGAGGACTTCATCCCATATATTGGGATATTCACTCCAGTTACTTGGATCGGGAGCTTCAAGCAGAACACCACAGACGATCGTCCGGATTGCTGTTGCGCTGAGCTGACAGTCACGTGCGGTTTTCGCGATGTGATACCGCAGGAAGTCGGGTGCATCCTCGCGAATGGTGATCTCTGGCTCCAGCTCCCGATATCCATGGCGTTCGGAAAAGGACGCGCTCATCTGCACCCCTGTTGAAGTAACTTTGACGCTCAGGAGTTGCGCATTTTGCGTTCGGGAAAGCAACCGAATCTGCGTAGTCTGGAAAAGGACTTTAAAAGAGGAGCGTCAATGCACGGTAACGTCACGATTGATCCGCTTGCGCCCGCGGTGGCGGTGGAAAATCCAGCGATTGCCGAGATCCTCGATCTTGAGAGCGGCGAGTTACTGGACGCTGCGACGTTTATTTCTGAGAGGCGCTATGACCGTCTGGTCGCGGAACGTGTCTCAATCCGCGAGAGCTTTTCCCGCAAGCCAAGGTTCGGCTGCGGTCTGTGTGCGATCCCAGTCTATCTGGTCGCATCACACCAGAAGCGATTCTTTTTTAGACATTCGCGCGAGGACGGGTCCTGCCCGTCGATCACCCGCTCGGAATTGTCGCGGGACGAAATCCGTGCGCTAAAATATGCCGGGCAGCGCGAGAGCCTGGCGCATCAGCGCATCAAAGACCGCATTGTTCGAAGCCTCCAATCCGATCCTGCAAATAGTGAAATCCTAATCGAGCGCCAGTGGCGTTCGGCGCGCGATGGGGAAAGCCGCCGGCAACCGGATGTCCAGGCCGTGACACCGTTCGGTCGGATTGCCTTCGAAGCCCAACTGTCCACCACATTTCTCGATGTTGTCACCGGCAGGCGATCCTTCTACCGCGACGAAGGGGCACTATTGGTGTGGGTCATGGCCGGGTTCGAACCCACCTATCGCAGGATGGCCACCGATGACCTGCTGTTTTCCAACAACTCCAACATTCTGGTGGTCGATGAGGAGACGGCGAGACTTTCCGAGCAGAGTGGTGTCTTCCAGATTCGCGCCCACTACAGGATTCCGGAATTTGTCGCTGGCGAGCTGAGGGACCGCTGGGCGTCGGAGATCGTCGCCTTCCGGGATCTCACGGTCGACCCCAACACACAGACTGCCTGGTTCTTTGATTACAATGGTGAGGCGACGAGGCTCCTTGAGGGCCAAGCTCAGCAAGCGCTCGGACGAGACGATGATCTGAGGAAGCGCATCATCGCATTCTGGATGTCGCGCTACCAGCAAACGCCCGAACCTGTCTCGCGTGAGGCAGACTGGCAGCGGCTTTTGGCGGAGCTTTCCGAGCGAGGCGTGACGCCTCCCCGGAGTGACCGTTATGATCGGGCTGTCACGGGATTGATGAATGGCATTCTGAGTGCCCGAGAAATGCGCCCCATCGGGTGGGATTTCAAGTCGCTGGTCCAGGTTGCACACAAGGTTGCCGATGGGTACCCGCAACATGTCTTGGCTATGGGGTTTGCAATTCGAGCCTTCGGTTGCGCAGAACTGATCGCCGCGCAAGACAAGTCCCACAAGTGGCAAAAGCGCTCCACGTTAATTCGCGCAAAGTTCGTTTGAAGTTTGTTTTTCCCGACATTGGCTCCATGGTTGAACGGTTCCTGCAAGAAAAGATGCCGCACAGCAATTTCTAGGTTCCGACGAGAGTTGGCCTCAGGATGCAACCCCTCGCGCCAAGCCGTCTGCTGCGCGGACGTCTGGTTCTTTACCCTGGGGCAAATCAGACCCGTATCAAAGGCATTGGCGTTTGAGAAAGATATGTCGTTGCTATCCTTTGCAAACATCTTTGTGTCGCTGGTTCGGATCCTTTCAAGGCGAAGACGCGGGCAAGGCATTTTTGCGCGAATTCATAGGCTCTCGATGTCCCTATAGAGCGAACGCAACGACACGCCGGTCTCCTCGGCAAGGCGCGCGGCCGTCACCGGGGAGGGGAGAGTGCGAAGCGCCTGGAGCAGGCGGAACAGACGATCACTACGAGCCATGACTTTGGAGGATAGATGAAGCCTACTGACGGAAACTGGCAGTTGGCGGACTGTACAAGATCCGCATTGCCGAACGCAACCGAGGATCCAGACTATGCTGACTCTCTTTCACGCCCCCCGCTCGCGCTCGACGCGTATCGTCACCCTGCTTCGCGAACTACACGCCATCGACAAGGTCGCGATCGAGATCGTCGACATCACCCGCGGCGATGGCAGCGGTCGCAAAGATCCGAAGAACCCGCATCCGGAAGGCAAGGTGCCGCTGCTCGAGCACGACGGCGTCGTCATCTGGGAGAGCATCGCGATCATTCAGTACCTGACGGATCTCTTCCCGGAAAAAAAGATGGCGCCTCTTGCCGGCGATCCGCAGCGCGGTCGGTATCTCAGCTGGCTCGCCTGGTATGCCGGCGTGGTCGAACCTGTGCTGATCATGCAGGCAGCCGAGATCTCCCATCCTTTTGTGGATTTTACCTTCCGCAGCCCGGCGGAACTTGCGGCACGCCTCGAAACCGCGCTCAAGGATCGGCCCTATCTGATGGGAGAGCGATACACAGCTGTCGATCTGCTGCTGCATTCGCCCTTTGCTTGGTACCCTGCAGCGACGCCGGACAGCGACGTGGTTAAGGCCTGGATTGAGCGTTGCGGCGAGCGGCCATCGCTGCAATGGACTGCCGACTATGACGCCCGCACCGTGGTTGCGGCTTGATCGCTGGCACTGGCCGCTCTGACCGGGCGGCCACTTTCGCGTGAGATTGATCGCGCTCTTCACCCCCTTACCGCAAGCAGCTCCGGAAGCATCGCGAGCACCATGATTCTGGCCAGCGCGCCTATTTTATCCGGACAAGGCGTCGTTAGTTCATCTTCTTTCAAGACCGTCAGGATATTTTGCAAACAACACAGTTATGAAGGTTCAGTTCTATCGCCTTTTATCCTGATCGCGATCGATTCTAGGATCCGCGCCGACACTCCGCGCTAGCCTTCATACGGCCCTGTTCACAATAAGCGTTTCCTTTAGAAACTCGAAGGCCTTCTTGCCAATTAGGGTGATAGCGATAGTAACTAAGGAATGGTTCGCACCACGGGTCTAGTAAACTGACGAGGCGGCCTCGGCTAAGGCAGCGTTGTACTCAAGCAGACACCGTGATCGAAAGTTTCATCGCCAGCCGCAAGCGTTTTGTGCCGTGGGGGTGCGGAGCGTGGCAGTGTAGCAGGAATCGGGTGGCAGGGCGTTTAGTCCATTGCCTATGATTGAGCTCCCAACAAGGAGTGAATTATGGGAATGCTGCAAGACAAAGTCGCCATTATAACTGGAGCATCATCAGGGATCGGCCGCGCCACAGCGATGCTGTTTGCCGCCGAAGGTGCTGCCGTGGTCTTGAATGCTCGTGGTAAATGGGGCTTGGAAAAAGTCGCTGAGGCTATCCGGGGTCAGGGCGGGAGCGTTCACCTGGTGGTGGGCGATGTGGGCCAACCGGACACACACGATGAACTGGTTGCTGACGCCGTGCGTGTTTTCGGTGGCTTGGATATTGCTTTCAACAATGCAGCAACAGTCGGACCAATAAAGCCACTCGCAGAGGTCACTTTCTCAGAATGGCAGGAGACACTAGCGACCAACCTGACCTCAGCCTTTGTGGCAAGCCGCAGCCAAATCCCCGCTCTCCTGGAAAGAGGCGGTGGCTCTATCATATTCACGTCAAGTTTTGTCGGCACCAGTGTCGGTCTTCCGGGCATGGGCGTCTACGCAGCGTCCAAGGCCGGATTGATGGGGCTCGTAAAGGGGATCACCGCTGACTATGCCAGCAGCGGCCTCAGGGCAAACGCACTTATGCCCGGCGGCTCTGATACCGCGATGGCTGGCGACGAAGCGCAGAAGGAATGGGCTGCAGGTCTGCATGCTATGAAACGAATAGCGCAACCGGAAGAGATTGCCCAAGCTGCCCTGTTCCTTGCCAGCTCAATGTCTAGTTTCGTCGCGGGATCTGCTTTGTTTGCCGACGGTGGAAACTCGGCTGTGAAGTAGCGCTAAAACTAAAAGATGCGGTCGCCACTAAATCGTCAAGCGTTCTAAGTGACGCTTGACGAGATCGGGTGCTCGCTTGCAGGGATCGGTCCACTGTACATCTACGACTGCTATGCGACAACCAGCCATACAAACTAACGTTTC
Organism: Pararhizobium sp. PWRC1-1; assembly: GCF_049897905.1. Classification (NCBI taxonomy): domain Bacteria; kingdom Pseudomonadati; phylum Pseudomonadota; class Alphaproteobacteria; order Hyphomicrobiales; family Rhizobiaceae; genus Pararhizobium; species Pararhizobium sp. PWRC1-1. The sequence continues at coordinate 90,110 of NZ_JAFCXE010000015.1, read as the reverse complement.
GATGCGCTGCTTCTTGACCTGAGACCCATCTTCCCTCCAGTTTTCGGGAGAGTTTTCGGTTTTCTTGCTCTGGGACCAAACTTTGGACCGCCGGAAGCTGGAGTTTTCCGGCTCTGATCACGATGGCTGGCTGGTTGCGCCACCGGGATTATGCAGGGCGATCGGGACGTTATATCCGATCGCCGAGTGAGGACGTTCCTCGTTGTAGTACCTGCGCCAAGTCTCCAACTTTTCGCGCGAATCCGCAAGGGTCAGGAACCAATGGGCGTTCAGGCATTCGGACCTGAGCTTGCTGTTGAAGGCCTCGATGAAGCCGTTGTCAGTCGGTTTGCCAGGTCGTGAGAAGTCCAGGGTGACGTTGTTGGCATAGGCCCACAGGTCGAGATCACGGGAGATGAATTCGCTGCCATTGTCCACCCTGATCGTCTTCGGATAGCCGGTCTTCCGGCAGATGCCTTCCAGGGTCTGGACGACATCCTCGCCTTTGTAGGTGTAGCGTGCATCGGCGGCCGGGCAGTAACGCGAGTGGGTGTCGACCACGGTCAGGATGCGCAGCTTCTTGCCGGTCGCGAGCTGGTCGTGAACGAAGTCCATCGCCCAGACATCGTTCGGCCCGACAGCCTCCTGGCGATCGTCTCTAAGCTTTGCCTTGACCCGGCGCTTCGGATGCTTGTTGCGCAGCTGAAGGCCTAACTCGCTGTAAATCCTGCGTGTCTTCTTCATGTTGATCTTCCAGCCATCTCGGCGCAAATGCACATGAACGCGGCGGTAGCCATACCGCACGCGTGTCTCGCAAATCTCCTTGATGCGTCGTTCGAGCGGGGCCTGTCCGGTGCGGCGGGATTTGTAGTGGTATGTCGAGGTGTCGAACCTCAGGACCTTGCAGGCCCGTCGGATCGATATGCCCCAATCCACCAGCATCCCGTCGATCAGCTTGCGCTGCCGGGCAGGCCTCAGAGCTTTCGCCGGATGACGTCCTGGAGCATCTCGCGGTCCAACGTCAGGTCCGCGACGATCTTCTTCAGTCTGGAATTCTCATCCTCCAGAGCCTTCAATCGACGCATCTCGTCGGGCAGCAGACCCGCATACTTCTTGCGCCAATTGAAATACGTCGCCTGGCTGATCCCCGCCTTCCGGCAGATCTCCGCCACCGGCACACCGTCATCGCCCTGCTTCAAAATAAACGCCTTCTGGGCGTCCGAAAACTTCGATGCCTTCATACTTCCGCTCCTTTTCCCAGCCGGGAAAATACCGCGGAAAACTCCAGTTATGAACGGTCCAGTTTTTGGGGATCAGAGCAATTGCAGTCGGGGATATAAGATATGGATAAAATGTCCAGATAGCGGAGACGACAACTTAGATTACTGATGGCTCAGTAACGCTCTTGGGCCGAATTTGTTCATTTGCATTATCAAAACAAACTCAAGCTACGTGGTGGCGCGTCATGTATCGCGTGCAGAGCTGGTAAGAGCCAGAGGCATTATAGGTGAGGATTAGGCGTCGGCGCGCGCGCATTCTAAGATTAGACGTTACGCAGCGCCTGGATTGACGAAAGAAGGGCGGTGTCCTGGTTTAACCCGCTTGTTGAAAGCGAAATCCATGCGACCGCCTTCCCATGTTTCACCGATCCACGGGCCAGGAAAATGCGCGAATGGCGGTGTCGCAGCCGCTCCACGGAGGGGCGGAGGCGAAGGACGTTGGGCATTCATGCATTTGGTGTTATCTTGACCTGCGGGAGGCCCGACCGGTCAACTTACTTTAATTTGGCGGTCACAAGGGTCGGCTTGGCGGGCTGCCATGTCCGGACGAGGTCGCGGCCGGCAGCCTTGGCGACATAAAGGGCCTCGTCGGCGCGCATGACAAGCCGACCTGCATCTGGGCCAAAAGTGTTGTTAGGAAGGGTAGCGACGCCGATACTCGATGTGACGATGCCCTTCTCACTGCCGGTATGGGCGATGTTGAGTTCCCGTATCCTGTTGCGCACCTTATGCGCCAAAGTAACCGCACCTTCTTCCGGCGTGTTGGGGAGGATCAAAACCATCTCCTCGCCGCCATAACGCGCCACACGATCGGTGGGTCGTCCAGCGGTTGCACGCAGGCAGTCGGCGATGGACCTCAGGCAGGCGTCACCATTCGTGTGACCGTATGTATCGTTGAAGGCTTTAAAGCGATCCACATCGAGCATCAGGAGGCTCAACGCCCCTTCGCCGCGCCCGACACGCTCAATCTCTTCTGCAAGGACGGCATCGAATGCTCGCCTGTTCAAAAGTCCAGTCAATCCGTCTGTTTCAGCCAGTTCCGCGAGCCGAGAGTTTAACTCACCCATAGCTCGTTCACTCTGCTTGGCCTTGGTGATATCCGAACAGACCACGAAACATGTACCATCGGCCGCGGGGCGGGTTCGAGATTCGATCCACCGCCCATCGAAAAGTGGAAAGTGTACCGTCCCGGCGTGCCGCAGTTTCAGGACAGCCGCGTTCACCCACTCCGTCACGTTATCACTCGCCATGCCGACAAGTTCGCCACGGGCAATCGAGGCGTAAAGGATAGAGGCCGCGGGCGTGCCCGGGACGCGCAGATCCGCTGTTCGTGGAAACATCGCGCGGTATTGCTCATTGCAGAAAACCAGATTGAGATCCTTATCGAACATCACCAATCCATCGGCCATATTTTTGAGAGCAGCAGCGAACTTGTGTTCACTGAGCGCCAGCGCTTCTTCGAGCTGTTTCTTTGCCGTAACGTCACGATTGTGGGTGATGAGGCCGGTTACCCGTCCATTGTTAAAGAGAGGTGCCTTGAGGGTCGAGAGCCATGCCTCTGACCCGTCGCGATGGGTCAGATGCTGCTCAATGACACAAGACGTTCCACCGTTAAGGACTTTGTCCTCGTCCTCCTTGAAGCTCTGAGCGATCTCAGGCGGATAGAAGTCGAGGTCTGTCTTACCGATCAACGCCTCGACATTCTCAGCCTTCATCAGTTGAGCAGTTGCCGGATTTGCGAGAACGAAGCGTCCGTCCGTATCCTTGACGTTCAAGCAATCGGGAAGACTGTCGATCACTTCTTTGTAGATGTGGTTTTTAAGGATCGCCTCCCGCCGGCGCATCTCGTTTTCGATAGCGAGCGAAACCATGAGGGTCGCTGCGAAAACGACAATGGTAACAGGGAGGAGCACTGTCGATAAAACGGTCGCAAGAGTTTCGCTCGGCAAGGCCAGAAAGCCTAATAACCCACTTAGGGCGACGGTCGCCGAAAATACGATAATGCCGGGTATTGAGGGACGATGCTTCCTCCTCAGGAAGTAAGCTATGATGCCAACTGTGGCGGCGATGGTGATTCCCGTCAGCCCGGCAATCGTACCCGCGCCACCCGCATAGATTCTAAATGCTGCAGCTAGAGCCGTTGTGACCACCATCGGAACTGGCCCGCCGAAAAAGCCGGCTACCGCTATAAGCGTGGTACGCAAGTCAATAAAAATACCCTTCTCGATCTGGAAAGGTAGCAGCATCACCGTGACGGCACCCATTCCCAGCAGAAGGCCAAATCCCAGTTCCCGGGCAATTTTCGACTGTACGCGCGAGAACGGAATATTGCTCCAGACTGAAATCAGCAGAGCAAGAATGGCCAGATTGGCGAGAAGATCGTGCCAAGGGGTATTCAAAGATGCCTCCACGGCTTGAACGCCAGAAGCGGCGGAACAGTATCAGTGGATAGTGATGTGCCACGTAAAATTTTCGGTTAACGGGATCCCTTTTTTAGGGATCATGGCAATGCTCGCGCACGCAGAAACGAATTTTAGTTTGATTGAAATCCGTAAAAGACGTTCTGTTTTTGCATGCCAATTTTTGCTTCGGGAAATTTCTCTCCCGACCGTACCGGACGGGTAATTTGGCCTTCATTTACACGCTAATCGCAGGTACTCCTAACTTATGCATCCCTTCTCTGGAAAGGCGCTTCCTCAACGTCTTCATTACCACTGCCAATGCATATTGACCCGCCCTCATCCGGCGGGATTGTTTTCAGCCGACGTCATATAAACGGAGCTCGCATGCGACTGGATATGCCACCGCTTGTAATGGGTTGGCACCGTCACCACGGCTGTACGTATCAGCAATGATATTTTGCGCATCTTTTACAAAAATGCGCGCACAGGCCCAGTTCCTTCAAAGCAAGTCGACTCCAAAACAATCCCACCGATTGCGCGTCAGTGACCGGCTTCCTACGCCCAGGCCGGCAGGAACTTCACAGGCGCCTATGACAGCCCGCGCAGTCATCATCTGCTCCAGTCCGCCCGTCTTAACAAATCGAAACATTTCATAATCTTCTGGTCGGGTGAGCGGTGACAACAGTCCTTGGATGCCCATCCATCGAAGGATTCACAATTGAACTTTATCGACCCAAGCACACAAGACGCCAGTCGTTTCAACCGGTCGGCCGTAGATGGCGTTAAAATGCCCTTCATTCAAACATACCGCACCAATGCGCTATCCACGTTTTGCACAACGGTGCGGGACCATCCAAAATAAATTTGCATACGCCTGCAAAAATACTTGCATACGTATGCAGTCCGACTATGATGCTTGAAAATAAGCCGGGAAAAAACGGCGGGAGCAAGAAAGCGGCCTCCGTGTGCGGGCGCCGGTAACAAAGAAAGTGGGAACATGAAAAGATCAGCTCTATTCGCATCGACTGCTTCCCTCGCGCTCGCAAGCCTTGCGGCAGCTCTGCCTGCTAATGCGGACTGTGGTATCGAGAAAGGCTCGGTGCGCATTCTCTCTAACGATTTCGAGGCTCTGCGCCTCGCCGCGGCCGAGGCCGCAAAATGCGCTTCGGCAACCGTCAAGGTCACCACGAACCAGACGACCGAGCACAAAAATCTCCAGGTTCCGGCGCTGAAGATCAATCCAGCTGAATATACGGTCGCGGTCATCGCCAATAATTCGATCGTACCGCTGCTCAATGAAGGGCTTATTCGTCCGCTCGACGAACTCGTCGCCAAGTACGGCGAAGACCTGCAGCCGACGCAGTTGATCAAGCTCGACGGCAAGGTCATGGCGATTGCGTTCATGGGCAACTCGCAGCATCTCTTCTTCCGCAAGGACATCTTGGAAAAGGCCGGCCTGCAGCCGCCAAAGTCCTATGAGGATATCCTGGCTGCTGCCAAGGTGATCAAGGAAAAGGGCCTGATGGAATATCCGCTGGCAGCCTCCGACAAGGCCGGTTGGGATCTCGCGGCTGAATTCGTCAACATGTATCTCGGCTACGGTGGCGAGCTCTTTGCCCCGGGCTCGGCGGCACCGGCTATCAGCAACGAGAAGGGTCTCGCCACGCTCGGCACGATGAAGGCGATGACCGAATACATGAACCCGGACTACATGACCTATAATGCCGACGAGATCATCAAGGTCTATGTCGCCGGCAAGGCCGCGATCATCAACGGCTGGGGCTCGCTTGCAAGCGGCGTGATCGATCCAGCGAAGACGCCGGCCGAGATTGCCAACAACACGGTGCTGTCAGCAGCACCAGTTGTCGCCGGCGGCTCGACCCCGGCCGGCGCTCTGTGGTGGGACGGATTCACTATCGCCAAGAACATTTCCGACGAAGATGCGGAGGCGTCCTTCCGGGCCATGGTCTATGGCATCCGCCCGGAAGTCGGCCAACAGAACCCGAATCTCGCAACTTGGCTGACCAAGGGTTACCAGCCCGGCCCGGCCTCTGTCGGCGTGCTCGAGACCGCCAATGGCGGTGCCAAGCCCTACCCGATGATGCCCTATATGGGCCTCCTGCATTCGGCGCTCGGTTCGGAACTCGCCGAGTTCATGCAGGGTCGCGAAAGCGCTGAGGAAGCACTGAAGGATGTCGAGGCGTCCTACACGGCGGCTGCCAAGGAAGGCGGCTTCCTGAAGTAATTTGCAAACGGAGCGCCGGCTCGCCCAGCACTCCTGCAGATTCTGTAGTCGACATGTCCGGCCTTGCGCGGGACGAACGCAACATCAAATTTTGAGCAAGGAGAAGGGTGCATGCCTCACAAGGCTTTCTTTGCCTTCATCATGCCATCGCTTGTCGCGATGCTGCTCTTTATCGCCCTGCCGATCTTCTCGGTCGCGGTACAGTCGCTCTACGTCCAGCACGAACGGGTCGTGACCGTTGTGGAAACCTGTACGCCGTTTGCCGGCTGCACAAAGGAAGCACGCGTCGATGCGGAAGCGACCGAGAAGCTGCGCAACGATGAGCCGCTCGGCCGCTTCAATGGTTTTGGCACATATGTCGATCGCAACCATCTGGCCGTCGCCGAGATTGGCGCGATCGTGTCCGACAATGCCGGGTTCAAGGATGCCCTATCGCGCATCTATAACCTGCCATTCTACCGTGCGCTCGCCTTCACGCTGACCTATACGTTCGTGGTCACGCCGCTCGCCATGCTGCTCGGCTTCTGCATAGCGCTCGGGGTTAACGCCATCCCGCCTTTCTACAAGGGGCCGGTGATCTTCTTCTCACTGCTGCCGATGATTGTCACGCCGCTGGTGGGCGCGATGATCATGTACTGGATGGCCTCCTCGCAGGGCATTCTTGGTGCTACGTTACAAAACATCTTCAACGACCCAACCCTGTCTTTGAAGTCTTCTGCTATGCTAACCTGGATCACGTTGCTCGCCTACGGCATCTGGCACAACGCCCCGTTCTCCTTCGTCGTCTTTTATGCCGGCCTGCAGACTGTGCCGCACGACACGATCGAGTCCGCCATGATCGACGGCGCCAGCCGGTGGGAGCGTGTCCGTTTCGTCATTATCCCGCATCTCATGCCGCTCGCCACTTTCGTGGCGCTGGTTCAGCTGATGGACAATTTCCGCGTCTTCGAACCGATCGTCGGCTTCAGCGCGGAGGCCAATGCCAGCTCGCTGTCCTGGTCGATCTTCAACGACCTGCGCGGTCAGGTCGATCAGCTGTTCGGTTCCGCTGCGGCCACCTCCATGCTGACGATCGTCGGTGTGATTATTCTCCTATCGCCAGTGCTGGTTCGCACCTGGCGCGAATTCAACCGTCGATAAGGGCGCCGCGATGAACGTGACACAACGCAAACAGCCCTTGTCCTTGTCCATTCTCACCACAGTCTTTGTGCTGGTGTGGGTCTTCACGGCGGCCTTCCCATTCATCTGGACGGTCTGGGGCTCTTTCAAGGTCGAGCAGGACTTCTTCTCCCGCGACAGCTGGTGGTTCGCCATCGAAGGCACGCGCACCATGGCCCAGACCGGCTCCGCCTTTACCGGCGACGGTTATTATGGCGCCTGGGTGCTGCGCGACTTCTTCTCCTCGGTCATCAATACGGGCATCGTCACTATTTCGGTGGTCGTCGTCTCGCTGACATTTGGTACACTCGGCGGCTATGCACTGGCCCGCTCAGGCTTTCGCTACAGTTTTTGGCTGCTGATGCTGGCGCTAGTGTTCCGTGCCATGCCGCATATCACGCTGGTTTCCGGTTATCTGCTGCCGTTCTTCCAACTGAACATCTGGGGCCATATGCCGACCGCGATCATTGTTCTGGTCGCGATCAACCAGCCGTTCACGCTGTGGATGCTGCACTCCTTCTTCCTGTCGATCCCCAAGGATCTGGACGAGAGTGCGATGGTCGATGGCTGCTCGCGGTTCCAGGCCTTTCGCCTGGTGGTCATCCCCGTCATGTGGCCGGGAGTGATTACGACGGGGCTGTTCTCGTTCCTGCTCGCATACAACGACTTTGCCGTGACCGCGATGCTGTTGTCGCAGCCGAACCAGACGATGGTTCCGAAGATCGCCAGCTTCCTCGGGACGATCCAGCAGGAGGGCAACGTCATGTTCGCTGTCGCTGCCGTTGTCTCGGCGACCGCGCCGCTCTTCGTGCTGGTCATGTTCTTCCAACGTCAGATTGTCAGCGGTCTTACCGCAGGCGCCGTGAAGGGGTAATCGTAATGGCTGAAATCCGCCTGAAAAATGTAACGAGACGCTGGCATAATTTCGTCGGGGTCGACAATTTCAACCTCGATATCGCTGATCAGGAATTTCTGGTCCTACTCGGCCCCTCCGGCTGCGGCAAGACCACGACTATGCGCATGATCGCCGGCCTCGAGGAAATCAGCGAGGGCGAGATCTGGCTAGGCGACCGTATGGTCAACAAGCTGGAGCCGAAAGACCGCGATATCTCGATGGTCTTCCAAAGCTATGGTCTTTATCCGAACATGACCGTCTACGAAAATATTCGGTTCCCGTTGCGTGTTCGCAAGGTTGCGAAGGAATTGCATCACGAGAAGGTCATGGAAGCCGCCCGCATGGTTGAGCTCACGGAATTTCTGGAGCGCCGGCCGGCGGCGCTTTCGGGCGGCCAGCGCCAGCGCGTAGCGCTCGGTCGCGCCATCGTCCGCCAGCCTTCCGTGTTTTTGATGGACGAGCCATTGTCCAACCTCGATGCCAAATTGCGTGTCTCGACGCGCGCCCAGATTAAGAACCTGCAGCATAACCTCAAGGTCACCACGATCTATGTCACTCACGACCAGATCGAGGCGATGACGCTGGCGGACCGGGTGGTGGTGATGAACAAGGGTGTCATCCAGCAGCTCGGCACACCGACAGAGATTTACGATAACCCCGCTAACACCTTTGTCGCTTCTTTCATCGGCTCGCCGGCGATGAACCTTGTTGCCGGGGATATCCAGAACGGCATGTTCCGTGGCCCTGGTATTACTATTTCGGGGCTGCAGACCAATGTAAAGGGGCCGGTGACGCTCGGCTTCCGCGCCGAGGATGCCTCGCTGGTTTCGGAAGGCGGCGAACTCGGAGCTGACATCTACTCGATGGAGCTGCTCGGCGAAGCGACGATGGCGAGCTTCCGGATGGGCGATCAACTCGTCTCGATCAAGTCCGGCAAGGAATACCGGACGCAGATCGGCGATGTCGTGCATGCGTCGATCCCGGCTTCGATCTGCCACCTCTTCGATGCCAAGACTGGCGTACGGATCGCGCGGACGCCGGCCAACTAAAAATCACGATCGGTGCGTGACAGCGCACCGGCAGTTTCCAAGGGAAGAAAGACCATGGCAGTCACCTATCTCAAGCGGGGCAAGCCCGAGGCACAGCGATCCGAGGACGACGCAAAGGTTCGTGCGATCGTGGAATCGACACTGAAGGACATCGAGACGCGCGGCGATGCGGCCGTGCGTGATCTCTCGGAAAAATTCGACAAGTTCTCCCCGCCGTCCTTCCGGCTCAGCCCATCGGAAATCGAGGCCGCGGTCTCAAAGGTCTCTGCCCGCGACATGGCCGATATCGAATTTGCCCAGACGCAGATCCGTCGCTTTGCGGAGGCACAGCGCGCCTCTATGACCGATATCGAAGTCGAAACGCTCCCCGGTGTCATTCTCGGTCATCGAAACATCCCGGTCCAGTCGGTTGGCTGCTACGTTCCCGGTGGCAAGTTCCCGATGGTGGCGTCTGCCCATATGTCTGTGCTGACGGCGTCGGTCGCCGGTGTGCCGCGCATCGTGGCATCTGCTCCGCCGCAGAAGGGCGAGCCGCATCCGGCCATCGTTGCCGCCATGCACAAGGCCGGCGCGCACGAAATCTATGTTCTCGGCGGCATGCAGGCGGTCGGCGCCATGGCGCTGGGGACCGAGACGATCAAGCCGGTTGATATGCTGGTCGGCCCCGGCAATGCGTTCGTCGCCGAAGCCAAGCGCCAGCTCTATGGACGCGTCGGCATCGACCTCTTCGCTGGCCCGACCGAAACGATGGTGATCGCCGACGAGACCGTCGATGCCGAAATGTGCGCGACCGACCTGATCGGCCAAGCGGAGCACGGCTACAATTCGCCAGCGGTGTTGCTGACCAATTCGGACAATCTGGCGCGGCAGACCATGGCCGAGATCGACCGTATCCTTGCGATCATTCCGACCACGGAGACGGCGACCGCATCTTGGCGCGACTATGGTGAAATCATCGTCTGCGATACCTACGAGGAAATGTTGGAGGTCGCCAATGATATCGCCTCCGAGCATGTGCAGGTGATGACGGATCGCGACGACTGGTTCCTGGACAACATGCATTCCTACGGCGCGCTTTTCCTCGGACCGCGCACCAATGTCGCCAATGGCGACAAGGTGATCGGCACCAACCATACGCTGCCGACGAAGAAGGCCGGGCGTTATACTGGCGGCCTGTGGGTCGGAAAGTTCCTTAAGACCCATTCCTATCAGAGGGTCCTGACGGATGAGGCTGCCGCCGAAATCGGCGCCTATTGCTCGCGGCTTTGCCTGCTGGAAGGCTTTGTCGGTCACGCGGAACAGGCGAACGTCCGTGTCCGCCGGTATGGCGGCCGCAATGTGCCCTATGGCGCGGCGGCTGCATAATGCAACTCCCGCGCACGCCCTCCTTCCGCCTCGACGGCAAGCGCGCACTGGTGGCGGGTGCTTCCTCCGGCATCGGCTTCGGCTGCGCGGTTGCTTTGGCGGAAGCGGGCGCGCATGTGGTGCTGTCTGCCCGTTCGCCAGGCAAGCTTGAGGAAGCGGTCGCAGCGATCCGAGCCGAAGGCTTTTCGGCTGAGGCACTGGTGCTCGATATCGCCGATGTCGAGGCGACCGAGGCTGCGGTCGCGGCGGGCGGACCGTTCCAGGTTCTGGTCAACAGCGCCGGCGTGGCTCGTCATGGCCCGGCTGTCGACACGACGCCGGATGACTTCGACGCCGTCTTCTCCCTCAACGTGCGTGGCGCCTATTTCCTCACGCGCGCGGCGGCGCGTGGGCTGATCGAGGCCGGTCAACGGGGCTCGCTGATCAACATTTCCTCGCAGATGGCGCATGTCGGTGGCATCGATCGCGCTGTCTACAGTGCCACCAAACATGCCGTCGAGGGCTTCACCAAATCGATGGCGATCGAATGGGGTCCGAAGGGCATCCGGGTCAATACGATCTGCCCGACCTTCATTCGCACCCCGCTGACCGAGCAAACTTTCTCAAAACCCGAACGGGTTCAGTGGATAAAGGAGAAAATCAAACTCGGTCGCATCGGTGATGTGGAAGACATTATGGCCGCCGTCACCTATCTTGCGGGCGATGCCGCAGCAATGGTGACGGGAACCGCGCTGATGGTCGACGGGGGTTGGACAGCAGACTGATGGCAAACGAGAAGGTCACTTCGAACGATGTTGCGCGCCTGGCTGGTGTCAGCCAGTCGGCGGTCTCGCGCTATTTCACCCCCGGCACGTCCGTCTCCAAAAAGACGGCAGAGAAGATCAAGGTGGCGGCAGACGAACTCGGCTACCGCCCGAACGTGCTGGCCCGCTCACTGATCACCGGCCGCAGCCGCATCATTGGCCTCGTCGTCGCTTACCTGGAAAACTACTTCTATCCTGAAGTGGTGGAGCGCCTGTCAAAGGCGCTACAGGACCAAGGCTATCATGTGCTCGTCTTCATTTCGTCGATCGCCTCGGAAAACGTCGATCAGATCACCCAGGAAATTCTCGACTACCAAGTGGACGGTATCGTGCTCGCATCCGCCAACATGTCGTCAGAGCTTGCCGGGCGTTGCCACGCATCCGGTGTACCGATCGTGCTGTTCAATCGGTTGCAGGATGATATCCGCCTGTCAGCCGTTACCTCCGACAACCGTGGTGGTGGCCGGGCGCTGGCTGATCTGTTAGTGTCTCTTGGCCATACCCGCTGCGGTTATATTGCCGGCTTCGAGGAAGCCTCGACACAGCGCGACCGCGAGGGTGGCTTTCTTGAAGGATTGCAGGCATCCGGTCTCGCGCTATTCGCCCGCGAGGTCGGCAATTTTCGCTATGAGGAGGCGCAGGCGGCAGCACGGCGGATGTTTTCCGGGCCAGACCGGCCGGATGCTGTCTTCGTCTGCAACGACCACATGGCCTTCGCTGTAATGGATGTGCTCCGCTTCGAGTTGGGCTTGCGCATCCCGGATGATGTCTCTGTCGTGGGCTTCGATGACGTGCCGCCAGCCCGATGGCCGGCCTATAACCTGACGACTATCCGCCAGAACGTCGACGACATGGTCGTCGAAACAGTGGCGTCGCTTATGCAAAGCATCAAGGAAGGCGACGGGACCGCGCGCCGCGTTGTCCTCGACTGCGCACTCGTGCAACGCGGCTCGACTGCCCAGAGGACTCAAGAAAAAGCGACACGATAGCGAACGCACGTAACGGAGCGAGGGCAAATCTTGTCCGTAACAATTTTGCATACGTATGAAAGGAAGAACAATGCAGATCTCCCAGACGGAATTGGAAAAACGCATCGTTCGCTACGGCGAATTGAAGCCATGCCGCACTGCCTTCATCGACGCCCATACGCCGGGCTCGAATAGCAAGGAAAACTTCACCATCATCGGCGGCGGCGTCTCCGAAAGCGCCGACCAGCATGTTCACATAACCGATACACCCGGCTTCAACATTGGGGCGGCCGGGCAGCCGCCGAAATGCCGCAATTCGCTGCATTCGCATCGCACAGCCGAGGTCTTCTTCATCCAAAAGGGTCGGTGGCGCTTCTTCTGGGGCCGCTGGGGCAATGCCGGCGAGGTCGTGCTCGAAGAGGGCGATATCATCAACATCCCGACTGGTATTTTCCGCGGCTTCGAGAATATCGGCACGGACTATGGGATAATCATGGCGATACTTGGCGGCGACGATGCCGGTGGTGGCGTCATCTGGGCACCGCAAGTGATCGAGGATGCGAAGGCGCATGGCCTGATCCTCGGCGAGAACGGCAAGCTCTATGATAGCAAGAAAGGCCAGAACCTGCCGGACGGCATCAAGCCGATGCCGCTCCTGACCGACGAGGAGTTGAAGGCCTTCCCGGAAACCCCGGTGACCGACGTCGTGCGGGACTATGTCGCCCGCTACTGGGACCTGATGGCGCTGGCCGGCAAGGCGCCGGCTAAGGTGATCGGCGAAAATGCGCTGCTGCGTGACAAGCCGGGCTTCGAGGTCGAACTGCTCACCCGAGGATCGATCCCGGAAGCTGCATATACCAATGAGCGCCACGAGGTGCTGATGGTCATGCGCGGCCATTGGAAGCTCACTTGGGATGGCGGCGAGTCCGTATTGGCGCCGGGCGACACCTGCGCGGTGCCGCCGGGCTTGAAGCATAGTCTCGTGCCGTCGATGACTGGCGAGGCCAGCCTCTACCGTGTCGTCGCGACCGGCGACAAGGCCGGATTTACCTGGCGCGGCTGAGATGCCTGAGGCGGTGGCGATCAAGCCGCCGCTCTTTCATTCTTTCAACAGGCTCCGACCCGGATTTCTCGGCTGGAGCCTGACGCATCGGAGGATTAGACTTGGACGACGCTCTCCTGGCCTTGCTGCGCAAGGTCGATACACCCACCGTCTGCAACGCCATCGAGGTGGCCCAGGGCAAGCGCGGCTTCAACGCCTTCACGCGCGGCACGGTGATTTCGTCGGCGCCGACGGCTCCGTCGGTTGTTGGTTATGCGCGCACGGCCAAGATCGCCGCTGCAGCGGCCTCGACCGAGGACCCCGCCGTTATCAAGAGCCGCCGCCGCGATTATTACCGGCATATGGCGGGTGGTGAGGGTCCATCTATCGCCGTGATAGAGGATCTGGATTTCCCCCATTGCGTCGGTGCCTTTTGGGGCGAGATCAACGCCACGGTACATCGCGGGCTGGGCCTGTCAGGTGTGCTGACCAATGGCGTCATGCGCGACCTTGGCGACGTGCCCTCCAATTTCCCGATGATCGCCGGTTCGATCGGCCCAAGCCACGCCTTCGTGCATGTCGAGGCGATCGCCGTGCCGGTGACGGTGTTTGGCATGACGGTTGCACCGGGCGATCTCGTGCATGCGGATCGGCATGGCGCCGTCGTCATACCGCCGGAGATCATCCCTGTACTGGCGGCCTCGATCGAAAAGCTGCAGGCGACCGAAAGGTTGATCCTCGAGCCCGCTCGACAGGAAGGCTTCGATCTTGCACAGTTCGAGGAAGCTTGGGCGCGCTTCGAGGCTGCCCGGACCTGACTGGAGTAGGCAATGGCTTCCTGTGAAACCAAAGGGCCGACGCTTACGGTGATCCGCGCGCGGGCTTCCGAATGCGGCATCGAGATTGCGGCTGAGCGCGAGGCTTCCATCCTTGCCGGCGCGCAGTATCTGCACGATGCGGCAAGGCGCCTCGACAAGATCGCAATCCTTGACGATGCTAGGCCGGAGCCGGTCCAGCGATGATGGAACATGCAGTCGACCTGTCGATCCGCGAGGCGGGCGCACGACTCCGTGACGGACCCCTGACATCCGTTGAGCTGACGCAGGCGCATCTCGACCGTATCGCCGAGCGGGATGGCGCCTATCATGCCTTTCTGCATGTCGATGCCGAACGCGCGCTGGCAGAGGCCGCACGCGCCGATGCGGCGTTGAAACGTGGCGAGGACCTCGGACCGCTGCACGGCATTCCCGTCGGCATCAAGGATCTCTTCGACACAGTGGACATGCCGACGACCTATGGTTCGGACGTCCATGCCGGCAACGGGCCGACAGAGGATGCGGAAGTTGTCCGAAGGCTCAAGGCGGCCGGTGCCGTCCTGATCGGCAAACTTGAAACTTATGAATTCGCCATGGTTGGCCCAGTCTTCGACCGCTCGTTTCCGCCTGCGGCAAACCCTTGGGATACCAACCGTTTTACGGGCGGATCCTCGTCCGGGTCGGCGGCGGCCGTGGCCGGCAGGCTGGTGCGCACGACGATCGGTTCGGACACCGGTGGCTCGGTGCGAAGCCCATCGGCCTATTGCGGCACAGTCGGTCTGAAGCCCACCTATGGCAGCATCGCCACGCGCGGTGCCTTTCCGCTGTCGCCAAGCCTCGATCATGTGGGGCTGGTTAGCGCGTCGGTTGAAGAGGCCGCCGTCACGTTCGACGTGGTTGCTGATCGACAGGAGGGAAGAGGGCTCGCCGCTTCCAGGCTGGGGGTGCCCTTGGCTGGACTGCGCATCGGCTATGCCCGCGACTGGTTTTCCGATGATCCAGAGACTCTGCCGGCGTTGCTGGAGGCTGTCGACGGCGCAGCGTCCACGCTGTCGATTCTGGGCGCCGGGATCGAGGAAGTGACGCTACCGGCAGCCGCGGATTTCGAGGCGGTCGGCGCAGTCATCATCCACGCCGAAGCCTTCGAGGGGCATCGCCATTCGCTGGCGGCTTCGGGCAGCCAGTACAGCCGCAAGGTCTTCCAGAATATCTTGTCCGGCCTTTACCTGACAGCCGATGATCTCAGCCGTGCGCGCGAGGCCGCTGTCCGGTTGCGGGCATTGCTCGATCGCACCGTCTTTTCGCGGTTCGACGCGATCCTGACCGCAACGACGTTGACACCAGCGATACCCTTTGCCGAATTTACCGGGGAAGCGGCGCGCTGGACGCCGATGCGCACCATCGCCTTCAATGTGACGGGCCATCCGGCCCTCTCGGTTCCCTGCGGCTTTGCCGATGGCCTGCCGCTCGGTCTGCAGCTTGTATGCAAGGCAGGGGACGAGGCAACCCTTTGCCAGATCGGCCATGCCTATGAACAGGCCACCGATTTCGCCGCCGTCAAACCGCCGCGTCTATAACGCGACCCATCTGCCGATCAGGCACTTGGGACGGAAATGGCTGCCCGTTGAGCGGGCAGCCGGTCTTGTCAGACCGGCGCCTTTTGCAGCCGGTCGAGCCGGAGCTGCGCTGCGCGGCGATGGCCTTCGAGGCTTTCGCTGGCGCTCTGGCGGGCGGCCGGTGGGGCAACAGCCTCGACACCGCGCTCGTCCAGCCACTGATGCGTGGCGATCTTGACATAGGCGCCCACCCAGAGACCGCCGGTGTAACGGCCGGCACCCATGGTCGGCAGCGTGTGGTTGGTGCCGCAGCACTTGTCGGAATAGACGACGCTGGCCAGCTCGCCGATGAACAACGAACCGTAATTGCGCAGCTTCTTCGCCATGGCCTGCGGATCGATCGTGTGGACCTGCAGGTGTTCGGCGGCGACATGATCGGAATAGGCGATCATCGCTTCCTCGTCGTCGCAGACGGTGATTTCGCCATAATCGCGCCAGGCCTGGCCGGCCACCGCGGCGGTCGACAAGTCCTGCAACTGGCGCTCGACTTCCTTCAGCGTATCCTCGGCGAGCTTGCGATCGGTGGTGATCAGGCCGACGCGGGTGCGCACGTCGTGCTCCGCCTGTGCAAGCAGATCGGTCGCGATCATCACAGCATCGCCGCTTTTGTCGGCAACGACAAAGATTTCCGAGGGGCCGGCCAACTGGTCGATGCCGACCGGGCCGAAAACCTGGCGCTTGGCTTCGTTCACAAAGGCATTGCCGGGGCCGACGATCTTGTGAACGGCGGGAACAGTTTCTGTGCCATAGGCCATGGCGGCGATCGCCTGGGCGCCGCCGATACGGAAGATGCGGTCCGCGCCCGACAGATGGCAGCCGGCGATCATCGCCTTGTGGGCGTTCGGCGGCAGGCAGGCGATCACTTCGTCGCAACCGGCGACCTTGGCCGGTACGATCGTCATGATCGGCGCCGAGAGCAGGGGATAGCGTCCGCCGGGCACGTAGCAGCCGACGCGCTCGATCGGGATGACGCGGTGGCCGAGGTGGAGGCCGGGACGCAGCTCGATTTCCAGCGGCAGGATGGTGGAAAGCTGCGCTTCGGCGAATTTGCGGACATTGCCGATAGCGAATTCGGTGTCGGCGCGGGTCTGCGGATCGAGTTCGGCGAGCGCTTCCTCGCGTTCCTGCGGCGTCACTTCGAATGCTGCGAGTTCGGCCTTGTCGAACTTGCCGGAATATTCGCGCACGGCATCGTCGCCGCGTTTGTGCACATCCGCGATGATCTGCGCCACCAGTCCTTCAACGGATGCGCTGTCGCCGATGGGGTCGCGTTCGGGTGCCTTCACGTATTGGACGCCCTGCATCGGCGTGTCCTTGATGGTCATGGCCTGTCTCTCCACTAGCCTTGTGTTTCGTCTCGATCCAGTCCGCCTGACACGGCTTTCCGTCGTCGAAACCGCGCGGTTTCGCCGGGCAAACAGTGTTCGAGGCGTTCGAATAATCGAGCACAAATTCTATTGCATACGTATTCAAAATCTGCCAGTCTTTTTTCCAACGCGACGTCACAATCTGTTTTTGCCGCTCTTTTGGGCCGGCAAAGAGGGATATGATGGCGCCGTGCAATATCTTTCGGAATATCTGAGATGATGGCTCCGCCAATGACCGCCGACCCACGACCGCCGCTCCTGCTTCTGCCGGGAACCGCCTGTGATCGCCGGGTTTTTGCGCCTGTGATCGACCGGCTTGGCGATTATCCGATCGTGTGTGGCGATATGGGTGGCGCCCAGACCATGCCAGATTTGGCGGAGGCGATCCTGGCGGTTGCGCCGCCGGTCTTTCTGTTGGCCGGCTTTTCGCTCGGCGGTATCTGCGCGTTCGAAATGGTCGCCCGGCAACCGCATCGCATCGTTAAGCTTGCCCTGATTGACACGACGCCGCGTCCTGACCCACCAGGCAATGCCGCCATGCGCCACAAGGCCGTCGCTGATGCGCGCGAACGGGGGATGCACAGCTATATTCTTGATGCCTGGCCGCGATTGGTGGCGCCAGTCAATGTCGAGGATGAGGCGTTGCGGGACACGATCGTCGCCATGGCCCGCGATTGCGGCCTGGATCGGCTGTCCGATCAGTCGGAGGTTGCAATTCATCGTGCCGACAGCCGGCCGCGCCTTTCCGCGATCACCCAACCTACACTGGTGCTGGCCGGCGCCCATGAGCAGGTCTGTCCGCTCGATGCGCAGCACGAGATCGCTGCCGGAATTCCAGGCGCGGTTCTGCACCTTATCGAGAAGGCCGGCCATTTTGCGCCGCTTGAAAATCCCGACGCTGTCGCGCTCCACCTCGGACGCTGGCTGACAGATGGCTCGGGAACAGTTTCCTGAAACCCGCTTTCGAATTCAAATGGAAGGATATGACATGAGCGAAGATGACGCCAAGGGAGGCAAGGCCGTGGCACAGAAAAAAGAACAGGTTGAGCAGGTGCTGCAGGTCGAGCGCCGCGATTACCCGGAACTCGCCCCGACAAACCGGCCGCGCGGCCAGTCGCTGGAAGGTTTCGATGCCGTCTATACCGACATTGTTGACTATATCGTGCGCTGCACGCACAAAATCTGGGACGAGCGCGATATCGGCCTGATCTACACGCACTATACCCACAACTGCGTTCTCTACGGTACGCTCGGCACGATCTACAATCGCGAAGACGTCGTGCGCGACACGATCCAGCGCCTCGTTTCAATGCCCGAACGACGCGGCATGGCGACCCAGGTTCTCTGGCGCGGCAACGATGTCGAAGGCTTTTACACCTCGCATCTCGTCACCGGCACCGGCCGCCATACGCAGTACGGCCATTACGGTCAGCCCACCGGCCGTACCTTCGTCTCGCGCACGATCGCCGACTGCATGATCCATCGTAACAAGATCTACCGCGAATGGGTGGTGGCCGACGTCATGGCGATCATCAAGCAGCTTGGGCTAGATCCGCACGCCTTTGCCGAGAAGCTGGCTAAGGCATCCTTCGACAAGGGCCTGCTGTCGCTCGATATCGGCGAAAACCGCCGCCTGCTCGGCCAGTATCCGCCGGAAGCCGAAGCCGATGTCTCGATCGCCCACAGCGACATCGAGGCCTATACGCTGCGCTGGCTGCACGAGATGTTCAATGGCCGCATGTTCGGTAAGATCAAGGACGTTTACGCGCCGACCTGCCAGTATCACGGTCCTTTGATGAAGGAGCTTTATGGCATTGCCGCCGTGACGCACCAGCATCTCGGCCTGATCGGCTCGATCCCGGATGCCGCCTATTCGGTGCAGCACATTTGCTCCAACCCATGCGAGGAAGGTGGCGTCAAGGTCGCCGTCCGCTGGATCATGGAAGGCCATCATCTCGGCTACGGCATCCTGCAGGAACTTGGCGATCCCACCGGCGCCCGCCTGCAGGTCATGGGCATGACTCATTACCATTACAAGGACGGCAAGATCGTTGACGAATGGAACGTCTACGACGAACTGTCGCTGCTGGTGCAGGTCAAGCTTGCCGAAATGGCGCGGAGCGCGAATCTTTCGGCGTGATTGGATCGTAACGAAATCATTGGCCCGATGGTTGGACGTTCCGCTATCGGGCTTGGACAAGATGGCCGTCCAGAAACTATAAGTAGCAATCGCGTGACCGGAAAACCCCGACGAGGATCACGGGCAACCGGCAGGCGACCTGGGATCGCTATTCTTATCTCATCAAAGCGCTCGCGGGGTGGTTACGTTGAATGAACATCGTATCCACCTCCGGGAAATACAGTTGTCGGGTGCAGCCTCGGCCGGCTGACAGACATTCGCCTTAGAGCCGAAATACCAGCGATACCCAAATGTGGGTAATTGCAAGCCCGACCAGACGCTTAAAAACGTAACCCGATCCAAACATCATTCAGTCTCAGGATTGCTCCACAAAAGGCCGACTTCAAATCGAAACTTTGCCCCAAATAGAATTGAAATCACTAGCGGGCTTGGCGGAATACGCACCCCGAGCCAGATTGAGGAACTCCTGCATGCGGTCTCTAGGACGCACACCGGACCAATGATTCGCTGACACCGGTTCCCATCCTGCGCCGGAGGTCCACCGGATCCGCAGCAATACTGTGCCCTCACCTTCAGCAATTGGTTACTCGCGCCTTTTTAATTTGCGCCAGCCCTACTTCAGCGATCAGTTGCGTCAGTCGTTCAAGCGAAACCGGTATTGACATCAAATAGCCCTGCAGCTGATCACATCCGAGCCTTCGAAGCTCGTCGCTCTGCTCGATGGTCTCGATACCCTCTGCAGTCGTCTGCAGGCCTTTGGCTTGTGCAAGACCGATCATCGCTTTGACAATGGCCTCGCTGCCACTTGCATGTCCAAAGCCGCTGACGAAGCAGCGATCGATCTTGATCCTGTCGACGTTGAGGCGCTGCAATCTTCCAAACGAGGAGAATCCTGTTCCAAAATCGTCAAGGGCGAAGCGCACACCTGCAGACCGAAGATGCTCGATGTTGCGCTCGCAACATCCGCTGTCGTCCAACAGTGCCGATTCTGTAATCTCGATTTCAAGACGCTGGGGATCAAAGCCGATACGGTTCAAAGTCGGCAAGACTCTCAAGGCATAGACATCGCTTCGAAGTTCGACTGCCGACGCATTGACGGCCACTTCAAGATGCTTCCATGCCAAGGCGGCTGTGCAGGCCTCTTCCAGCACAAAGACGCCTAGACGCTCGATGAGTCCAAGATCTTCGGCAAGCGGAATGAAGACATCGGGTGATATCGAGCCTTTTTGCAAATGCTTCCAGCGAAGCAATGCCTCGACGCCTGTCATCCTGCCATCTTTGGCAGCGTAAATGGGCTGGTAGTGCACCGATAGTTCGGAATTTCCAACAGCCAGCCGAAGATCCGCTTCGAGTTCGCGTTTGGATTGCATCATCTCGTCCATGTGGGCGCCAAAGATCGCATAGCGATTTCGTCCAGCCGATTTTGCATGATAAAGAGCGATATCAGCCATGCGGGTCAGCTCAGACCCCGTAGCTTTTGATCCCTGCACAGACGCGACGCCAATGCTCAATCCGATCAGGATCGGCTGGCCGTCTATTTCAAAGGGCCTTCGGACAGCCGCAATCAGTTTACTGGAAAGTCTTTCGACCTCTTCAATTGCGGTGTCTTGAACAATGATGGTAAACTCGTCGCCACCAAGTCTGGTGACCGGAGTGTCGGGGCCGCAAGTCTCCAAAAGGCGACCAGCAACGGCGATCAGCAGTTTGTCCCCGATCGGATGCCCAAGAGTATCGTTCACCTGCTTGAACCGGTCGAGATCCATGTAAAGAACAGCGGTGTTTTTGGCGGTATCGGCTTTCCCGAGTACATCCTCGAGGCAGGCATTAAAAGATGACCTGTTAGGGAGGCCCGTCAAGGCGTCGTGGTGGGCCATATGAGTAAGATGAACCTGAGTTTCCTTCAGTCTTGAGGAGCGCCGCGCGATCAATTGCGCGAGGCCACTAATGACGGCGAGCAGAACTAACGCAGCAGCGCAAAGGACGGGAGTAGTAGTCTTCACAAGGCCGGCGCCGGGCTGAAAGGGGATCCAAGAAAAATATCCGTGGAACTGTCCGGATGCTGTCGTCAGCGGGGCATAGAGGCGGCCGTCGCCATTTGTCGCACTCCATGAGAACCGGAGCTGGTTGAACAAGTATTCCTTCGCAACGGTCTCTAGAAAATCACTGTCCAGATAACGGACGGCAACATGCAGAGCTTCTGTGCCTGGATCCTGCTTAATGTCGCCCGTATCCGATATGATCGGTTTTACGCTTATAATGGCGGGCCTGCCACCAACCGCTGCCAGCTTGCTTTCACCGATGCTCAACACTCTGTCAGTCACCCCATAGCTATCCCCGGCCGCAAGACGTGCTTGTAGCTTGAGGACCAAAGGAAACGCGACAGGTTCCACAAGCTTGTGAGCGGAAACTGGATCTGTTTGGTTGCTCAAGAAGCCATAGATTAGTTTGCCGTCAGGACTTAAGACGAATGCGCCATCATGGCCGAAATAGGTGTTCATCCAACGTCCAAGGTTTGTGTCCAGCCACTCCTCGTCACCGCCGTTGCGCACCGCCTCGACAGCATCGTCCCAGACTGTCGCACTTTCCTGTTCATGTGCAACGTTGATCTGCATCTTTGATACAATGAGCTCTACGAGTTGTGTCTGACGGCGGGCGATCGCGATGTCGGACCCGTGGGCCGACCAGCTGATCGTTGCATATAGGGTCAAAACGATCCCCAGGACAAAAACCAACGAGCACAGCAATCTGACAAAGGAGCTAAAATTCATTTCTTGCGGCACCAATGAGGTAGTTAGGCACCGATTTACAGCAAACCGATTAAAACACCGCAAACCCCGGCGCCTAATTGCAGGTACCGCCACGTGGATCTATCTCCCAGGTTCGGTTTGGGCGCCCGAGCCCATCAAGCTAACCGTGAAAGATTTGGTCCGAAGGAGGGAATGCCGCACAATGCCACGGAGTTGGCTGAGATCGGCCACGCGTCTTCCGCACCTGAGTTTGAAGCATACCAGCCGGTGAGGCCCATGGAAGTGCAAGTTCCAGAACGATTTTCTTTAGCACTGGCAATCTCAGTCGCCGTACCATGATCTAAAGTCGTAGCTTCGCAACATCAAGTCACTGACGCTCGAGAGAGAGGGAAGTGAATTCGGTCGGTCTTTGAGGAGATATATCCGGCTCAGAAGACGTGAACTCGTTCGCGGTTGATCGGATCCTGGTCGGGAAACACAGAGACGTTGCCACAGGCTCCGCACATCTTGAAGGCTATGATGTAAGGTGGATTTCTCGATGCGCGAAGAACAATGGAGGACAAATACGTGCATGCTTTCGAGGCGACGTTTACGGCTATAGTTCAGCGGTCTCTCCAACCGCGCGCGGTACGCCTGCAGCTGCGCCTTCTTTGCCATTGCGGCCACACGGCCAACACGCGTGTCGCTTGTTCGCTTTTTCCTTAAGCGGTATGTCCAGCACTCAAGCATCAGTGATACCAACATCCCATTGTGTGGGTGTCGGAATACTTCCTGTAAGAGCGAGACGAACGCTTTTACGTAAGCCGACAGCTTTTTGGCCAGAGCGCTATATTCTGACAGGATTCGCCTAATGGCGGGCCCCGTCCTGTAGTGAAGAGGTTTCTCGGAGGATAATTACGCCGCGGTAAATCGCTGAGGGGTAAGGCGCAACGCAGCCGCGGCGTTGGCCGTCCAGTTGTTCGGTCGCCCTCTGGCGCACGGCTCCTGGTGCTGCCGCGGGAACGCCACGCTCATCGAGCCACTGGTGAGTTGCTGTCCTATGGCTTGATCGTGAGAATTCGTCGGTTGTGACGGTATCAGGCACTTAAAGTGAGACTCTCACACGCCACGCCGCCGAGGATACGGCGGTTTCGCTCGGTGGTAGAGAAACGAGGTCTTCCAAGGCAATACCGCTTCGCTCCGGCTTTTTTTAAATCAGGGGTCGTTTAGGCTCTGTGATCACGCTCAAATGACACTGTGGCTGTGATGAATGTCGTTGACTTTATACGCAAATCTGAGAGTAATTGCCCACGAGCAAGGCAAATGCTCATAACTCTTCTGGAAGGAAGATATATGAACCTCAAACTTTTTTGCTGGGCACATGCTCGGCAGTCGTCCTCGCGGGTTTTGCGCAGGCTGAAACCCTCACCATTGCCACGGTGAACAATGGCGACATGGTCCGCATGCAGACGCTGACGGACGATTTCACCAAGGCAAACCCTGACATTCAGCTCGAATGGGTCACCCTCGAGGAGAACGTGCTGCGCGAACGCGTCACTACGGACATCGCGACCAAGGGCGGCCAGTACGACGTCATGACGATCGGCACCTATGAAGTCCCGATCTGGGCTAAGCAGGGCTGGCTGGTGCCGCTTGAAAACCTCGGCGCCGACTACGACGTCGACGACCCTCTGCCCACCATTCGTGGCGGTCTCTCCATGGATGGCAAGCTCTTTGCTGCTCCGTTCTATGGAGAGAGCTCGATGGTCATGTATCGCAAGGACCTCATGGAAAAGGCAGGGCTGACAATGCCCGATTCCCCGACCTGGGATTTCATCGCGGACGCTGCCCGCAAGATGACGGACCGTAGCGCCGACATCAACGGCATCTGCCTTCGCGGCAAGGCCGGCTGGGGCGAGAACACCGCCTTCCTGACCGCCATGTCCAACTCTTTCTGCGCTCGTTGGTTCGACGAGTGCTGGAAGCCGCAGTTCGATCAGCCTGAATGGAAGAACACGCTCGATTTCTATGTCAAGCTCATGAACGATGCCGGCCCGCAGGGCGCTTCGTCCAACGGCTTCAACGAGAACCTGGCGCTGTTCCAGCAGGGCAAGTGCGGCATGTGGATCGACGCCATGGTGGCTGCATCCTTCGTCTCAAATCCGAAGGATTCCACCGTCGCCGACAAGGTCAGCTATAAAACTTAACGTGGAAGCCTTGCGGCTGTCCTGATTTACAGATCCATGCGGCCACATGCGGTCGCGTAACGTCGCAGGGTCCGGGATATCGATGATGAGACAAGCGACGAGGCATTAGGCTCCGTCAGGCCTGCCATAACTTCTGGCCAGGCGATGGCGAGATGCTGGCTGATCAGCGTTTCCGGTAGCGGTCTGTCGCCAAGTCGGGCGAAGAGTTCGCGCACGGCTTTCTGTGCGGTTGGATGGCTCCAGTAATAGCGGATGCGGTCGGAATAGCTGTAATGCCGCTGGATGCGCTGCTCGTCCGGTGAGCCCGGATAGTAGTTTGCCCAGTAACCCGGCTCCGCCTGCATCAGGGCTTCCATCGCCGGCTTCAACTGTTGGGTCATATTGTCGAGTTCGGCTGCGATCAGGTCCAGACCGTAGAACGCTTCACGTAACGCAAAGGTCAGTCCTGGCCCGACTTTCAGGATGGAGAAGCCGTCGCGCACGAGAGCGCTGAGTGCCTCCAAAGTCTGATAGTCGGTGGAATGGGCTTCGAAGACGAGGTTCGGCATCCGGGTGAGGCTTGCCGACAGTACCTGGGCGCCTTCCGGCACATAACCGACGACGTTCTGGTTGCCGAATTCGACGCCTGGCTGAACGACCAGTCCGACGACGCGGTCGAAGGCGGCCTGCAGGTTGCGGGCGACAAAGGCGTGGCGGTGGATGTCGACAGTGGTCAGTGCCGCGTCGGGCGAGGTGACCTGCAGGTGTTTCACCTCCTCAAGCGCCCCGCCGGGGACCGGGACTTCCGTGCCTATGATGTAGACCGGTTCCGTTGAACTATGGGCTTCGGCGATGCTGCAGAGATCGGCGGCGCGGGCGGCGGTGGCCTCGTCGTCCAGTGCCAGCGGCTCACCCTTGCAGCCCATAGAGCAATCGAGATGGATCTTCTCGAAACCCGCTTCGGCATAGGCGGCGACCATCTGGCGGGCCTTGTCGAGGGCCTGTTCGGCCGGAAGATTCTTCCAGGGGTTGGGGCCGAGATGATCGCCGCCGAGTATCAGATTGGATCGGTCGAAGCCGGTCTTGTCGGCGATGGTTTCAACGAATGTGCGGAAGCCGGAAGGCGTCATGCCGGTATAGCCGCCATCTTGATTGACCTGATTGCAGGTCGCTTCGATCAGCACCGGCTGTCCCATGGCGCGCGCCAGCGACAGGGCCGCACGGATCACATCCGGATGGGCTGAACATACAGATGTGATGCCGACGTAAGCACCTTCTCGGTGAAGCGCGGGCAGGGATCGAAGCAATTGCGTGGACATGAAGCTCTCCCGATATAGATTTCTGAAAACGATCAATAACGATCAAAAATATGATTGACAATGATTCTTTTGTTGGCAATCTTTGTGACAGGTTGAACGAAAAGATTGCACGACATGAAAAACGATCGCGCCCAGGCCATTCGCCAATACCTGTTTTCGAACGGCTCTTCGCCGATCGCCAACATTGCCCAGGCAGTCGGCGCTTCGGTGCCGACCTTGCGGCGCGATCTTGCTGAACTGGAAGAGCAGGGTGTCATCCTGCGCACCCATGGCGGCGCGCGGCTGGCGGAGGAATTTCAGGTCGAAGTGGCGTTCGAGCAGCGCGAGTCACAGTCGCTGGCTGCCAAGCGCGCGATCGGCGATCTCGCCTATGATATGCTGCAGCCCGGCTCCTCGATCTTCCTCGATTCCGGCACGACAGTGCTGCAGCTTGCACGTCGCATCCGTGTTAATCCGATCCCGTTGAACGTGTTCACCAATTGCCTACCGGCGGCGCAGATGCTGATCGATGTCGAGGGCGTCAAGGTGACGGTTCTCGGCGGTCAGTTGCGCAAGGAAAATTCCTCGATGGTCGGTCCGCTGGCCGAGGAAATGCTACAGCGCCTGTGGTTTCGTCAGTTGTTTCTCGGCGCGGGCGCCATTGCCGAGGATGGTTACCTCAGTTCGCTTGATGAGAATGAGGCGCGGCTTAATTCGGTGATGCTGGCACGCTCCGAGCAGCGCATCCTGCTTGCCGATTGCGGCAAGTTCGGTCAGCGGCTGACCTACCGTGTCGCCCCGCTCAGTGACCTGCACACCGTCGTCACCGATGACGCGATGTCGGCGGAATGGGTCGAGCGGATCGAGACGATGGGTGTGTCGGTGCGGCAGGCCGAACAGCTAGGCGGCGTGCGATGAGCGTTGTCCTCGGGCTCGATTCCGGTGGTACCAAGACGCTGGCCGCGATCGCGGATCGGGACGGTCGTGTGTTGCGACAATGGAGCGGCCCCGGTTTCGATCCTATGGCCGGCGACCAGTGGGTCGACCATCTGCGAACGGTCGCGGATGTTCTGGGTGAAGGACAGTCGATTGCCGCGGTTGTTCTAGGGCTTCCTCTCCATGGCGAGGTCGACGCGATCAGCGAGCGGCAGCGTGCCGTGGCGGCGTCGATCTTCAATTGCCCACAGCTCGTGCTGAACGATGTCGAGGTTGCCTGTGATGGCGCATTTGCTGGAGAAGACGGTGTGCTCGTACTCGCTGGTACCGGCAGCATGGCCTGGGCCAAGGTCGCCGGCAAAAGTTTTCGGTCCGGCGGTTGGGGCGATGTTTTCGGAGACGAGGGGTCGGCCTACTGGATTGGCCGGCAGGCTCTGTCCATGGCGACGCAGGCGCTCGATTGCCGTCGCGAGGCACCCGAATTTGCGAGCGCGATTCTCGCTGCTTGCGGGGTGGATGAAACGCAGCTGATCGGCTGGGCCTATGACCAGGACAATGCACGGGCCGGATTTGCCGATTTGGCGCGCGCGGTCGATGCGCTGGCCGATGCGGGCGATGCAAAAGCCATCGAAATTCTCAAGGAGGCCGCCGGCTTTCTGGCGGATCTGGGATTTGCCGCCCGTCGCACCTTCGGTCAGCCGTCACTCGCCTGGTCCCATGCCGGCAGCGTCTTTCGCTCGCGGCTGATCAGGCAGGAGCTGGAACAACGGCTCGGGCCACCGGTAGCGCCGAGACTTCCACCCGTCGGGGGAGCGCTCTGGCGAGCCGCAGAACTGGCGGACTGGCCGGTCGATGCCGGGTTTATCCAATCCATCGCCGCATACTTAGAAAATCAATAAGCAAAAACAGGAGAACAGCTGAAATGAAACGTCGCACCTTGCTATCCGCCGCGCTTGCGCTCGGCCTCACCACCGCATTTACCCCCGTCATGGCCGTTGCCGCCGAGGCGCTTCCCGTGCTTCTGCCGCCATGGGTCACGCTCCCCAAGGAGATGACCGACAAATACACCGCCAAGACTAGCGGCACGCTCGATATCCAGACGCTCGGCTGGGACGAGATCCGCACCAAGATCGTCACCTCGATGATGGCCGCCAAGGCGCCGGCCTCGGCGACGGAAATGGACTGGTCCTGGGTTGGCCAGTTCGGCAGCGCCGGCTGGTATGACGATCTTTCGGGCATCCTGACCGACGAGATGAAGGCTGATCTGCCGACCACCTCGATCTTTACCTTCGACGGGAAGCTGATCGGCGTTCCCTACAACAACGATTTCCGCGTGATGATCTACAACAAGGGCCATCTGGCCAAGGCCGGCATTGCGGCGGCACCGACCACGCCGGATGAGCTGCTGGCTGCAGCCAATGCGATCAAGGAAAAGGGCGTCGTCGAGCATCCCATCGGCCTGCCGCTTTCGGCTACCGAAGGGTCGGCGACCGCCTGGTACCTGCTGACCAAGGCGTTTGGCGGTGACCTGTTCGATGCCGATCTGAAGCCGCTGTTCGTCGATCCCGAAAGCGCCGGTTACAAGGCGATGGCTTTCGAGGTCGCCGCCCTCAAGGACGGCCTGATCGATCCGGCCGCCACCTCGCTCAAGGATGTCGAAATCCAGGAACTGTTCAAGTCGGGCAAGATCACTTTCGATATTGCCGGCTGGGCCGGAAACCTCGCTGTCTACACGGACGCCTCCAAGTCGCAAGTTTCTGCCGATGCGGCAGCAGCCCTCGTTCCGAATGTCAACGGCAAGTCGCGGACCATCGGCCTGCCGGGCGCGCTCGGTGTTCCGGTCTCGGCCGACGAAAAGGAAACGGCGCATGCCTTCATCAACTGGATGCTCGATACCGACACGATGATCGACAACTACACCAAGCTCGGCAACCTACCGACGCGCCTGTCGGTTCTCAAGCAGCTGAACGACGAGGGCAAGCTCAAGCAGGGCGACGTGCTGATCGAGCAGGCCGGCGTTGTCGAGCCGCTGTTTGCCGGCGGCACGCCCGGCTGGTATCCGGAATTTTCCGGTGCCGTCGCGACCAATCTGAACGCAGCGGCCAAGGGCCAGATCTCTGTGGATGACGCCGTCAAGGCGATCGCTGCCGCGGCCGAAGAAGCGCAGCAGTAACATGACATCCAGCTTCATATCGAAGCGCGCCTTCCTGGGACGGGAGGCGCGGCTGGGGCTGTGGCTTTCCGCCCCCATCATCCTGATCATGGGCGGGCTAGTTATCTTGCCCCTGATCGTCACCATCATCGACAGCTTCTTCCGCGTCGAGCCGATGAAGATGGGAACGCCGTTCGTCGGCCTTCGCAACTACATCGCCCTGATGACCGATCCGAACGTACTGCAGAGCTGGACCAACACACTGGTCTATGTGGTGATTTCCGTCACCATCGAAACGCTGGGCGGTCTTGCTGCCGCCTTGCTGCTCAATCGTTCCGGCAGCGCGCGCCGCTGGCTGCTCGCCATCGTCATCTTACCCTGGTGCCTGCCGCCGGTGGTCAACGCGATCATCTGGTTGTGGATCTACAATCCAAGCTACGGCCTGCTAAACGGCCTGTTGCAATCCGTCGGTCTGATCTCGGAAAACCAGGTCTGGTTCAACGACCGCTTCACAGGACTTGTACTGGTCTCGGTCGTGCATGCGTGGCGCATGATGCCGCTCACCGCGATCATTCTGCTTGCGGCGCTGCAATCCATTCCGTCCACGCTGTATGAGGCCGCAAGGCTTGATGGGGCGACACCCTGGCGGCAGTTCTCGCTGATTACCCTGCCGTTGATATCAAGCGGTCTCGCCATCGCGCTCAGCCAGTCCACAGTCTTCGCCTTCAATCTGTTCGATGAAGCGTGGATCCTCAACGGCAGCTCGATGGATACGCGCAGCATCATGGTTCAGGTCTACATGATGGCCTTCCAGAACCTGAAATTCTCGCTCGGCATGGCCCTGTCGATCCTGGCGATGATCGCATCGCTGGCGGTCTCGGCGCTCTACGTCCTGCGCGTCTACAAAGAGACGAGGTTCGACTGATGCGGCGGCTTGGTTTCTATCTCGGTTGCACTCTTCTGATCCTCTGGTCGCTCGGTCCGGTCTACTGGTCGCTGGTGACGTCGCTGACGCCGCCGAACGCGCTGGTCAGCGATCAGCTGCATCTCTGGCCACAGCAGATTACGCTGGAGCACTACGGCAAGCTGTTCGGCGCGACATCGACCAGCCAGGGCAATGAAGTGCAGTCGGTCTGGCCGCAGTTTTCGCGCGCTTTGTTCAACAGCGTGCTGACCTCGCTTCTGGCCACGGTGGTGACGGTGGTGATCGCCGCCTTCGGCGCCTGGGCCTTTGTCCGCCTGCGCTTTCCCGGTCGCGACACGATGTTCGTGCTGATCGTCGCGACGCTCGGCGTGCCGGCCTATACGGTGATGATCCCGCTCTACCGGATCATGATCGGGGCAGGGCTGGTCGATACCTATCTTGGCGTGACGCTCATCTATGTCTCCGCCTTCCTCCCGCTGGCTCTGTGGCTGATGCGCAGTGTCTATCAGGCCATGCCGCTGTCGCTGGAAGAAGCGGCTTGGCTCGATGGGGCATCCAAGCTTTACACGCTGGTGCACATCGTCCTGCCGCTTGCCGGCCCCGGCCTGATGGCGACGGCGATCCTGACATTTCTCTCGGCGTGGGGCCAGTTCATGGTGCCGCTGGTCTTCTCGCCAACCCTGAGCACCAAGCCGCTGACGGTGCTCATCCCCGAATTCGTAACCCGCAACTATGTGGATTACGGCCTCATGAACGCGGCCGGGATGGTGGCGATCGTACCGCCCGCCCTGCTGGTGCTCTTCCTCAATCGCTTCCTCGTGCAGGGCCTGATGGCCGGTGCGAGCAAATAAAGGACTGCAGACATGAATCTGACCGAAAAAGTCATCAAGGAACAATTCCCCTTCTGGGAAAAGGCGCTCGTCCAGTCGCTGCCGGAAGTCTCGGCCAAGACCGTCGTCGTGACGGGCTGCGGCACGTCCTTCTATCTCGCCCAGACGATCGCGGTCGCCTTCAACCAGAATGGCCAGTCGGCCGTCGCGGTGCCGGGTGCGGAATGGGCGGTGCGTCCGGGTGACTATGTCGTCGATCTCTCCGATGTCTGCGTCATCGGGATTTCCCGCTCCGGCACAACGACGGAAACCGTCCAGGCGGTCGCGGCATCCCGCAAGGCCGGCATGAAGACCATCGCCATTTCCTGCGAACCGGACACGACCATTCTCACGGCCGCCGATATCGCCGTCTACCTGCCGACCCATGGCGAGGAAGGCATCGTCATGACGGTATCGGCCTCGCTGATGCTGCTGGCCGGCCTGCGCATGGCCGGCGTCAAGCTCGGCTCGGTCGCCGAGGCACAGGCAGCGCTTGTTGCTGCCGAAGCCGCGGTTCCGCTGATCAGGGATCGCACCCATTACGTCTATCTCGGCGCTGGCCCGCTTTACGGCATGGCGACCGAGGGCTGCCTAAAGCTGCAGGAAATGTCGATCACCTTCAGCCAGGCTTTTCATCCGCTGGAATATCGCCATGGGCCGATCAGCCTGATCGACAGCCAGTCTGTCGTTGTCATCCTCTATTCGCCGGAGACGCTGGAGGACGAGGCAAAGGTCGCGCGTGAAGTGCAGGCCTTGGGCGCGCATGTCATCGGTCTCGGCGGTCCCGGCGATCTGTCGATCCCGCTGTCGCAGACCAGCCCGGCCCGCGCGCTCGAACTTTTGCCCGCGCTGCAGATCATCGGCGAGCGCGTCGCCAACCAGAAGAACATGGACACGGCCCAGCCGCGCCATCTGAACAAAGTCGTCGTTCTCCAGTAAGAGGAACTGGCAATGGCCAAGATCTGCCTGATTGGTGCCGGCAGCACCGTTTTTGCCCAGAACATCCTATCCGATGTGCTGTCGAACCCCGATCTCGCCGACAGCGAGATCGCCCTGATGGATATCGACGCCGAGCGGCTGTCGACCTCGGAAATCATGGCGCGGCGAATCGGCGATACGCTGGGATTGAAGGATTTGAAAATCGCCTCCTTCACCGATCGCCGCGCGGCGCTGAAGGGTTCCGATTTCGTCATCCTGATGATGCAGGTCGGAGGCTACAAGCCGGCGACGGTGACGGATTTCGACGTGCCGAAGGAATTCGGCCTGCGCCAGACGATCGCCGACACGCTCGGCATCGGCGGCATCTTCCGGGCGTTGCGCACCATTCCGGTGATATTCGACATCGCCCGCGACATGCGCGACTTCTGCCCCGATGCGCTGATGATGAACTACGTCAACCCGATGGCGATGAATTCCTGGGCGATGGCGGAAGCCTTTCCGGATATCCGCTATGTCGGCCTCTGCCATTCGGTGCAGGACACGTCGAACTATCTCGCCCGCTCGCTCGGTGAGGATATCGCCGATATCGATTTTCGCTGCGCCGGCCTCAACCATGTGGCCTTCTTCACCAAGTTCGAGAAGCGCCACAAGGACGGGCGCCGCGAGGATCTCTGTCCCCGGCTGCGCGCCAAGGCGGAGAGCGGCGATTATGACCGGGACGACGCGGTGCGCTGGGAGACGATGAAGCATTTCGGCCATTTCGTCACCGAAAGCTCGATTCATTTCAGCGAATATACGCCCTGGTTCATCAAGCGTGGTCGCGCGGATCTGCTGGCGAAATACCAGCTGCCGCTCGACGAATACATCACACGCTGCGAGGAGCAGATTGCTGACTGGCATATCCTGCGCAAGGATCTGGAGGATGCCGGCAAGCCGCTCGAGGTCTGCCGCTCCAACGAATATGCTTCCGCCATCATCCACGGCATGGTGACCGGCACGAACTACCTGATCTACGGCAATGTTCGGAACGACGGCCTGATCGACAACCTGCCGGCCAATGCGGCGGTCGAGGTGCCCTGCCATGTCGATCGCAACGGCATCCAGCCGGTTCGCGTCGGTTCGGTGCCGCCGCAGCTTGCCGGCATCATGCGCATGTCGCTCAACGTCCAGGAACTGACCGTGCAGGCGGCGCTCACCGGCCGTCGCGATCACATCTATCACGCCGCAGCCCTCGATCCGCATACCGGCGCTGAACTCTCGCTCGATGAAATCCGCGCCCTCTGCGACAAGCTGATCGCCGCCCACGGCAATTACTTGCCGGCCTATCACTAAGGAAAACCCATGGCTCAGGTATCACTCGACAATCTGGTCAAGGCTTATGCCAACGTGCAAGTGATGCACGGCATCAGCTTCGATGTCGCCGACGGCGAGTTCGTCGCGCTGGTCGGTCCGTCCGGCTGCGGCAAGTCGACCCTCCTGCGAATGATCGCGGGGCTGGAGGAAATCTCTGGCGGTACGATCTCCATCTCCGGCCGCGTCGTCAACGACGTCGAGCCGAAGGAGCGCGATCTGGCGATGGTGTTCCAGAATTACGCGCTCTATCCGCATATGACGGTGCGCGACAATATGGGCTTCTCGCTGAAGCTGCGCAACGCGCCGAAGGCGGAGATCGAGACGCGCGTTCGCGAGGCGGCCGGCATTCTCGGCCTTGTCGATTATCTCGACCGGATGCCGAAGCAGCTGTCTGGCGGCCAGCGCCAGCGCGTCGCCATGGGCCGGGCGATCGTGCGCCAGCCCGCGGTCTTCCTCTTCGATGAGCCGCTATCCAACCTCGATGCCTCGTTGCGGGTGCAGATGCGGGCCGAAATTCGCGCTTTGCATGACCGCCTCGGCTCGACCTCGATTTTCGTCACGCATGACCAGGTGGAAGCCATGACCATGGCCGACCGGATCGTCGTGTTGCGGTTCGGACGGCTGGAGCAGGCCGGCGCGCCGCTGGAACTCTATGACAGGCCCGCTAATGCCTTTGTTGCTGGCTTCATCGGCTCACCGGCAATGAACCTGATAAAGGGGGAAGCAGCCAATGGGTCGATCCGGCTGTCGCCGAACCTCTCGGTGTCCTCGCCGGTCGCGGCCACAGGTCCGGTCATCTGGGGCGTGCGTCCGGAACATCTCGATCTCGTTCCTGCAGAAGCTTCGGGTGCCATCAACCTTCGGGTGACCGCCGTCGAAAGCACTGGTCACGCGACCTTCGTGATGGGCGAGAGCGACGGGATCGCCATGACGGCGCTGTTCACGGACCGGCCAAGCCTCGTCCGGGGCGATGTCATTCACCTCAAGCCGCGTGCGGACAAGCAGCATCTGTTCGAGGCGGAAAGCGGCAACCGCATCGGCTGACACGAGATTGCGGGTTCAAGTCACAAGAACAGGCGAACCGGCAGAACACAGGAACGATAAACATCCCGGCATCGCCCAGAGGAAAAGGGCCGTCGCGCGGGACAAAGAAGAGGGTAACGCAATGAAATTATTGTATGGCACCGTTCTTTCCCTGCTGTTGTCGGCGCCAGTCAGCTGGGCCGATACAGAGATCACCTATCAGTTCTGGGGCAGCCCGCAGGAGGTCGAGGCATGGAACGCCGTCGCCCGCTCCTTCGAGGCCGAACACCCCGGAATCAAGGTCAATGTCGAGGCGTCCGACTGGGACAGCTATTGGGAAAAGCTTAAGGTCAAGATGGCGGGCGGCACGCCGCCGGATGTCTTCGCCATGGATGCGCCGCTCTACAAGGACTGGCAATCGCGCGGCGTTCTGCTCAACCTGCAGCCCTATCTCGACAAGGAAAAAGGCATTCTCGACGGCGTCTATCCGATCACGCTGAAGGCCTATGAAACGCCCGAGGGGTATTTCGGGCTGCCGCGCGACTTCCAGACGATCGTGCTCTACTACAACAAGGACATGTTCGACGCGGCCGGCGTCGCTTATCCCATCGACAGCTGGACCTGGGACGACCTGCGAGCCAACGCCGCCAAGCTGACGCTCGACAAGAACGGTGACGGCAAGACCGACCAGTGGGGTTTCTGGGCAGAAGCCTACGACATGGAGCCGCTCTGGGGCGCGCTGGTCTGGGCCTTCGGCGGCGATGCCGTCGATCCGTCGGCCGGCAAGACGCTGATTTCGTCTCCCGAAGCGACGGCCGCCTTCCAGTTCCTCTCCGACATGTGGCTGACCGACAAGTCGCTGCCGACGCAGTTGCAACTGCAGCAATACGGAACCGACGGCTTCTATGCGGGGATCGCGGCGATGGGGGTTTCCGGTCACTGGACGGTGCCGGACTATAGTCCGCTTGCTTTCAAATGGGATATCGCGCCGATGCCGAAAGGACCGGCGGGCCGCGCAACCTCGGTCAATTCGGCCGGCTTCGTGATAGCCAAAGGCAGCAAGCATCCCGACGAGGCGTGGGCTTTTGTGAAATATGCCTTCGGCGAAAAGGGCCAGACGGAGCTTGCCAAGATCGGGCTTGCGATCCCGGTGCGTCAGGCGATCGCCGAAAGCCCCGCCTACCTGCAGCAGGCGACCAAGATCGACCATTCGCTGTTCGTCAAGGCGCTCGACTATGCCAAGCCGAAGCCCGTCTTCAAGGGATATGAGGAATGGTCGAGCGCGGTCGGCGATGCACTAACGATGATCTGGTTGGGTGAGATGGAGGTGGCCGACGGGCTTGCCGAGGCGGTCGCCAACGGCGACGACGTGCTCGCCCGGAACAAGTAACATGGGTTCGCTCCGGCCGATGGGATCGGAACGCTGGTGGGTGCTGGCGTTCCTCCTGCCGACGCTCGCCGGGCTCTTGCTGGCGAGTTTCGGCTCGATCCTGGCGACGCTCGCTCTCAGTTTCACCGACTGGGACCCGCTGACGCCGCCGGTTTCGGCTGGCCTGAGCAATTACGCCGACCTGCCGTCGGATCGCCTGTTCATGAAGGCGCTGTGGAACACACTCGCTTTCGCGGCGCTCTACGTTCCCCTGACGGTGATCCTGTCGATGCTCATCGCGATGGGGCTCAATCGTCCGATCAACGGCATCGGTTGGTTCCGAGTCATGTTCTTCCTGCCGGCCGTCTGCTCGCCGACGGCGACAGGCCTTCTGTGGCAATGGATCTATGCGCCGGATAGCGGCGTGCTCAACGCCGGACTGTCGCTGGTCGGAGCGGACTCCGTCAATTGGTTGGGGCCGCGCATGGCGCTCTATTCCGTCGTCATCGTCAATGTCTGGGGTGCGATCGGCAGCGGCATGATCATCTTTCTCGCCGGGCTGCAGGCGATCCCGAAGGAATTCTACGAGGTGACGCGGCTCGATGGCGCCACCGCCTGGCAGCGGCTGCGCTTCGTGACGCTGCCGGCACTTGCGCCGAGCATCTTCTTCCAAGGTGTGCTGACGACCATCAATGCCTTCCAGGCCTTCGATTACATCTTCGTGCTGACCCGCAGCGGTAACGGCAATTCCACCATGCCGACGCTGGTCTTCTCCATCTATCGCAACGGCTTCCGCTTCTTCCGCATGGGAGACGCCGCCGCGCAGGCGATCCTTCTGACGGCGATGATCATGCTTCTGACCCTTATCTATTTCCGTATCGAAACGAAATGGGGCGAGCAATGACGCGCATGCGCCGAAACGACTGGGCCGCGTTTCTCGCTCTCTGCCTCGGGGCGCTCGCGATGTTCGGGCCGTTCATCTGGCTGCTTTCGACCAGCCTCAAGCCGATGGCGGAACAGTTCGACATGCGGCTTTTGCCGCAGCAGCCGACGCTTGGCAATTATACCCGCCTGTTCGAGATCATGCCTTTCCATCTGATGATCTGGAACAGCCTGAAAATCTCGCTGATCTCGACGCTCGGCCAGTTGCTGACCTGCTCCATGGCAGCCTTCATGTTCGCCATCGTCCGCTTTCCCGGGCGCAACCTCCTGTTTGCGCTGCTGCTCGTCACGCTGATGGTGCCCGCGCAGGTGACTGCGATCCCGCAATTCATCATCTTCAAGACGCTTGGCCTGTACGGCACGCAGGCGCCGCTCTACATCCCGTCTTTCCTCGGCGGCGCCTTCGGAACCTTCCTGATGCGGCAATATTTCCGCACCATTCCGCTGGAACTTGCCGAAGCCGCCCGAATGGATGGCGCCTCGCTGGCGCGCATCTTCTTCACGATCTATCTTCCGCTCGCCAAGCCGGCGCTCGCGGCCTTCGCCATCATCGCCTTCATGGTCTCCTGGAACGACCTGTTCTCGGCGCTAATTTATCTGCCGTCCGATGTCGACAAGACGACGCTGACGGTCGGGCTGGCACTGTTTCAGCAGCAATATTCCGGCCGCTGGACCCTCATGATGGCAGCCTCGGTCATCTCAATGGCGCCGGTCGTCATCGCATTCTTCATGGCGCAGAAGTATTTCATCTCTGGCATGGCGATGACCGGAATGAAGTGACGGGCTGTATTTCGGCGTGGAATATTGCTCTGACTCATATGTGGAACGGCCCGGTTGGCAGGGGTTTTCAGCGCAAATCGCCTGCGGACAGTGCAGTCATATGTCCGGCCTGTGAGCGCGGTGATTGAGCGCTGGCCACGATGAGATCCGCGAAGTCGATCGCCTAATCAATTTTGCGCGCTTAAAGGCGCAGTGAGTCAGACGGTTTGATCAACATCGAAGTATCGCCCCTCGGGTTCATCACGCTTCGTACCTTGCCGCTTGATCCCGACGCAGAGACGCCGGGAATCCTGTTCCTACGCCGTTGCCGTTGCCGTTGCCATCGCCGGCGCTTGGTATATGCTGCCCTTAACCAGGATCGCCCATATTGTGCGGGCCATCTTGTTGGCCAGCGCCACCGCTGCCACCTTGTGTGGGCGACGTGCCATTAATGATACCACCCAACCGGGCAACTTTGAACCTCTGCGAGCCTGTTTCAGGATCGACGTCGCGCCGACAATCAGTAGCGTTCGTAACTGCTTGTTTCCGCGCTTCGAGATCTTGCCAAGCCGCTCCTCCCTCTGCTGGAGTTGCTCATCGGGCTATTTCCCTCTTTGGAAACCAGCAAGGCAGCATCGTCACAATTGCATCAAAACTGATGGTGTGGAACGGCCCTTCGCACCGGCATCCAAGATGCCTATCGTGGCGACGCCAATCGCCACACGACAGGAGGAACCGTTCCATGGAGAAGATTATCACAATCGGACTGGATTTGGCCAAGTCGGTCTTTCAGACGCCATAACTAAAGGCGGGCACCTCGCTGTCCGCCGTGATGATCAGCCTTGGGCTTACTTCCGAATTTTATTGGCGGTATGGAGGATCCGACAGCTTCGCGTGACGATATCATGGTTATTGCCGGCTCGCTGGTCAGGCCGAAGCATTATCGGCCGTCACAGGCCACGGGGTTGAGCAGTTAAATTGCGGCCCTTAAGGGGCGGTTTCCAAGGAAAGTGGAATTCGCAGGAACCTAAACTTAAAATCCGTTCGCCTTGCCCCATGACGGGTCCGCCTAACGGCGGGCCTCCGTACTTCCTCAAATCGATCAATCGTATTTCGGTCTTCTCAACTCTTGCGCGGACCATGGAGCCAAAAAAATGCCGCTAGAAACTCTAGCGGCATTTAATGAAGATGTTTTTGGGATGATCAGATCACTCTGCGGCGAACTGCTGCGGGCTAAGGCGCAACGCAGCGGCGCGGCGATGGCCTTCCAGTTTTTCAGTCGCGCTCTGGCGCACGGCTGCCGGTGCTACCGCAGCAACGCCACGCTCGTCGAGCCACTGGTGAGTAGCAATTTTGACGTACGAGCCAACCCAGAGGCCACCAGTGTACCGGCCAGCTCCCATCGTAGGCAGGGTATGGTTCGTACCGCAGCACTTGTCTGAATAGACCACACTCGCCAGTTCACCGATAAAGATCGAACCGTAATTGCGGAGCTTCTTGGCGGTTGCCTGGGGATCACGCGTGTGTACCTGAAGATGCTCAGTCGCGATGTAGTCAGAGTAGGCGATCATCGTCTCTTCATCATCAACGATTGTGACCTCGCCATAATGCTTCCACGCAACGCTGGCGACCGGAGCGGTAGACAAGGTTTCGAGTTGCTTTTCGATTTCCTTGATCGTCTCTTCTCCAAGTTTGCGGTCGGTCGTAACCAGTCCTACACGGGTACGGACGTCATGCTCTGCCTGAGCCAGCATATCGGTCGCGAGGGTTGCAGGGTTGGCGGTCTCGTCGGCGATGATGAATATTTCGCTTGGGCCTGCCAGCTGATCGATACCGACCTGTCCGAACACCTGACGCTTTGCTTCATTCACGAAGGCATTGCCTGGGCCGACGATCTTGTCGACAGCAGGAATAGTCTTAGTACCGTAGGCCATTGCAGCAATGGCCTGGGCTCCACCGACTCGGAAGATTCGGTCTGCACCAGCAAGGTGGCAGCCAGCGATCATTGCAGGATGGGCATTTGGCGGTAGGCAAGCGATGACCTGGTCACAACCAGCAACCTTGGCTGGGACAATCGTCATGACCGGTGCGGAGAGAAGGGGATAGCGACCACCGGGAACATAGCAGCCGACGATTTCAATAGGGATTACTCGATGACCGAGGTGGAGGCCTGGAAGCGCCTCGATCTCCAGCGGAAGAATCGTGCCGAGCTGAGCTTCGGCAAAACGACGTACGTTTGCGATGGCGAACTCGGTGTCTTCTCGGGTCTGCGGATCGAGATCGGCAATGGCCTTGAGCTTCTCTTCTTCTGTAACCTCGAAATTCGCTACATCAGCCTTGTCGAAGGCAATTGAATATTCACGAACGGCAGCGTCGCCACGTTCGCGGACATTCGCGATGATGTCCTTAACTGTTTTTTCGACCGGGGCCGTA
Organism: Pararhizobium sp. PWRC1-1; assembly: GCF_049897905.1. Classification (NCBI taxonomy): domain Bacteria; kingdom Pseudomonadati; phylum Pseudomonadota; class Alphaproteobacteria; order Hyphomicrobiales; family Rhizobiaceae; genus Pararhizobium; species Pararhizobium sp. PWRC1-1. The sequence continues at coordinate 51,076 of NZ_JAFCXE010000015.1, read as the reverse complement.
TCAGAGACTGCGTCTCGGGTCGGTTTCTTGATCTGGATAAATTTGCCTTTCAGCGCATCGAGACGAGACGTCATCAAAACCTCCTGTGTGGGATCATCGTCCTGAGCATCTTCTAAGGTTCGCTTTCCGGCAATTGCCCACAAACCACTCGTTCATTATAATCACCGCTTCCATTAGTGTTAGCTTGCTTCCGGTGTCCCGTTTGGGATGAGGGTGTCATTGTTAGTTGATCGCTTGATAGAGGATGCAGCAGGTACATGCCAAAAATTGGAAGCAAGCTTCGTGAGTTGCGCCGACGCCGAGACCTTGGAGTTCGGGAGCTTGCGACCCGTTCGGGCATTTCCCATTCAACAATTTCGCTAATTGAGCGAGATAAAATGAGCCCTTCGGTCGACACTTTGGGCGCTGTCTTGGATGCGTTAGGAACAACCCTCCCTGGCTTCTTCTCAGACCTCCAATCAAGCCTCCCGTACTCACCCTTTTATACTGCTGCAGACTTGGTTGAGATTGGAAAGGTTGACACAATTTCGTATCGGGTCGTCGGCCTAGATCATCCTAACCGTCAACTGCTGATGTTGCATGAGCGCTACGCGCCTGGCGCAGACACGGGTGAGGAGTTTACACATGCGGCGCAAGAAGCTGGCATGGTGCTGTCCGGAATGGTTGAGATCACCGTAGGAAACCAGAAAAAGGTATTGAAGCCTGGGGATGGGTATTATTTCGACAGCCGCCTACCGCATCGTTTTCGCAATGTTCACGATGGCCAAAGTGAGATCCTCAGCGCAATTACGCCACCAACATATTAAGCCAGCGCGGAGCGCCCAAGTCTGGTGATTATAGTGACCAGGGTGGTTGGCCCCGCTTCCCAAAATTATGAAACGTGCTTTCCTATTGCCCGGTCGATAACACTAAGGGGAACGTCCAATGAATATCTTCAAAGCTACTATCGTTGTGTCCACCGTCCTGATGGCAGGCGGTATTAGTGCCCAGGCACGTGATTTGACAGTTGTGTCTTGGGGCGGCAATTTCCAAGATGCTCAGCGCAAAATTTTCTTTGAACCCTTCGCAGCCGAGATTGGTAAGCCGGTTCTCGATGAAAGCTGGGATGGTGGTTATGGCGTTCTGCAGGCCAAGGTGAAGGCAGGCGTTCCGAACTGGGATGTCGTCGAAGTTGAAGCAGAAGAATTGGCCCTCGGATGCGCCGACGGCATTTATGAGAAGCTCGACTGGGACAAGCTCGGTGGTAAGAACGCTTATCTTCCCGCTGCTGTCAGCGATTGCGGCATCGGCAACATTGTTTGGTCAACGGGCCTGTCGTATGACGGCGAAAAGCTGGCCGAAGGCCCCAAGACCTGGGCAGACTTTTGGGATACCCAGAAATTTCCTGGCAAGCGTGGTCTGCGCAAGGGCCCGAAATACGCTCTCGAATTTGCTCTGATGGCCGACGGCGTTCCGGCCGACCAGGTCTACGAAGTTCTGAGCGGTGAGGGGGGAGTCGATCGCGCATTTAAAAAGCTTGATGAACTAAAGGCGGACATCATTTGGTGGGACGCTGGCGCACAGCCACTCCAGCTTCTATCTTCCGGCCAGGTCGTTATGACCTCCGCCTACAATGGCCGTATCAGTGGTATCAATCGTACCGAGGGTAAGAAGTTTGGCTTCGTTTTCCCGGGCAGCGTCTACGCCATTGACAGCTGGGTCATCCTAAAGGACAGCCCGAACAAAGACGCTGCGATGGACTTCATTGCTTACACCAGTAAGGCTGAAAATCAGGCTAAGCTTCCGGAGTTTATTGCTTACGGCCTCCCGAACCTCGGCGCGACGAAGCTGGTTCCTGAGAAGTTCCAGAAAGAATTGCCGACTACTGAAGAAAATATCAGCGGTGCTATCGCGCTCGATGTGGACTTCTGGACCGACAACTCGGAAGAGCTGACGCAGCGGTTCAACGCCTGGCTCGCCCAGTAACGCCAGCGTTTTCACGCCCCAATATCCGTTGCTCAAACTGGGCAACGGAACGTCCCTCGGATGTGAGAGGGGTAGGTTGCGTCATTCAAACAAACGTAGGTCATGATGCGCGACGCGTTTATTAAATTTGACAAGGTCAGCAAAGCCTTCGGCATTATGACCGTCGTTGACAATCTCGATCTGTCCATCGCCAAGGGTGAATTTGTCAGCATGTTGGGCCCGTCTGGCTCCGGCAAAACGACCCTCCTCATGATGCTTGCGGGGTTTGAGAACCCAACGAGCGGTGCCATTTCCGTCGGTGGAAAGCGCGTAGATGCCTTGCCTCCCCATAAACGGAACATGGGCGTTGTATTCCAGAACTATGCATTGTTTCCTCATATGTCTGTTGTGGACAACGTTGCTTTCCCCCTCAAGATGCGAGGCGCTTCTCGGAGCGAAATCGTTGAGCGGGTGACCAAGGTCCTCGACATGGTTCAGCTGGGCTCATTTCACGAGCGTCGGCCAATCCAATTGTCAGGTGGCCAACAGCAGCGTGTCGCGCTGGCTCGTGCTCTCGTCTTTGAACCGGAGGTCGTCCTGATGGACGAGCCACTGGGTGCTCTCGACAAAAAGCTGCGCGAGCAGATGCAATTGGACATTCGCGACATTCATCGTCGCTTGGGTCTCACCATCGTTTTCGTGACCCATGACCAAACCGAGGCCCTGACGATGTCGGACCGGATCGCGATCTTCAATCACGGTAAAATCGAGCAGATCGGTGGCCCGTCTGATATTTATGATCGCCCCAAGACCCAGTTCGTCGCCGAGTTCATCGGCGAAACCAACTTGCTCAGCGGCAAGGTAATCTCATGTTCCAACGGGTTGCTTAACGTCACATTAGATGGTGGCCAAGCAATCAAGGTGCGCTCTGACGGCGGCCTGGAGCCTGGAAAGCACGTAAAAGTCTCTGTTCGGCCGGAACGTATGGAGATTGGTCCATCCGCCGAAAGGCAGAATGAGCTGAAGGTCCGGGTGACCGACATTATTTACCACGGTGATCACCTTCAAGTGCAGGTAGACGCAGGAGGCCGCTCCATCGTGATCAAGGCCACACGAAAGGCAATGACACCCGAAATAGGGCAGGAGATCGTTGCATCGTTCAGCCCCGAACAGTGCTGGATCGTTTCATGACCCAGCAACGGTGGCTCTCCAAACGTATCAAGTCGTTCGCGCTGATCGCGCCACTCGCTATTTTCCTGGTTTTTTTCTTCATGGCTCCGCTTCTCACCATGATGAAAACAGCGGTCTCTGATCCGGTCGCGTCAAGCGTTCTGCCAACTGTGTCGGAGGCACTGGAGGGGTGGGATCGCTCAAGCACTCCGCCAGCGGCGGCACAAAAGGCTTTTGCCAATGATATTCGCAATGTCGCCGATGACGAGCTTTTCGGTGATTTGGTGCGTCGCTTGAACAGTGCGAAGTCTGGTTTCCGCACCTTGATGACGAAGACGCGCAATGCCGTCACTGAGGATCAGGGGCTTACCGATCTGGTATCTGTCGACAAGCGGTGGAGCGATCCCGCATTCTGGATAGCAATACAAGATGCGGCTGGTTCACCGCTCACGGACAGAAACCTATTGGCGGCCGTCGATTTGGAGCGCGATGCAGGCGGCTTCATTGTGAATGCGCCCGAAGGAACTTCGGCCAACCGTACCACGCTTATTCGAACCATGATTATGGCTGGCGTCGTGACCCTTTGCTGCATCGCCGTTGGTCTTCCATTTGCGATGGTCGCCGCATCAACGACCGGTTGGAAACGCCAGCTTCTTCTTGGAGCCGTGCTTCTCCCCCTCTGGACATCGCTTTTGGTGCGTACCGCTGCCTGGTACATTATTCTTCAAGACAATGGCCTAATTAATTCAACGCTTCAAACACTTGGTATAACAGACGGTCCCGTGCCTTTGATCTTCAACAGGCTCGGTGTTGTGATTGCGATGACCCATGTGTTGCTCCCGTTTATGGTGCTGCCTATCTTCAGTGTCCTCATCGGCATTCCAAAAAATTTGATGCCTGCTGCTGCATCACTCGGCGCACCGCCTATCAGGGCTTTCTTATCGGTACTGCTTCCGCTTAGCCTTCGAGGTGTTGTTTCTGGAGCGCTGCTCGTCTTTATGAGCGCTCTTGGCTATTACATCACGCCTGCGCTCATCGGCGGCGCTAAGGATCAGATGATCAGCTCGGTGATCGCGTACTATGCGACCGGAGCCGCGAACTGGGGTATGGCCGGGGCTCTCGGTATCGTTCTTCTTGCCGCGACCATGATCCTCTATGTCGTCTACCTACGCCTATCTTCTGAGGAGGTTCGCGCATGAGAACGCTTCCCATCACCAAGGCAGTCTTTGGAACAGCAGGCGTCATCTTCCTGATGGCCCCCTTGTTCGCAATCCTTCCTCTGGCGTTCACGGACAGCATCTTCCTGAACTACCCGATCCCGGGATACTCGCTCCGGTGGTTCCGCGAATTGTTTACCGCCGATGCCTGGCGTCGGTCGATTATGAACAGTCTGCTCATTGGCACTGGTACAACCGTGCTCGCGACTATCTTTGGTACGGTCGCTGCACTCGGACTTCGCGGAAACTCTGCAGGGCTTCTTTTCAGTTTCTTTCGAACAATGTTTTTGCTGCCAATGGTCGTCCCGGCCGTAGTTCTTGGCGTCGGTATGCAGCTGATGTTCGCCCAATACGGCCTCGCGAACTCCTATTTGGGTGTCATCATTGCCCACACGGTCATCGCAATCCCGTTCGTAGTCGTCAACGTCACTGCCGCACTACAGGGAATTGATCGCCGCCTGGAAAACGCGGCGGCTAGTCTTGGGGCCTCACCATTAGTAGTTCTCCAAAGGGTCACGTTGCCATTGGCAATGCCAGGCGTCGTTTCTGGTGCAGTGTTCGCTTTCGCCACTTCGCTCGACGAGGTTGTGCTGACGCTTTTTGTTGCCGGTCCCGCTCAACGAACTGTAGCGCGTCAAATGTTCTCGACAATTCGAGAAAATATCAGTCCGGCAATCGCGGCCGCAGCATTCCTCTTCATTGTAGGGACGGTGCTCATCGCGGGGTTGGTACTACTCGCGCAAAAGAAAACTCAGAGAGCGTGAAACAGCGCAAAAAGAATGGCGAAGCGTAATGGTGTATCAGAGTTAAAGTTGTAAGTGGCTCAGTTCCACGTGGAAACCAACAACATGGGCCTGCTGTCGCTCGACATCGGCGAAAACCGCCGTCTGCTCGGCCAGTATCCGCCGGAAACCGAAGCCGATGTCTCAATCGCCCATAACGCTATCGAGGTTCATACGCCTGCGCTGGCTGCACGAAATGTTCAACGGCCGCATGTTCCGCAAAATCAAGGACGTCTACTCGCCGACCTGCCGGTGGTTGGTGCAACTCGGTCGTGTTCTGTCCTTTTACCTGCCGTCGAGGCGAATGGCCCATGACGCGCTTGAAAGCCGTACTGAAGGCTGCCTCAGACCGATAGCCGACCGACCAAGCGACGGTCGAAACCGACACCCCCGGTTTAGTTAGACGGTCGGCAGCGAGGGTCATGCGCCAGCGCGCGAGATAGTCCATCGGCGGTTCTCCTACCGCCTCCCGGAAGCGCAGGGCGAAGATCGAGCGCGACATCCCAGCGCATTCAGCAAGCAACTGTAAGGTCCAGCGCCGGGCAGGATCGGCGTGGAATGCGGCCATCGCAGCACTAACCCGCCGATCCGCCAGCGCGAAGAGCCATCCAACGCCTCCCCGCACACCCTCGTCCAGGTGTCGTCGAAGCGCCTGAATAAGTACCATGTGTGCGAGGTGCTCTGCCACAAGAAGGCTGCCCGGCCGCTGGTCGCGCAGTTCCTCTGCCATCCGTTCGATCGACCATCGTAAGGCCGAGTGGCCCTGTCCGTCTTGAACGTGAACGACCGGCGGCAGCAGGTCGAGAAGCAAAGCTGCCTGCCGACCGGCGAGTGTAAACCGGCTGCTTACGAGGAACGCCGCACCACCGCCATTGCAGGTGGCGACGCCGTCGCGCGCAGATGAGAATATCAAACTGGCGTCCTGGGACGGCAGGCGCAGGTCGCTGGCAAGGCGGAACGGGCGTCCGGTCGGAAGCAAGAAGCAGTCTCCCGCTTCGAGCCGAACCGGGACGGTCTCCCCGTCGACCGCTAGCCAGCAGGCACCTGAGGAAACCGCTCCGCACTTGATGCCGTCCTCCTGATCTGGGAACCGGACTGACCAGTCTCCTCCCGCGTCGAGGCACGCGGAAATAGTACTGCGAGGTCGGAGCAATGAGAGGATGTCGGACAAGGGATCCATGAAAGTTTCCGGACGATCGCAAAAGACATCCGGACTGTAGCGCATAGATTGTGCGTTCCGCTTCCCCTAAATGTTAAAGCGGCCGGTCGATGATGATCGAATTCTGAAAGAGGTCATAGTCATGCGCATCTTTGTCACCGGAGCCACGGGCTTCATCGGCTCAGCCGTCGTTCAGGAACTTCTCGGCACCGGGCATAGGGTTCTCGGCCTCGCTCGGAGCGACGCTGCGGCGGCCAAGCTCGCCCAGGCGGGCGCGCAGGTGCACCGCGGTGCGCTCGACGACCTCGACAGCCTTGCGGCCGGCGCGCGCGATACGGACGGAGTGGTCCACCTCGCCTTTATCCACGATTTCTCGCAGTACGAGGCCAACGCCGAAACCGACCGCCTGGCCACCGCAGCACTCGCCGAGGCGCTGGTCGATACGGGCAAGCCGCTGGTGGTGACGTCCGGTACCGCGGTGCTGGCGACGGGCCGAGTGGGGGTAGAAACGGACCCGCCTACCACGCAGACCCGTGCCAAGTCCGAATTGGTGCTGGCCTGGGCGGACCGGGGTGTGCGGGTTAGCGCGGTGCGCCTGGCACCCAGCGTTCATAGCAAGGGTGACATGGCCTTTGTGCCGATGATGATCCGCATCGCCCGTGACAAAGGCGTTTCGGCCTATGTCGGCGACGGTCAGAACCGTTGGCCGGCGGTTCACCGGTCCGACGCCGCGCGGCTGTTCCGCCTGGCACTGGAGAAGGGCGCGGCTGGTGCGCGGTTCCATGGTGTTGCGGAGGAGGGCATCCCGGTGCGTGCCATCGCCGAGGCGATCGGCGCCGGGCTGGGCGTGCCCGTCCGGTCCGTCACCCCAGACGAGGCGGTCGCGCACTTCGGCTGGCTTGCGGGCTTCGCGGGCCTCGACGCGCCCGCGTCTAGCGTGATCACCCGCTCTGCACTCGGGTGGGTGCCTACCGGACCCGAGCTCATTACTGACATGCGCGAGAACGGCTACTTCGCCTGATGTGACCCTGACCCAATGCCCGGTCGACATCGGCCGATACCTGTACGTGGTCGCGCCGCCCGGATGACATGGGCCGGGGCCTGCCCATCCCACGACGAACGGAGACACCATGACCGCCAAGATCTCACCCCCCGGCTTTTGGGGGCTGCTTCGCACCTCCACCCTCGCGGCGGGGATCGCAGCCCTTGTCGCGGGAGGTGCGGTAGCGCAGGAAACCGGTAGCCCGGACGCTGCGGCGCTTGCAGCTCAGCAAAGCACAGCAAACGCCGAAGCCGGTCCCCGGCAGGTTCCGGGCCGGGTCGTGCCCGTGCCCACCGGCGTCAGCACCGCCGCGCAGGCCTTGATCGCTGCACCATACTCGCTGTTCTGGGCCGCCACAGGCAGGACGCCTGAGGAATGGCGCGCGATAGAGCCACTGCGGCCGAGCCGCGGTTCGCCGACCTGCGCACGGCGCTTGGCGTGACGATGGAGGAGTCGAGGATCGGCGGCGTGCCGGTGCTGATCCTCACGCCCAAAGCGATCCCCAAGGGCCAGGCTGGACAAACGGTGTTGAACTTCCACGGCGGGGGTTACGTTTATGGCTCCGGCGCGGCAGGCACCTATGAGGCTGCGCTGATGGCGGCCTACGGGGGCTACCGCGTGATCGCGGTAAACTACCGGGTGCCCCCCTACGCGCCCTACCCCGCCGCGGTGGACGACGCAGAAGCGGTCTGGCGCGCGCTGATCAAAGACGGCGCAGACCCTGCGACCATCGCTGTGACAGGCACCTCGGCGGGCGGCGGGCTGGCGCCCGCGATGCTTCTGCGACTGAAGGACGGAGGGCTGCCCCAGCCCGGTGCGTTGATCGCCAACACGCCCTGGGCCGACTTGACGGGATCGGGCGACAGCTACCGCGCAAACGAATGGCTCGACAACGTGGTGGTCAGCTACAACGGCTACCTTGACGATGCTGCGCGGCTTTATGCCGGAGCTGCGGACCTTGCCGATCCCGGTGTCTCGCCGCTGTTCGGCGACCTCGCGGGGCTGCCGCCAACACTGCTCATCTCCGGCACGCGCGATCTATTCCTCAGCGACTCCGTCCGCGTCCAACGCAAGCTCCGGCAGGCCGGCGTAGTTGCCGACCTTCAGCTTTTCGAGGGGTTCTCGCACGCGCAGTACCTGTTCGATCCGGTTGCGCCGGAGACCGTCGAGATGTTCGGTGAGATCACGGCGTTTCTCGACGCGCAACTCGGCAGTTGAATGAAACCCGCGCCCATTCTCACGCGGTTTGGCCGCCCGCGACGCCTCAACGGCGACACAATCGTGAAGGGCTTTTGAAACGCAAAAAAATTGATCCCAGAAGGTCGGAACGGACGCCGGCCGCGAGTGCGATCTACTTGACCAGGCAAGCGACATGCTTGTCGGAGAGCTGTTCGATATCGACAATCTTGTTGCCCTTGGATCTGCGGCGGAGGAGCTGGCTTCCCGCGATACAACCGAAAAGGATCCAGGTCTTGCGGGCAACAACGGGGAAGTTTGGCCTAGGCGCCGCGCGGCCGACCTCGACTTCGCGCCATCCCGTGTTGCCGGGCAGCGTCACCAGATTGCATCACTCGGGAAAAATCTCGATCCAGCCATTGCCGTCGCTGTGATCATCGCGGACCACTTCGAGACCAACGATTTCCGAGCGGCGCAGCCCTCCCTCGAAGCCCAAGGGCAGGATTGTCCGGTCGCGCGGCCCGCTCAGATTATAGCCGATTGTGCTGAGACGCATCTTGATGTCGTCGCCTGCGTCAGACTTGTTTCCCGTAGACGTCCCGGAGTGTCTTTAAATTCAGCAATACAAAGGAGGTGATAGAGGCAGTCAGCTCGCGGCTCATCGCTGGGAGGTCGCCACCTGTTCGCTTGTCATGTGCTGATCATTGTCTGCTCCGAGATAGGCGAGCGAGCTTCTGTACTGGATTAAACTTTGATTTCAGAATGAGGCGGCATTTTTCTCCACTTGTTCGATCATGATTCCAAAATTGGCCGTGAAACCTTTCACAAGGCCAAGGTCAATATTCTACAATATCTATTCCTTGCGAAAAACTAAGAACGCCCGAACCTTCAAGGATCGGGACTATGACGACCGCATTGCTGCTTTCCATGGCAACCTTCTCGCTTGCCGCTTCTATCTCACCCGGGCCCGTCAACATTGTCGCTATGTCAACTGGCATGCGACATGGACTCGGCCGGTCGATGCGGTTCACCGGCGCGAGCGTCGGATTCGCAGTGTTGCTTATTCTCATCGGGCTTGGCTTGAGTGCCGCCGTCAACTGGCTGCCAAATCTGTTGGCTAGCATCCGCTGGGCGGGTGTTCTGTTCCTCGCCTATATGGCGATTGCGCTCGCGGCCGATGGCGGTGGATTGTCAGCAAACACGAGGCCCGCGGCGCCGTCCGCGATCGATGGCGCCTTGCTTCAATGGCTCAACCCCAAGCCCTGGCTTGCATCGACTGCGGGAATGGGGGTCTTTGCGGCAGGTACAGATCTTCCTCGGCTCCTTATCTTCGCGGCTATTTATTTTGTTGTTTGCTACGTCTCCGTGAGCTGTTGGGCGATGGCCGGAATGGCTCTTCGCCAATGGGTCACGAACTCCTCGAGGATTCGAATAATGAACAGATTTCTTGCCGCGCTGGTGGCTGCAACCGCGGCTTATCTGGCACTCGCCAGCGCCTAGCTCCCTAAATGCCCTAATATAAAAACCGGGATTGGCCGCTGTAAGCCGTTTAAAGGTGCGTTGAAAATGAGCTTGGTCGAAAAACATTGTTTCGTGAGCCGCATCCAGAACGCTTGCGCCGTTTCGAAGGATCCTTTGTGCTTTTTGGATGCGGAAGTTGATGAGATACGAGTACGGCGTCAGGCCGAATCGCCTTTTGAACGAGCGTATAAGATACGAGCCAGAGAGGCCGGAAGCTTCGCATATGTCGCCGAGCCCAAGCTTTACGTTCCAGTTATCCCGGATGAAATCGGCTGCGATGGCAATCCGGTCGCTGTCGGGTGGCTGTCTTCTGAGGTTGCCGCCCAGCGTCTCGTAAACGTCCGCGAAAACTTCAGTGGCTGCGACCTCTCGACTGAGCGTCGTGGCGTCAGGGGATTTCAAGGCGACATAGAGCGCGTTCAGGCCACTGTAGAGCGCGTGACCATCATAGACTATTTGCTCGATGTCGAGGAACCTCCCGTCGCCGCAGCCACGGAGATCAGCTTGAATCTTTCCAAACCATTCCGTCTCGACGTAAAACATCCGGTAAGACCACGCCGCTCCTGCAATGGAGTTGCAGGCATGAACGTCACCAGGGTTCATGATGGTGGCGGAACCCTGCGAAATCTGCCTCGTGATGCCGCTGTTCAAGTAGTTGGTCTGCCCATGCGTGATCACGCCGATGGAAAACGTTTCATGGCTGTGCCTTTCGAAACAGACCTGTCGTCCGTCCATCACGGCGGCTGAGCGAGGAGAGCGACGCTTCATACGCACCGTTCGACATTCGTACCCGGGCTTGGAGCGAGCGGCTTTTCGAATTGACCGGGGTGATCTAACACTCCCGCCTGCTTCCCGAACTTGCGCCGGTGGGCCGCACAGACCCTCTCCTTGCTCGCATTGCAAACGAGCTAGGGCTAGGGCCGGGTATTCCGGTGGCAATGGGGGCGAACGACATTAATGGAAAATCGATTAAGCCGCTGAATTCAAGATACTTAAGTTTGGAAGGAGCGTCGAAATCTCTGAGCTCTATCGAAAACAAAGATCTCCACACATAATCGCTTGTGACAGTTCGCAAAGATTGTTAGTCTGTTAATCAGATAAACGATGGAACTGATTGATGTCGAACATTGTCAAACCTGTCTTTGGCGGTCGTCGCAGCGAGAGCTTGGCTGGCGTGATCGAGGTCAGAGGTGTCTTGGGAGAGGCAGTTTCTGAGCTGGGAACACGTATCGTCGGGGGTACGTGGCTGCCGGGAAAGACAATCTCCAAGGAAGCCGATCTTTGCGACGAGATGGGGGTTAGTCGATCGGTCATTCGCGAGGCGTTTCGCATCCTCGGAGCAAAGGGTTTGATCCGTAGCCGTACGTCTGATGGAACAAGGGTCCAGCCCCGCAGCGAATGGCGCCTTCTCGATCCCGACGTCATGGACTGGCGGATCAAGGCGGGGGACACGAATTCTCTCTTGCATGACCTATTGAAGGTGCGGCTGGTGCTCGAGCCGGGGGTGGTCCATGCCGCGACATTGATGGCGTCGCCGGAGGCCAGAGCACGGGTTCGCCGCGCCTGGGAAGTCAAGGTGCATGTCTACACTACGCCGGATCCGGATTACGCCGAGCGTCGCCGACGCTTTATTCTAGCTGATCTTGAGTTTCACCGATCCTTTCTGGCATCGGTCGAGTCTGACCTCTTGTCGCAGTTGTTCGCCGTTATCGAGGCAGCGCTCGGCCTTCTCCTGGACATGCAGATGAGCGCGCGCGGATACACCACCCAGATGATCGGAATGGAAGAAAGCCAAGCTTTGCACGAAGCGGTCTTCGTAGAGTTCGAGCGCCGGGACCCCGTTGCAGCAGAGGCGGCAATGCGTCGGCTCATCGAACGCGCGATCAGCGACGCGCATGATGGTTTCAAGCAAAAAACCCCTTGAGGATAAAATATGATGGATATAAAACTCACCGATTCTTTAATCGGTGCGGTCGCTGCACGCCTTGGCGCGCACGATTTCAAATGTTGGTTCTACGGCGATTCCGTGGGTTTTGAAGGACTGATCGCTGCATCCGACATGCTGGGGCAGCCTGGTTGGTTCAACTTCAGCCACGGTTTCTTTCGGGCGTGGGCAACGCGCATGTTGCCCTTTATGCCTGACGATAACACGGCCCCTGGTCATGCGATGTGTGTTGTGGTGGAGCGCACCGGAGATGCTGTCTTGCGGGATGCCGTTATTGCCTTGGCCCGCGATTTGCGTGCGCGGCGGAAGGTGGGGTCCGTCTCGGTTACGTTCGAGGACTCTCTTCGATCTCTACGCACCCCCTATGGTGGCGTGCAACTTTCGGCTGCTGAAGCCGAACAAATGAAGTCTCCGGGACCAGGGATCTGGCTCGACTGCATGCATTTCGACCCGCCGTTCTTTGCGCATCTCGACAAAATCGATCCTGACCAAGGTTGGGCTGAGACGGCGGCAGCGGAAATCCTTGGCTATAGGGACCTACTCCTCGATCCTTCGACGGGTCTGTATAATCACTTCTGGCTTGAAAAGGCGCAGTGCTCATACACTCAAGGATGGGGTCGTGGGCAGGGCTGGGCCCTTCTAGGCCTGATCGACGTGGCAGAACACCTGCCAGAGGGGATCTCTGGTGCCACCGATGTTCGCGAAGAAGCTTTGCGCCTTGCACGTCGGATGCTGGATTACCAACTGCCAGACGGCAACTGGCACTGCATGGTGCACGAAGCCGAAAGTGGGCCTGAAAGCTCTACCGCCGCCTTCATGGCGACGGCTTTTTTTCGAGGTATGCGCCTTGGCCTGTTGCCGTATGAGGAATTTACGAATGCGGCTGAACGCGCCTATCGCGCAATGGAGGCCAATCTGGATGCCGAGGGTAATTTGCTCGGGGTATCGGCGGCCGTGATGTCGGCATTGGTACAACAGCATTACTGGCACGTCCCTTTGGACCGGATCGTGCCATGGGGGCAAGGTCCTGCGCTGACGGCTGCGGCTGCTCGCCGCATATGGCAAGCGCAGAGCGAATAGCCAGGCAGGATGTGGGGGGCAGGTTATTCGTACATCCGGATGCTGACCCCGCCGTCTATCACGATATTTTCCCCGATCATGAATCGCGCTTCGTTAGATGCAAGAAGCACGGCGACGGCGGCCACCTCTTCAGGCTGGCAAAGTCTGCCTGGTGGTTGCTTCGCCTCGGTTTCGGCCCGGGCTCTCGCCGGGTCCGGGTGGCGATTAAAATCGTCCTGCGCAATTTGCGTATCCGTGTAGCCCGGCGAGATAGCATTTACGGAAATGCCCTTGTCTGCATACTGGAGACCCAGTGATCGGGTCAGTCCCAAAAGTGCGTGCTTGGCGACCGGATACGGGAACGTGTCTTTGATCACTGTAAAGGCATGATTCGAGATAATATTGATAATCGCACCGTCGCGTTTTGACAGCATGTCAGTCAGGACGGCTCGCGCGCAGTGCCAAGCGCCTTCCAAATCTACGGATATGCACCGGGTCCAATCTGCAGGGGTCATCTCAAGCGGCTCCCTGAACACGGCAATTCCGGCATTGTTGACCAATACATTGGCGGGGCCGAGATGGTGCCGGGTCGCTTCAACCATCGTAATAACGGACTCCGGGTCGGCAACGTCGCACCGATGCGCGGCAACCCTCATCCCTGTTTGTTGAGAGATCTCAACAGCGGTCGCACGGGCTTGATCCTCGTTGATGTCAGCGATCATCACTGACGCTCCTTCTTGTGCGAAGCGAAGTGCAATTGCGGCGCCAATTCCGCGACCACCGCCGGTGACGATTGCGGTTTTTCCTTGCAACCTACTCATTTTCAATTCCATCCTTTCGGGCGCTTGCGTTTGTCTGATAAACAGTTTAAGTGACAATACTATAAACATTCTGAGGAGGAGGATGCAATGAACATTTCCAAAACGTTTCTCGTTGCCACGACAATGGTTACCTTGCTCGCCAGTACCGCTTCCGGTGCCGACAAGCTGGTGGTTGCTATATATAAGAGCGGCACCCAACAGTACTTTCTCGATCAAGCCGCGGGCTTCACCAAAGCCGCGGAGGAATTGGGCTATAAGGCTCAGATCATCAATGTCGAACTCGACGCCAACCTTGCAATCAGCGCGGTGTCTGATGCTATCGCCGCTGGTGCAAAAGGTATTGGACTGACCGCCCCGGATCAGGCAATGGGCGCTGCCGCTGCTGCTGCTGCCGCCAAGGCCGGCATTCCGCTGATCGCCACCGACGACCCGCTTAAAGACAGCGACGGCAAGCCCGTTCCCTTTGCAGGCTTCGATGGCGTTGCCATGGGAACGAAGGTCGGCGAGCGAGCGGGAGATCTGCTGAAGCAGTCCGGCTGGTTGGGCGGCACGAAGTACGGCATTTTGAGCATCAACCTCGATACGCTTTCGGTTTGCAACGACCGCACTGATGCCGCGAAAGCGCAACTGCTCGCTGCGGGTTCGACAGAGGCGAACGTCATCCCGGTCTCCTATGACGGCACCACCGATGTCGCTCTTTCCGCATCCGGCCCCGTGATTACGGCAAACCCGGACGTGGCAAAGTGGGTCGTCGTATCATGCAACGACGAAGGCGTTTTGGGCGGCGTCAACGCGCTGAAAAATGCCGGTTTTTCCGCATCTGACGTTATTGCGGTCGGACTTGGCGCGTATGAAGCATGCCGGCCCTGGAAGGAAGGCATCGAGACAGGATTTAAGGCCGCGCTCTATATTAGCGGAACTGATGTTGGCGATGCGGCTGCGCGCGCACTGATCAAGTCCATCGAGACCGGCGAACCTCTGCCGGAAAAAACTGTGGCTAATACCACTATAGTCGATCCGACCAGCTACGCAAATATTATGCCCTGCAAATAAATCTTCCCAAGCCCGACGGGTCGTTGCGGCGGCCCGTCCTTTTCTCTCGGAATTCAAACCATGACCATGCTCGAAATTAAAGCAGTGGGTAAGTCCTTCCCCGGTGTCCGGGCGCTGTCTGGCCTTTCGATGACAGTAGCCGCGGGCGAGGTGGTGGCATTCGTCGGTGAAAACGGCGCGGGCAAATCCACGCTGTTGAAGATTCTGTCCGGCGACTATCGTCTGGATCAAGGGCAGGTGTTGCTGGACCGGGTCGAAGTCTCGCACGCATCGCCTCTGGAGGCGCGGCGGGCAGGCTTTCGGTTGGTGCGCCAAGAGCCGGAAATCGTTCCAGATATATCCGTTGCCGAGAATGTGTTCATCGGCGAATATCCCTGCCGCAGTTTTGGCCGGGTTGATTTTGGAGCCGTGCGCGCGGAAGTAATGGCATTGCTCACCCGGTACGGTTTCGCTGGCATGATCGATATTGATGCCGATGGCCGTAGTCTTTCGCCCGCGCAAATGCACATCGTCGAGATCATGCGGGCGCTGAAGCCCGGTGTGAAAGTTGTGGCTTTCGACGAGCCGACGTCGTCCTTAACCTCGGACGAAGTCGATCGGCTTTTTGCCCTGATCCGGCAGTTGAAGGCGGAAGGGCTCGGTATCATCTATGTTTCCCACCGTCTGCAAGAGGTCATGGCGATCTCCGACCGGGTGATTGTCCTAAAAGACGGCGTGCCGACAGGCGATCTTGTAACCAGCGAGACGACGGAAAACCGGATCGTAAGCTTGATGGTGGGACGAGAGCTTATTCATGGCTTCAAGCGCCTTGAGACAACGCGAGATGAGGTTGTACTTGAGGTCGATGGTCTATCCAGCCGTTGGCACCGCGACATCGGGTTCAAGATCAGGGCTGGAGAGATTCTTGGGTTCGGCGGTTTGGTGGGCGCGGGGCGCACGGAACTCGCCAAGGTTCTCTTTGGCGAATACCCCCGAACTGCGGGCCGTGTCAGGCTGCTTGGCATGGACGTAGACATCCGCTCGCCTGCCGATGCGATCCGGGCGAGCATTGGGTTCGCGCCTGAAAACCGCAAGGCAGAGGGTCTTATTCTGGTCCGTTCGGTTATTGAGAACGCGTCGATGGCGATTTATTCGCGTCTCGCCCGCTGGGGTGTCTTGCGCAATACCTGGATGATTGACGCGGTCGGGCCGGTCATACGGCAGCTCAATGTGAAGACGCCGTCGCTCAATCAAGATGTCGGCAAACTCTCCGGCGGAAACCAACAAAAGGTCGTATTGGCCCGCTGGCTGGCTGCTGGTCCTCGCTTGCTCATTCTGGACGAACCGACGCGAGCCGTCGATGTGGGCGCCAAGGCCGAAATCTATCGGTTGATCGATGACCTGGCAAAACAGGGAATGGCGATCATGATGATTTCTTCGGAGATGCCTGAACTATTGGCCCTGTCGGACCGGATCGTCGTAATGCGAGATGGCCGGTTATCGCGGTCAATTGAAAAGAAAGACGCGACAGAGGAAGTCATTGTCGCCCACGCGCTTGGTACAGGAGCTGCTGCATGACTACGGGAGAGTTGCAAATGAACAGCCGTCCATCGGAAGGCTTTGTGGTACGGGCGACGCGGTTTATCGGAGCAGAGAACCTGTCGCTGATCATTGCCCTGATCCTGCTGGTGGCGGCGGTCTCCAGCCAGACTGAGTTCCTGTTTTCGTCGCGCAATCTCTTTAATATCGCGCAGAACATGGCAGTCGTAGGGTTGATCGCCGTCGGCATGACGTTGGTAATTGTCTCTGCCGGGCTCGATATTTCGGTTGGGTCCATTGCCGGCTGTGCCTCAGTGGTTTGTGCGATGGTCGTGGCGAGTACAGGCGCGGTGTCAGGCGGGCTGGCTGGTGGCATCGCCATCGGCCTGGTGCTTGGCATCGTCAACGCGATGATCATCAACTATTTGCGGGTGAATGCTGTGGTGGCGACTCTAGCAACGATGTCAGCCTTCCGCGGCGTCGCCTTTCTGATCGCTCCTGGCGGGCGTCCCGTCGGCGTACTCGATCCGACATTTGCCCTGCTGGGTTCCGGTCGATTTTTCGAAGTTGGCGGGTTCCCGGGATTTCCCATTGCTTTCGCCATTCTGGTCGGCGTTGCGGTCGTCGCGCATTTTATCATGTCGTCGACGGTCTTCGGCCGGTCGATTTATTCAATGGGCGGCAACCCTGCTGCCGCGCGCCTCGCAGGCATCGATCTCAATCGTATGCGGCTCTGGATCTACGCGGTCTCCGGCGGACTTTCTGGACTGGCGGGGGTTATTGTCACGGCGCGCACGTCCTCCGGACAGCCTGCATCGGGCACGCAGGGATTGGAGCTTGAGGCGATCACTGCCGTTTTCCTCGGCGGCGCGTTGCTGGCTGGCGGCAAGGGAACCATCGTTGGCACGATGCTGGCGGTTCTGCTGTTGGCCGTACTGTCGAACGGGATGAACCTGTTGGGCATTCCTACCTTCTACCAGCTCGTTGCCAAAGGTTTGCTTCTCGTTCTCGCCGTGGCGATCGGTCAATGGCGGATGGCAATGGCGGAAAAGCGTCAGGCCAAACTCACCACGTCAGGAAGGGCATGATGACGCTCACACTCGCCAACGACCGGATGAGTCTCACACTCGTGCCCGAGTATGGCGCGAGAATAACGGGACTTCGGGATCGCTTGACCGGGCGGCAATGGTTGATACCGGGCGATCTTAGTACCGACACCGGCTCGGATGCAATTTATGGAGCGGACCAAGCGCGCGGTTGGGACGAATGCTTCCCCACAGTGGCGCCATGCAAGCACCCGTCCTGGGGCATCCTTCGCGATCACGGCGTCCTTTGGGGCACCGCCTGGGACGTCGTGGAGGCTTCGGTCGACTGCATCGACACGCAGTATGTCTCTCCCGATTTTCGTTTTGTACGCAGGCTCAGTCTGCATGACGCGACGTTGACGGCGGATTATGCCGTGACAAACCGAGCTGCCGCGCCACTCGCGTACCTCTGGAGCCAACATTGCCTGCTCGCTGTCACACCAGAGGACAGGATCGCGCTATGCGGATGCGACAACTTGACGGCGGATGAATTGCCGTATGACTGGCCGGATTATCCCCGACGCGATCTTAGCCGAATCGGTACGGCATCCGACGGATTTGCGCTGAAATCATACGCTATGACGCCAGCCGTTGCGTCCGCAGAGATCGTCAATCCGGATGGCGGCATACGATTTTGCTGGGACGGCATTCCCGCCTTCGGCCTTTGGCAGTCCTTCGGCGGCTGGCCTGCCGATGATCCCGTTCACCAGGTGGCGCTGGAGCCGGCGACGGCTGCTGCCGATCACCTTGTCGCCGCCGAGGCAATCGGTCAGGCCAAAACTGTTGAGCCACGCGCCACCCACCGCTGGTCCGTTCGCGTGACGCTGACCGCCCCCAATCGGAGGACACAAAATTGAGCGAAGATCACATCCTGTTTCGGGTCAAAGAGGGCATAGCCTTTATCACGCTGAACCGGCCGGCCAAACACAACGCGATCACCGCCGCCATGGGCGGCGAGATAGCTAAACTGGCGCGCCGGATCGACACCGATGCCAGTATCAAGGTCCTCATCATCGAGGGCGCCGGCGGGCGGGCGTTTTCTGCGGGCTCCGACGTTAACGCGCTGGATGATCTCGGCACGCCATGGGACGGACGCAACCGGGCCGACTACGACCGCGACTACATCGCGCCTCTTCTCGGCCTGCGCAAGCCTGCGATTGCCGCTATCAACGGCTATTGTCTTGGCGGAGGTCTCGAGGTGGCGATGTGCTGCGACATCCGTATCGCGACCCCCAACTCCTCTTTCGGCGCGCCCGAAGTCCAGCGCGGCTGGCATGCGGGCTCCGGCAACACCTCGATCCTGCCCCGGCTAATCGGCTACGGCAACGCGGCTTTGTGGATCCTGACGGGTGACCGTTTCGACGCAGCAGAGGCTTATCGCGTCGGGCTGGTTCAAAGGATTGTTGATCCTGACACACTGCTGTCCGAGGCGCGGAAGATCGCAGCGCGACTGGCCCTCAACCCGCCGATTGCGGTCCAGTCAGCTAAGCAAATTATAAAGCAAAGCCAAGGCACATCGATCGCGCAGGGACTAGCATGGGAAAATGACGGGTACACGCTTTGCATGATGACTGAGGACGCACGCGAAGGGATGGCTGCCTTTAGCGAAAAGCGCGACCCCGTGTTTCGCGGGCGTTAGGGCAAACGGATTGAAGGACAAATGAAATGACCGAGAACAACGTTCAAAAAGGCCCCTTGACTGGACTTCGCGTTCTGGACCTGACGATCGCAATGGCAGGTCCGCTGTGTACGCAGCGACTGGCTGAAATGGGCGCCGACGTGATCAAGATCGAGGCGCCGGGTGGTGGGGACTTCGCCCGCCATGCGCCGATGGCCGGTGTGACCCGCTTTGGCGATGCCACGTGCTTCGTGACATTAAATCGCAACAAGCGCAGCCTCGTGCTGGATCTCAAATCCGAGGAAGGCCGCGATGTTCTGAACAAAATGGTTCTGGGTGCCGATGTTCTGGTCCAGAACTACCGCCCGCATGTGGCAAAAAAGCTGGGGATCGACTACGAGAGCCTATCAGCTCGCAATCAGCGTCTCGTCTATGGCTCGATTACCGGCTATGGCGACGAAGGGCCGATGAAAGATCGTCCTGGCCAGGATCTGCTGCTGCAAAGCTTCACGGGCCTGGCCTTCAATGGCGGAACCGCCGATGGACTGCCAGCGGCGTCGCCGCTCTACATGGTCGATGTCACCGCCTCCCATATGGTGTGCGAAGGCGTGCTGGCCGCGCTTGTCGCGCGCGGTGTTTCCGGCCAAGGCCAGCAGGTGAAGGTCTCGATGATGGGGGCCATCATGGAAATGCAGTGCCAGGAGGTAACGAGCTTTCTGGCGGCCGATGCACCGCCAGTCCGCGGAACCCAGCCCCAGGTGTCGATTTATCAGGAACCGCCCTATGGGCTCTATAAGTGCGGGGAAGGCTATTTCGCTATAGCGCAGGCCGATCTCGACGTGCTGGCACGGGCGCTTGACCTGCCCGCCCTTTCGACACTGAAGGCGACGCGTCCACCGCAGGGTGATGTCGCGGCGTTGACCACATGGCGCGATGAGATCGTCGGCACTGTTGCCGCCAGACTGGTTCACGCCCCTGCCGCCGAATGGGATGCGCTGCTCTCACCGCTTGGCGTCTGGTGCATGGTTGCCAACGACTACGCATCTTTCCTTGCTCATCCCCAAGCGCGCGAAATGCTGATCGAGCTCGACCATCCCAAAGGCGGAACCTATACCACCGTCGCGCCCGGCATCTGCTTTCCCGCCGTCAGCCCGCAAAAAATGACGTCCGCTCCCGCCTATGGTGCCCACAGCCGTGAAATCCTGCGGTCGGAAGGCTTTGGCGAAGTCCAGATTGACGCGCTCATCGCCCGTGGCACTATAGTCGCATTGGATGCCTGAGATGAAGATCACGGCGCTCAAAACGTTTCTGGTTGCTCCCCGCTGGCTATTTCTGAAGGTCGAAACAGACGAGGGTATTTCTGGCTGGGGTGAACCGGTACTGGAAGGGCATGCTGAAACGCTGGCGGCTAAAATTGCTGAGATCGCCGATTTCGTCATCGGCCTTGATCCCAGACGCGTCGAGGATATCTGGCAGATGCTCTACCGCAATGGCTGCTATCGCGGTGGCCCGGTGCTGATGAGCGCGATTGCCGGCATCGATACCGCTCTTTGGGATATCAAGGGCAGGGCGCTGGGCGTACCGATATACGAGCTTCTTGGAGGTCCCGTGCGCGACCGCATCCGTAGCTATTGCTGGATCGGCGGAGACAGGCCGGAACGTCTGATCGAAGGCGCACAGGCAATGCGAGATCGTGGCTTCGATGCGGTCAAGTTCAACATCTGCGAGGAATTACGGATCGTCGATACCTATGCTGCGGTCGATACGATCCTGAAGCGACTGTTCGATCTGCGCGCGTCCGTTGGCCCCACGATGGATCTCGCATTCGACTTCCATGGCCGCGTGCATCTACCGATGGCCCGGGTCCTTTTGAAAGAAATGGAGCCATTGCGGCCGCTGTTTGTCGAGGACGCAGTGGTTTCGACGATGGTCGAATCGATGTCCGATCTGGCGCGTGCGACCTCGATTCCACTGTGCATCGGAGAACGTCTGCATTCGCGATATGATTTCAAGCCAGTGTTCGAACGCCGAGCTGCGCAGGTTATCAACCCTGATCCCGCCCATGTCGGCGGGATTTCGGAGACAATCCGGATCGGTCATTGGGCCGAGGCATACGACGTGGCACTTGCTCCGCATTGCCCTCTGGGGCCAATCGCGCTGGCCGCCTGTTTGCAGGTCGATGCGGTGTGCCACAATGCCTTCATCCAGGAGCAAAGCCTTGGTATTCACTACAATCAAAAAGGCGACCTGGCCGACTACACGCTTCCGGAGCGTGGCTTTACATTGAAGGATGGCCACTTGCTCATACCCACCGGCCCCGGCCTCGGTATCGAAATCGATGAGGCTCGCGTTGTCGATGCTACCCAAACCGGCCATCGTTGGCGTGCTCCGGTCTGGCGGCATAAGGACGGGTCGGTGGCAGAGTGGTAGGCCATGGACACCGCAATTCGTGGCAATCGAGACCAGGCACATCTTTCGCAGTGCCTGCCACCATAGGATCCGCTCCATGACCAAGGACCGTCAAGACCGCATCCGGGACGTTCTCTCTGAGCTTGGAGCGGACTGGGCCCTACTGAGCACTCCTGATGCAGTATGCTATGCGACAGGTCAGGTCATTCCGATTGAGACAGGACCGTCGCCCTTTACCGGCGGGCCAGCACTCGCCTTTATTGGACGCCAGGGCGGAACAGGTCTCGTCTGCTCGAATGTCGAGGCCACAGACCTGCCGGCCACTCTCGACGCCGAAATCTATACAGGATTTGCGGGAAATGTTGTCGACCAGATAACCAACTACCGGGCGGCTGTTCAGCGCATCGTCCGGCATTTGAATGTGGATGGGCGTGTCGCAATCCAAATGGGTTCACACCCGGCCTGCCTTCACGATCTGATCCCAATTACAATCCCGATCGATAACATGTTTCAGCGCGCTCGCGCCATCAAAACGCCTTCTGAGATCGCCGCTTTACGCGCAGCCGCAACCGTGGCCAGCGCAGGTCAAATCGCCGCGCGCAACGTGTCGCGCGCGGGCATTTCGGAAATTGAGGCGCTTAACGCCATACGTGGTGTTATGGAGCAAAAAGCAGGGGAACGATGTGCGTTGGCGGGGGAGTATCTCGGGGGAATAGACCACTCCGCTACATTGGGAACCAAGCCGGGGCCACGTCGCCTTCTGGAGGGTGACCCTGTCCTGTGCGATCTGGCACCTCGTGTTGCTGGCTATTGGGGCGATAGTTGTAATAGCTTCACCTTGGGCGCGCCGTCCGAAGCATGGCGGACAATCTACACGACCGTTCATGAGACCCTTATGCTTGCTATTTCGACACTGCGACCGGGAATTACAGTTCACGCCTTCGATACCAGCCTCCGTGAAAACATGCAAAAAGTAGGGCTGGTCTACCCACATCATTCGGGACATGGCATCGGCACATCCGTGCATGAATGGCCTCGTATTGTGCCGCATGAATATGGCCTGATTGAAGAAAACATGGTGCTAATGGTTGAACCTGGCGCTTATGTCCCCGGCGTCGGGGGCTTGCGCTGTGAACATATGCTCCGCGTGACGGCGACTGGCGCTGAAGTGCTAACTGACTTTGCGATGGGTGTCAGCGAATGAGTGTCGAAAAGCCGTCTTCAGCGCCGACGACATTTCGTGTATGCGACAGATGGTGATGCGTCACGTATCTGAAGGCGGTGCATCTGGATGCAATGGTCAAACAGTCTCTGGCCAGGTCGCGCCCGCTCTTCCGTCGGAGCATGCTCCTGCCGAGGTAAATCGGAAGGAAATTGCCGATGATTTCAAAGGCAGTAGATTCCGCAATTAGATGTTCAGAACTTTCGCGAGATACGCCGCATCCTGCTCAGCACCTGACAAAAATAGCAGGAAGCGCCGACGCCTCGGTTTTGTCGTCAACGAAGGCCGCCAGTGGCGTTATCCAACGGTGGGAGCATCTGGGCTGCTGCGCCGACGATGCCGGCATCATTTCCCAAGCTTGCGCGCACAAAGCGCAGCTCTCCCATGTAGCCGGGCAGCCCGCAGCGACGTGCCTCGTCCTCAAGGGGCGCCAGCAAAAATTGGCCGGCGGCGCTAAGGCCTCCACCAATCACGACTGTGTCTGGTGCGAAGGTGTGGACCCATGAGGCGACCGCGCGCCCCATCCAGCGTCCCGCGTTGGCGAGGATAATGCGGGCATCAGCATCGCCGGCAAGGGCACAGATAACGAGGGTGGCGGCTGACGCCTGTGTGTGTTCGGTTCTCGCCTGGCGTGCGATAGCGCCGTCTGGGTCACGCGCTGAGCGCTCGGCAGCGATAAGGTCGAGGGCCTCGCCAGAGGCGAGCGCTTCAAGGCATCCGATGCAGCCCAAGCGGCAGCGCTGTCCGCGCGCATCCATGATCATGTGTCCCGCATCGCCGAGACAACCGCCCGATGTGACCATTGCCCGACCATCGACTATCATTGCGACACCGATGCCGGTTCCTGCCGTGATCATCAGCAGTCGCTTCGCCTTTGAGCCCGCCCCGAAGCGGGCTTCCGCCAGCGCAGCAGCGGTCGCATCATTCTCGAGGCGTGCAGGCAGGTTCAGCGCGGCTGACAGGGACGTCGCCAGCGGAAAGTTGATGAGGCCCGGAACGTTGCCCACGCCGCCTGATAAGTTGGCATCATGGATGGGCCCGGGATAGCCAATACCGACGCCGCTCACGCGGACTCCTAGGGGTACGAGTTTGCGGATGGCGGTCACGTAGCTTTCCACGATGGCGTCACCACGATCGCCCGGATTGGCCGGTATCCTGCTTCGTTCGAGTACTTCGCCTATCTCCGACACAAGGCCGATCTTGGTGCTGCCACCACCGATGTCGATTCCGATGGCATGCCACATGATAAACCTCTTTAGAGACGGTAACGGTTGACGTGCAGCATGAAGCCGTCGCCGCAGTAGACGGAACGGACATATTCGCACACCTGGTCGGTGTCGGTTGCTGTAACGCGCCAGACGGCCAGAACTGGCGCGCCGGAGGCGATGTGGAGGTGCCGGGCTTCTTCGTCGGTGGCCGCGAGCGGCTCGAACAGTGCATCCGCCCAAGCAGGCACTATACCCCAGCTTTGCGTCATTAATCCATAGAGCGACCCATTGTCGAACATTTCGCGGCGGGCGTTCGGATACATCGCCTTAGGCAAGTAGGCCTCCTCATATGCGACAGGACGACCGTCGATCGAGCGCACCCGGCGAAGGGCGATAAAGGTTTCGGTTCCGGCAACCTGCAGATGATTACGAAAGGCTTCCGGCAAGCTGGCGTCTGCGGCGAAGTCAATTAGCGTTGAGGCCGCGATACCTCCCAGGCGCTGAACCTCGGAGGTGAAGCTGTGAAATCCCGACACGCCTGTCATGCGCGAAGTGGTGGTAAAATAGCCGCGTCCCTGTTCGCTATAGATCGCACCGCGGGTTTCGAGCAGCTTCAGCGCCTGCCGGATGGTAACACGGGATACGCCGAACTCGCGGGATAGATCGCTTTCGGACGGCAAGGAGAAGTTTTCGCCTTCTCTGGTCCTAATTTCGTCACTCAGAATTTCCGCGACCTGCATGTAAATCGGTGCAGCACCGTGGCGGCGGATCGGACGCCGGCGCGATTCTGGCTGAGCGTGGTTCTCGCTTGAAGACGTTCCGTCAGTGGTGGCTGTCATCGTTCAGTCTCATACCGGTTTCGACATCGAAAAAATGCGTATGCTCGTCGGGGACATGCAGCACAAGCTCATGTCCCGGGTCAAGCTTTTGAAGAGCGGAAAAGCTCGCCACGACTGGCTGATTGCCGATGCGGCCTGTCACGATCAGTTCGGGTCCAGTCAACTCTGCCACGTCTACCTTCACCGGTAGTCTTGCTCCGGTTGAGCCGTATTGCAAAGCTTCGGGGCGTATACCCATGATCACCTTTTTGGCCGTTGCAGCTCTAGGTCGGGAAACGGGCAGCACAAGTTCCGACCCATCGATTTGCAAGCCACCATTACGCCAGGAGCCTGTCAGCATGTTCATCGGCGGCGCGCCGACAAAGGTTGCGACGTAACTTGTGGCCGGACGATGGTAGATGGCTTCCGGCGTGTCCAACTGCTCCACCCGTCCGTTTCGCATAACCGCAATCCTTGTGGCAAGCGTCATGGCCTCGATCTGGTCGTGGGTCACGTAGACCACCGTTGTCCTCAGCATTTGGTGCAGACGCTTCAATTCGGTCCGCATTTCCATCCGCAATTTTGCGTCGAGGTTCGACAGCGGTTCGTCGAACAGAAAGACCCTTGGGTGGCGCACCAGGGCGCGTCCTATGGCAACGCGCTGACGCTGGCCCCCTGACAGCTGGCTCGGTTTGCGGTCGAGAAGCGGTTCGATCTGTAGGATGCGTGCGGCCTCCAGCACTGCGCGGTCCAGCTCGGCTTTGGGCACCTTGCGCATTTCGAGACCAAAGCCAATGTTGCGGCGCACGGTCAGATTGGGGTAGAGCGCGTACGACTGGAAAACCATCGCGATATTGCGGTCTTTTGGGTGCACACCGAGGATTGTTCTATCGTCGATCCGGACATCGCCGCTTGTTGGCTCGGCCAACCCCGCTACTATGCTTAGAAGCGTGGACTTTCCACAGCCAGAGGCACCGAGAAGAACTAAGAATTCGCCATCGTCAAGCGCTATGTCAATCCCGTTCAGCGTTTGTAAGTTGCCAAACGATTTGCATAGGTTGGCGATTGTAAGCGCGCTCATATCGACTGGTCCTGTTGGGCGATCTGCCGCGGGTTTGTTGAGATGGCTTTCGACGCCGTGGTAACGCCGTTGTACAGGCAATCGGGCAGGGGTTGCGAATGGGCGTAAGCTGCGAGAAAAGCCGCGTTGAAGATGTCGCCTGCGCCAATCGTGTCGATAACCTCAACTGGATTGGCAGCAGCGCGGTAGAAATGGCCATCGGCGTCCCGCGCCACAGCCCCGTCCGCGCCCCTCTTGATCACGACCAGAGCATCCCTAGACATGCCGTGACTGATGGTCTCCGCGGCCTTTTCGACGGTTTCCGCTCCAGCGAAACCAGTGGCCTCGATCTCATTAAAGAGTGCAATCCTGCTGCGGGACAGCCACACCGCGGTGTCGGCGCGGGCGGCCTCTGTCCAGCCCTCCGGCGGCCAGCCGGTATCCAGTGCTACCGCAACGTCATGCTGATCGGCCCAGTCGAAGAGAGCTGCGTAGTTCGCGGCAAGCGCATCGGTGATGAAACAGCCGCAAAGGAGCAGCAGCCCTTGACCCATAGCCGCGCCGTCCAGCGTGGCGCAGACGGCTGAAGCCGTCATATCAAGTAGGTGCCCGTTCGTTGTGAAGAAAGTGCGCTCGCCGTCTGGGTGGGTCAAGCCGACGGACAGGGTTGTACGGCGCGCGCTGACCGGCCACCGGGGCGCGTGTTCGGGGAACGCATTGGCAAGCCAATTGCCGTAGTGATCTGCTCCGATGTTGGCGGCAAATTGAAACGGCAGCCCCATCGCCTGCCAGACGAGCGCCGCATTGCCCGCTGCACCGCCGACCCGTAAATCATCATGGGCGACCATGACCTCGGTTCCAGGCTGTGGCCATGGTGCGACCGGGCCCAAGATTAAATCGACGTTGACATTTCCGACGACGGCAAGCGGGCGCATTTATTCAACCCTCGTGATTTTAGTCGACCTGACCGGAGTGCCAGCGTCGGCCACTCGCTCTGCAGCGAAGCCGATCATCAACCTCTGCGCTGTCGGCAAAATGCTGAAGATGGAGGCAAGGCCAGAATGCCGGGCAAACGGAATCGTGACGATACCAGCAATGGGCGGCAGACCGGAGCAGTCGAACACCACGCAAGGTGATTCCGTTTCAGCGACTGACTGCCCCATGGCCGTGACCAGACCTGCGGTCGGATCATCACCGCGAAACAGGATGACGCCCAGATCTGGACCCAGCATCTCCATGGGACCATGGCGCAACTGCCCGCCCTCAAGCGAGAAGCATGGGCGACGCGACAGTTCCGTCAGTCCGAGGGCCATCGCCTCGGCGACACCCTGCAGACGACGGCCAGATGTTACTACGCCGCGTACGGTAGACAAGGCGGCGAGCGCGGGCGTGACGTCTGGTTGTTCAGGCGCTTCAAGCGCCGCCAGTGCGCTAGTTGGATCGGTACCAAGGGCGGCGAGCACAGCGAGATGAAGAGCCAGCGTTACAGTAAGGCTGCGCGTCGCGGCAAACGCATGTTCCGTGCCGCCGTGCCCCACTAGCGACGGGGTCAGTCTTGAAAGGGAGGAACCACCCTCCAACGTCATGCCAAAAACATCAACAGGACGTTCTCCCGTTTCGAACCACCGGATTACTTCAGCACTTTCTCCTGATTGCGAGGTGACGAGAACTGTCCGCCCCTCCAAAGGAAGCGGTGCACCCAGCTGTTCGGAGAGGGGCAGCGCAAGTGCGTTGATGCCAAGGTCGCGGTAGAGGGGCTCGACAGCGCGCGCCACCGCGTGGGACCCCCCCATTCCGAGCATGACTAACGAGCCAGTGCGCCGGATCGCCTCGGCGAATTGCTGCGCGGTACTTCTGGATTGTTCAAAGGAGGCGATAGCATCGGCGTTCTGACGTGCCATTTCGCGGTCGATAGCGAGCAGTCCGGCCGGTCTTTGAAGTGTTTGGGTCATGTTCATCCTTTGACGCCGCCACTGGTGAGCCCCGAAATCAGGGCCCGTTGCATGAGAAGGCCGATCAGAACGGGCGGAAGGGCGGCGATCACCCCAGCCGTTGCGATCATCCCGTAGTCGGAAACCCTACCCCCGGCGATATCAGCGATTGCCACTGTGAGCGTTTTGGCGCGTAGGTCGGAGGTGAAAAGCAGGGCGTAGAAGAACTCATCCCATGCCAGCAGAAATGCGAATAGCACGGCCGTGCCGATCGTCGGCAGCGCCAGGGGCAGAGTGACTATCCGCAAGGTCTGCCAAAGGTTGGCACCATCGATCATTGCCGCCGCCTCGATCTCGCGGGGGATGCCGTCGAAGCCGGACTTCATTAGCCAAGTCGTAAAGGGTGCCAGGATGGTCAAGTATACCAGCGCCAGAGTGAAGACGCTGTTGAGCATGCCAAGCTTAGCGAGCCCCATATAGAGCGGCACTGCGAGGGCCACCGGCGGCAGCATGTAGGTGGCAATTACTGCATTAAGCGACCATCCAACAGATGGCGTGCGCGATACTGCCCACCCCGCGGGAACTGCAACGGCAATTGCAGCAAGCGTCGCCATGGCTGCGACAGCAACGCTATTAAACAGCGAGGAGGTGACTGCCGCCCCGGCACTGTTTTCAACGCGAGAGAGGAGTGTGGCGTAGCGGGAGAGGTCGACCTTGTCGGGCCACCACTGCAGCGGACGCGCAGAAAGGGCTTCTGCTGGAGAAATGCTCATCACAAAGAGCCAGAGAACGGGGGCGAGGATGATTACGGCAAGGGCAAATGCCGCCCCGTGTAGCAGGATCTTTTCCAGTGTGCTCTGCCGTTCCATTACTGAGTGCTCCCGGCAGTCTTGCGCAACAGGCTGCCGTAGGTCACGGCCAACAGACTCACTATCAAGGTGACGATTAGAGCGAGCGACGCGCCGGAGCCTGCTCGCTGAAAAGAAAAGCCTTCTTGGTAGACAAGAATCGACAGCGTCCGCGTCGTGTTGGCAGGCCCGCCACGGGTCATAATCCAGATGATGTCGAACACCTTGAAAGCCTCGATGGTTCGCAACACGAGCGCGACCATCAGCGGGCCGGCCAGATGCGGCAGCGTGACATGGCGAAAGCGCTGAAATGCACTCGCGCCATCAACCAGCGAGGCGGCAATTGTGTCGCGTGGTACGGCCTGCAGGGCGGCGAGTGCAATCAGAGCAACGAGCGGAAAATTCTTCCAGGCATCGGCCAGGATGATCGCCCACATCGCGCTACCTGGCTCCCCAAGCCAAGACCGATAGGCGTCAATCAGTCCAATCTGCGTCAGCGCCGCATTCATCGCGCCGTATTCCGGGTTGTAGATTAGCCTCCAGAGCGTCGCATTGACGACCGTCGGCAAAGCCCAGGGTAGGATCATCAGGGCTCGCAGCAGAGTACGCCCGTAGAAGCGTTGGTTCAGCAACAACGCCGCTAGCACGCCCGCCACCATTTCGATTGATACCGAGGTGAGCGCAAACCACAGCGTCGACCAAAGCGTTTTTAGAAAAGCATTGCTGGTAAGCATCTTTGCATAGTTGGCGATGCCCACGTAGTCGCCCCCAGTGCCGACCAATCTGGCATTTGTGAAGGATAGTCGAACGGTTTCAGCCAGGGGCCAGCCGATCACGCCGACCATCACGATCAGCAACGGAAGCATGAGCAGCCACGCTCGAGTGGTCAGCCAAGTGCTCGACATGGGCTACATCCTTGACAGGTTTCATGGGTCATCCGGACGGGCGATGCCGTCCGGATGGGGAGACATCAAAGACCGCTGTTCTCAGCCGCCGTCGCCAGCGCATTCTCGGAAGAGGATTGGCCGAGCAAAGCTTCCTGGATGGCTTGCTGCAGGGCGACAGAAAGCTCCTGGTACTTTGGCGTCGTCGGCCGCGGATACATCGCAGCCAGGCTGACCTTAGCCGCTGCGATCAGAACTTCCTGCCCCGCTGTTACAGCCGGATCGTCGTAGGAGGAGGTCCAAATCGGCAGGCTCAGCTTAGCATACTTGTTCTGGACTGGCTGCGAGGTCAGGTACTCAACCAGTGTCCAGGCTTCATCCGGATGCTTGCTGGCCTTGGTAACCCCTAGTCCCATCGAGCCGTTCATCGCCGAGACCTCAGACTTGCCGGAAACACCCGGCGCCGGGACCACGCCAACATTGCCGGCGACCTTGCTCTGGGCTGGGTCGTTGGCGAGGTTATACATATAGGTCCAGTTTAACGCGAAAGCCGCGTCGCCGTTCTGGAAAACCTTGCGGACGTCTTCTTCCAGGAATTCCTTCGAGTTCGGGTTGGTCAGGCCGGACTTATAGCTTTCGACCATGTAATTCAACGCGTCGAGACCGCCGCCACTCTGGAACGCCGGAGCGCCGTCCTTTAGGAAGCTGCCCTGATAGGCTGACACCAGCGTGGTATAATCGCAGATAACTGCTTCGGCCTGCGCCCAACTCCACGCGATCGGGGTGTCGAGGAGTCCCTTATCTTTAATGATTTGCGCCTGCTGCGTCAGTTCTTCCCAAGTCTTTGGAGGCGCCGCAATTCCTGCCTTGGCAAGGATATCCTTGTTGTAGAACAAATACTTTGTGTCGAGGATCCAGGGCATGCCGTAGTGCTTTCCGTCGTAGTCGACGGTCGTCCAGGCTCCCGGCAGCACGCCGGCCTTCGCTTCCTCCGAAACCCGTGACGTTACGTCGAGCAGCACGTTGTTGGTCGCGTATTCCGCGGGCCAGATGACATCGAAAAGGACGACGTCATAGCCGTCTCCCGAGCCTTGAGCGAGGACGGTCTTGTCGCGAAGGCCTTCGTAAGGAACAAATTCGAGGTTAACTTTGATGCCCGGATTTGCCTTTGTGAAGTCGGCGGCCATGGCGCGTACGTCTGCTTCACTATAGGCGGACTGCGCCATGAACAGGGTGTTCAACGTCGTTTGGGCGCAGACTGGCGATGACGCCATCGTCAGGATAAGCGCCCCTCCAGCCAAAGCCCGGGTAATTGACATCTTCATGCAAGACCTCCTGTTTGATTGCGGTTGTCCACGGTTTGACAGGGTCCCGCGACCGACCGAATTGCATTGTTCCCCGCGACACCGGTACGAGCCGCAAACGCAGTTGTATGGATGTTAATACAAGTTGTCAAATGGGTTCATCCAAATGGGCGGACCGAAAATGGGAACGGTCCGCCCCCAGGGCTCAAGCGGCGCCGCGCGTCAGCTTGAACCCTGGCAAGTCAACCGGTACGTCGAGGGCGACGTTGAGGTAGCTGGTGAAGAGATTGAGAACGATATGGGCGGTGATCTTGACGATCTCCTCGTCAGGCCGCCGATGCCCATATTGGGCCGTTCGTTGTTGTACGTCCATAGCCACTGTGTGGCGAATTCCTGTGCCTCCTCGATGCTTTCGATGATGTATTGGTGGAGCCATTCATGTCGGACGGTGCGGTTGTAGCGCTCGACATAGGCGCTCTCGTGTTTTCGTGATGTTGAAGCGAATTCGATCAAACGAATAGTCATCTCCATTCTGTTTGGAGATTCGTGGTGGATATTCGGAACGCCCAGATGTTACCAACGGTCCGCTTACAATGCATATAGGCAAATTTACCCAGTGCCTGCGCAAAAATAAGCCCGATAGCGACGTTCCCGCTTCCGATCGATGTTAAGAAGATATCGCGGAGGTTATCTGCGTGGTGTTCGTGCCGCTAACATCCCGCCTCGTTTCGGAACTCTTCGGCGTCGAGCTAAGGCAACCTTGTTTGCGATCGTTGTCCTGGGTCATCAACTCGGAAGAGTACTCGGCGGTTGGGTCGGCGGCTATATGCTCGATAACGCACATGCCCAACGTAGAGCTTGATGACCTCGATGCCCTTCAAAGCGAATGAGTAATCTGGGGCCTCCTGTTGAAGTCAATGCGCTGGGAAGTGCGCAACCAGCAGCCCTGCGACTACAGCACGAGAGTAATATCAACACGTGTGGCGAATGCAGCAACCTGCCGCACCAACAGTGCTCATTCCGGTCAGATCGGTCTCGGCGACGCGATCCCCAAACAGGAGCACCGCCTGCGGTGGATCACAACGTTTCGATGTCCAGATCAGACAATGCGCGTCCGGCCTGCTTTGATGAATGGCCAAGGCCCACTGCGCGGTGATTTGATAGTCAGCGGCCGTCGTATCGATGAGGTCTGCTCTGCTAACGCCCCACTTGGCCAGGTCAGGGGCGAAGAGGGGCACCAGAGTAAGATCGTGCTTCAGTTCAACGACCGAATGGACGAGAAGTTTGATATTATCGAAGCCGACGGTCTTGTTCGGCTCGTCAATCGGCACGTCGTGAAAGATCGTCTCGTGAACCGCGCATTCGTAGTCCGTTGCGAGATACTGCGTCGCGATTCGATCGCTGCCCAGGAGCAACGGCGCAAATCGGCTGGGACGGCCCTTTCCAGGATTGAAAGTGCAGCTACCAAAACGCTGATCATGGACCCTGTGGAGCCTGGCCCCGGCCTTGATCTCATGAGAGTTCGAAGCCGTGAACGGTGAGGGAGGCGTACTGATCCTCCGGCGATGGTTTCCCCCTCATTTGCTGCGGCGGAAATCACGGCGTCGCCGTCCTTTAACACGTCGACCGGGCGCTTGCCGGCAAGCCATCCGTTCGGAGAGGTAAACCAGAATGCCAATTGCCAGCCGGAACTCGCCGAGCAGGGCGAGCACATTGGCGACACTTTCAATAGGCTGCTACCTCAACGATACAAGGGCTATACCCAGCCGCCTCCTGCAGCGTGCCATCGCCCTGGGGCAGATCCGGGAGGGGGCCCATGGCAGCGCATGGTTTGGTCATCACGACGGCGATGGGAAAATATGCGGCTGGGAGGAACGCGGCCGTCAATGGCGCAGCTTCTCCTCGGGGGGTACGAAAGTCCTGTTTCGTTTTGGCAATCCGACGGCGGCTCGCCTGTGTGTCACCGAAGCCGCCATCGATGCACTCAACCTTGCGGCGGTCGAACGTGAGCGGTTCGATACGCTCTGTGCCAGCACCGCCGGAGGATGGTCGCCGGCAACGGAATTGGCGGTGCTTGCCGGTCGCATCGAGATCCTCGTTGCAGCGACCGATCACAACAGCCAGGGCGAGGCCTATGCCGACACGTTGCGGCGCATTGCAGGGCGAGCGGATTGCGGTTTCCGGCGACTTCGTCCGCGCCTGGAAGATTGGAACGACGATCTGGCCGAAACCGGTGCTGACTTCCCGCATGGCGCCTGACTTTACATGTGCCGCAACCGTGTTGGCATCGACAAAAACGCTGGAATGCCGGTTGTTGCTGCAGGTGCTCGCCATGCGGTCTTGCGATCACCCATGGATCGCTGATAAAGCAGCGTCAGATATCGAGGTGTCATTCTTTGAAAAAGACCAACCGCAGTTTCGCCGTCGAGTACAAAACCGGACGGCGCAAGATAGATCGCAAGCCGAATTCTATCTGGGGAGACCTGGATCTCAAGGCGGTCGCTCGGCAAGAGTATGGAGAGACAACCTCCTTTTTGTTGCCGGAAAACGCCAAAGAGAAAATGTCTAGCGACGGTCATTTTTCGCGAACGGATGGTCCGGTACAGCCGGTGTTGACAGCGGGGATTCCACAGCAGAACAATGCATCGGTGTCCAAGGAGATCGACATGGCCGACGAAAACGAGACGATGACCGAAACGACCACGCAACTCCCCGCCGAGACGGTCACCCCTGCGCCCGTGAAACAGCGCAAACCCCGAGCCAAGAAGGTTGTTGCGGAAGCGGATCCTGAGCAGGTCGTCGGTTCGCCGGCTGGCGCCGAAGCAACGGCCGGCCCGCAAAGGCGTGGCCACAAAGCCAAGGCGGGCCCAGCGGCGAGCGTCGCTAAAACCCAAGGCGTCGACCGGGTAACAAAGACGGCACAAGCGCCGGCCGCCACGTCAATGGCTGTCATCGACGACATGGCCGATCTCCTGCGGCTGGAAGAAGAAAACCGTAGCCTGCGCAAGCAACTTTCCGATAAGCTGCGGGCCGAGAATGCAGGTCTGCGGAAGCGGCTCAATCTCGCTTGACCGGCGAAGGCAGGTGGTCGATGCGGCGGCCGGCCCTGTTCGCTCCCGCGTTGCGCAGGCGGGTAGAACACGAGGTTAATGACAATGGCATCCTTATGGAATTTCGTTGCGCGTCTGACGTCGACGGCGCCAGGAGCGGCAACGGAGCCTGCCTACAGCTAACGCCGAGCAACGAAGCGCCGAAACACTGCCGGCTGCCGAGGTAGTCCCTGACGACCCGGCTCCCGTGACCGAACCGCCCCTAGCCGGAGCGGTCGCCAGGGAGTTTGGCAATGCGATAGCTGCTGTCGACATTGCGGTGGGCCCCGCGGCGGCAACGGCCACTGATGCGCCTTCTCCTGCCGTTTCCGGTCGCGGCGATGGTGTCGCGGCAGATCCCGATACTGAGCAGTCCTCGCCCGCCCCCACGGTCCTTGCGCCAAGGCGACAGAAGAAGAAAGATGGGGAAGCAGTCGCCGGGCGCCAGCTCGGCACCATCACCCCTCAGGCCATCAGCCTCGATGACGAGGTAAAGCTCCTGCGCAGCAAGCTTATCGGCAAACTTCGCGTGCAGAACGCTCAACCCAAGACCATGCTCGTGCGGTTCGAACGTTAAGTCGTGCCGTGGGGTCCGGCTTCCTGAAGCTCATCACAAAGCTTGAACGGGGTATCGCCTCGTAGTCACAAAGCTGGATCGTCTGGGGCGCAACAGCATCGATGTTCAAACCACATTGAAGATTTCTATCTGACGAGAAGACAGGAATGGGCGTTGACGTTCTTGCCTTCCGCTTGCCGGGTTCGATCTTGGGTCGGCAGTTCGAGCGGGAATTGATCGCGGAACGAACGAGGGCAGGGGTTAGACGCGCCAAAGAACAAGGCAAGACACTCGGCTAACAGAGCGACAGAAGGACGAGGCACGACAGGCGGTCAAGGAAGGGGCGTCATTCCGTTCGGTGGCTAAGACCATGGGTGTCAGCCATGCGACAGTTATGCGCGCGTGTGGAGCGATCCGAGTCCGGAGTCCCGACAACGAAATGTAATAGTATTACATCGATTATTGTTCAACAATCCATTTCTGGTGGAATTCCGGGGCGATCCGAGCGGCGGGCTGGAAACGTGGTCACCGCAAGTTCATTCTGATTACAGCGGTTGATTAGCTTTCGCCCACTCATATGTGTCGGAATAGATTTTCCCATCGCTGTGGCTGTGTCATCCGTTATTCCGGAGAGTAAATCAGCCCATGCATCGCACGAACGCTGTTGTAGATCGGGATTAGTCGCATTGGCCTTTCGCCTCAAACGTGCGCCCAAGTCCATAATTGCCACGCCGCGCACGTTGGAATAGTTTACATCCCATCCGAAGAAATGAGCTAATCCTCGTTCCCAAACAACGTCCATTCACCCTTAAAGGTTGGCGTTCCTCTGTTCTCTTCGCCGTTCTTCTGCATCATGAATTGATGGACACCTTGCGATAGTTGGTTGAGAGAGGCGGCGCATTCAAGGTGATCAGTTTCCGGCGTGATGCTGGTTGCTCGTGCAATGGTCCGTGCGAGATTGCCACCGAACATAAGGAACTGTGTTGTGCGGGAAAGAACGGGATGATCGCGGTTGATCTGAAGTTCGTCGCATCGCTTGTTCAGTTTGCTGAGAAACATACCATATTCCAGAAACCGTTCTGGTGTCATCTCAGGTCTCATTGCTGGCTTTTCGCGGAACAAATTAAAAAGGCCCACGCGCATCTCTCCCCCTTAATCCCTTTCCCAATGTTAGCGCGGAATCGTGCGGCGCTCTACAGCCTGTTGACGAACACCTTTGATGCGAGCACAACGGGATCAACCTTCAATGTAATTGCTTTGCGAAATTGGTATCCATTGGCGTCGACATTCCCGACAGCACGATGGTCGATTAGTGTGGTCGTGCCATGCAGGTACTTCAGCCTCTCATCGAACGGATCGAAGCTGCGATCATGGCAAGCGACCTGCTTCATTCGGACGATACTCCGATCCGGGTGTTGGATCGCTCGCTACGAGACAAAGGGCTGGGCAAGGGTGTGAAGAAGGGCAGGATCTGGAAATATGTCCGCGATCAACGTCCATGGGCGGGCACTTTCCGGCCTGGTGCCGTCTAGTATTTTGCTCCTGGCTGGAAAGAGGAGCACGTCCACCGCCATCTCAAGCGATCAAGCGGCATCCTTCAGGCCGACGGCTACAAGGGATACGGGAAGCTATACTCCCCTGGAGCGGATGGGCTCTGGTGCTTCAAAGAAGCAGCCTGCTGGGCGCATTGGCGACGTGACTTCCACGATATCTGGACATCGAACAAATCCGAGATCGCGGGGGAAGCTCTCGATCGTATCGGTGCGCTGTACGATATAGAGCGGAGCATCGACGGTCAGCCCCCGAGATCCGTCTCGCCGCGCGTCAAAAGCAGAGCAAGCCCAGGGCTGAGGCATTCCGTCTCTGGGCCGAAGCCCACTGACCCGCATTCCAGGCAAAGGCGATCTGGCAGCCTTTCGGTATGGGTTGAGCCGTTGGTCTTCGTTATGCCTGTTCCTCGAAGACGGCCGTGTCGCGATCGACAACAATGCTGCCGAGCGGGCTCTGCGTCCGATAGGCGTCGGAAGACGGAATTGGCACTTCGCAGGAGCCGGCACGGGAGCGGAGACCTTGGCGCGGGCCATGACGATCATTGAGACGGCCAAGATGAATGGCCTCGATCCTCAGGCTTACTTGGCCGACGAGCTCGACCGCAAACACCGCTGAGGCAGCCTGATGGCAACAATTACCTACGTCCGCACAATTAAATTTGTCGCGCAAGTTCTCGTGGAGGATCCGGAGCTTCTTCAGGCAATCGTCTCCAACGACGATAATCTAAGGCACGGTAACTTCATCACCGTCTACACCGGGGACGACGTATCCGTCACCTCGCTCACTGACGATGGCATGGAAGAACTGGAGCAGATGCTCTCACACGCTCGCCGCTCACCCGACGAATGGAACGACTTCCTCCACAGTTTCGTCGACGACGAAAAGCTGGTTGCTCGCATCAAAGCGAAATCTCCGCGGTAACAATCGGGCGGTTACGGTTTAGGCGACTGACCGCATTGTACCTTAGCTGTGCATTACATCTCTCAGGTTCACGCTGAAGAGCATATAGCCTTCGTCGTCTGTCACCTCGAAGACTTGACCTTCAATGGGAACGCGCAACGCTATCCTTTGGCTTAGCACGTGTCGCGCGGCAACTTTGGCCTTGGTTCGGGCTGATTCTAGGTCGGGTGAATGGACGCCGACCGTACCTTCAGCAAGGATGTCGCCGCTGCGGAGATTATAGAAGAATAATGGCACTTGAAGTCCTTTTCCGTTTGTATCCGGAGAACTCCACTATGGTCGCAATGTTCCACTGATTGCTAATAAACACCAGCTTTTCAGCTGTGCAGTATATTTCTCAATGGCATATTGAAGAACATGACGCCTTCTTCGTCACACACCTCGAACACTTGACCGCCGACAGGTACACCGAGTGCAATATGTTCAAACAGTATTTCCCGCGCAGCAACTACGGCTTCGGTTCGGGCGCTGTCCACATCTGGTAGTTCGATTCCATCAATGTCTTCTTCGAATTGCTCGCCGTCACGTAGATGAAAATAGAAGCGTAGCATGCGCGCTTTCCCGATTGTGTGTCAGAGAACGCGAGCAATTGCTTTTGTTCCACGTTTAAAAATAGACATACCCATTACATCAAAAGTGGTACGCGGTTCATTCGCAATCATCGATTGTTCGTGAATGATTCGCTGATCGCTTTCGCAAGTACCAGTTTATTCTGTTATTCTTTATCGTTGATGAAGCCAAGAATTGCAATCCAAACCAAATGTGCCATATTATTAGGTGCGCCGTTCGCGAGCTGTCGTACGTCGTCCCTGGTGAGTTCGACCCTGCGCGTATCGACGCTTTCCACGGTCTTGGGCGCGAGGAAGGAATAGGAACCGAACAGGACCGCACCCACCACGACGAAGTGCAGAAGGGGTTCGCCGAGGAACCGCTTCCAGATCGTTACAGGTGCAGGTTCCGCAGGCATCGAGGGTTCCGGCGCTATCGGGAGAAGTTTCATAGAGTACACCTACTGTTTTTGAGTGGCGGACGCGCGCACGGCAGCGTCAGCGGTGGTGAGCGGGCTGCGCCTGAGGTAACTGAGGATTGCAAACTGTTCGGCGGGGTCCTTGACGACGTTCGACCTCATGATGGTGACAAAGTCCGGCGTTGCCTCCCACGCTTCCCAGTCTGCCAACACCATTGCGACGAAGCCGGCCATCCGGGGCCGCGCTTTGATGACGGCGCTGTACGATTCGACGATGCGGGCGCGGGGCAGCGTTCCGGCCGCGCCGCCGTGGACGCTGAGCGCCAGCAGCGCTGCCTGGATTTCCTGCAGAGAGCGCTGGTGGTCGGCGAAAAAGGCGGTCTCCAACCATGCAAGACGATTTTCTCCACGCAGCTCCAGATCAGCAGCAAGCATGGCCGACAGGTTGGTGGCATCCCGCTTCTTCATCGCGGCATCGATCTGCCACTCGAGGTCTCCAGCGTCACCAGGGCCGCCTACAATGCCGAGCAGCAATGTGTAGGCCGTACGCCGGGAGGCGAGGCGGGTATCGGCCAACCAGCCACGGACGCTCTCGTCGCTGATCTGCGATCGGATCAGTCGCATCGTGCCGTAGGGTGCACGTGACAGCTCACCATAGGCGATCTCCGCGACGAGTGGGTCGGCGCTTTCGAGCTGGCTTCCAACAACGGCGATGCGCTCCCGCCACTCTGATTCAGTCAGATATGAGGATGTGAGGCTCATCTGCGGCCAAGTTCGAGCAGGACGAAGGCCTCCGCCGCGTTTTGTCTGCACCAGTTGCCGCAGCCAGTCGGCGTGAGCGGCGCGCATCATTCCCATGGCCGACCACTTCTCGGAGACCCGGTCGCGAAGAATCAGCAGTGGGTTCTCATCCCGCGCCACGGCTATGTCGTCACCGACGGTCAGGCCATCGACAGACATAGCCGTCTTGGCGAGCGGGGCCGCCAGACCAGGCTGCGCGATCACGTCACCGACCGAGTCGCCACCTTTGATGACTTCGATAACGCGGAACTGCCGGCCGCCGGGCAGGGGAGCAGCCAGAACCACTTGATCGGCCGCGTCGAGCTTCTGGCCGGGTGTTACCGTCAGCCCGGAGAAGCAGATGGTGCAGGCCTCGGCCCCGCTCGTGAATGCCACCGTAGCATTACCAAACTGAGCAGCACACCAATCGATGTTCGTCGGGTCGGTCGTATCGTTTCCACAGGGTCGAACTCCACCAGCAAGCTGCACGCGCGCCGGGATGAACCAACGCGCGGTGTTCGCGGACACTGCCTAAAACGGCGATTTCTGCTGGGCGAGCGGGTCGAGCATCTTGGGTGTCGGCACGACCTCATAGTTTGCGTAGCCGAATTCGTTGCTCCGCGCCGCGAAGTACTTATCGCCGAGCTTGTAGACGGTCGCTTCGTACGGCGCGTAGCTGAGCGTCGTGACGATGGCACCATCCTTGATGGCATAGCCGGTGCCCGCGCCCATCATGCCGCCATGCAGAATGTCACCAACCTCACTCGGCTGGGGGATCGCGCCGTTGCTGTTTGAGATGAGACGCTGGCCGGACGTGGTCCACGCTATGCTGAAGACTTCGCCCGTGACGTTGTTGCGGACCCAGCTCGACTTGCCGACGATGAGCTCGGTGAGTGCGGTGTTGTCCAGCGCGGTGGCGCCCTTCTGCTTCAGGTCGGCGACGGTGGTTCCCATGTTGGCTGCAGCCCTTAGTTCCTGAGTGGGCGTGTACCAGATCGGCGCCGGCCATATAGGGATCGCCGTGATTTTGTCTCCTCTCCAGTTCAGGAGTCAGACGCTTGCTCACACCGTTGTTTCTGCCCTCGCCGATTCCGGCTCATCAGCCTCCCGGCTTGAACTTGAGATCATCGAATCCGTCCTCCTGACCGATAGCGAAGCCGTCCTGGCAACCTTGCACCATATCAAGAGCCTGGGTGTGCGGATCGCAATGGACGATTTCGGAACTGGTTATTCCTCGTTGAGCTATCTGAGACTTTTCCCATTCGATAAGATCAAGATTGATCAGTCCTTCATTCGCGATCTCGGAAATTCGAAGGAATGCGCCGCTATCGTAAAAGCCGTCGTGGATCTGGGCGCCAGTCTCGACATCACGACCACAGCCGCGAGAAGATAGTTGGAATGGCGGTGCAGCATAAAAAGCCGGGCATGAGGCTACGGGCAACTCCAACCTGTTTCGACGGCGCTCCACGCCAGAACCGTGCACACCGAACGAGAGCGACGGAGCAGAGCAGTAACCAATCAGCCCCAATATCGGGTTCGGGCATCGAGGCGATTGGGGTCCTTCCCTTCGAGGAGGATTCGGACGGTCCTTTGGTCCAAACTGCAGAACATCAAACACCTAGTCCGGGCCTGCCGGATCACTTTGGATTGGGAAGTGGCAACTACGAGGTGGCAGACCACCCCTCGAACTGCGCTTCGATCGCAAACAAGCTCCCTCAACCGTCGCTGGTTTTCGCCGCTGTTTTCACCAACCCGACGATCTTCCGACGCACCTGGTCATCCGCAATCTTGGCAAAGGCTTGGTTGAGGGTCAGCCCCTCGGAAGTCGACAGGAAAAGTGAAAGTTCGTCGCTCTCCAATATTTCACCAGAAACTGTAACCTGCGCGCCCTTGCCTTCGAAGAAAAAGGTAACAGAAACGCGTAACACGTCGGCGATCTGCTGCAGACGGCTGGCGCTGACGCGGTTGGTGCCCTTCTCATATTTCTGGATCTGCTGAAAAGTCACTCCAACGGCCTCGCCAAGATCGGTTTGGCTCATTTTCATCATCATGCGCTGGAAACGGATTCTACTGCCGACATGGACATCGACGGGGTGCGGCATTCTCGGGGCCGTTGAGTTCAGCATGCTATCCCATCCTTGCTGGTGCGACCGACCCTGACGCGGATCGCGGCCGAATCCGTTTATTAAGCTGTTACTGAGACACAATGTTTGTCAAGATCTTCGCCATGAGCGGCATCAACTTCTATGCCTCAAGGCCGAATGTTGGCGACCTTCCTCTTTGGCATGTCGCATAGTGCCAACGGTTGCCCCTGAGATCCGCGACAAGATCTTGAAATGCTGCCAAAATTGAAAAAGCTAGTGTCGAATTCCGTTTGAAAATCAAAGTGTTGTGCTCCGCAAGCGGCGCAACCGTCGGTTCTGGTTCACACTATGCCGGGCAGCTTCAATATCTGCAGCCGCGCTCACATCCAGCTTAACGTTACCCAAATGAGAACCGCAGCCACGAGAACTATGCTCGTCGCGAATGTGATGCGTTTTATCATGTCATTGACCCATTTTAGTATCGACAGAAGGAGACTGCACCACTTATGCGGGAACGTCGAGACCGGTGTTGAGGTGCTTGCTGGGCATAAGTCAAGTTTAGGGTACACCGTTGGATAAATGCAGGCTCTATTCATGGCTGAGCCGCACCGCAGTAACCAGGCCGCCGATCGCGTATGACGTCAACAGCACGATTGAGCCTATGAGGATTCGTTCCGCCATAATGGTGGTGAACCTAGCCGCGCTTGGTTTACTAAGTCCTCAGACCCAATGGAAGAGTTAACGGGAACGAAAATCCCCAATCCCTCGCCTCATCCTAGTGCTTATGTCGGCCGCAGCACCACAACGAAACCTCGCCGGGTGAGGGCGGGGCAAGCAGCATTCAGACATAGCGGTGCCATGGGCATCGCAACTTTGCCGCGCCCCAAAGGGCGTTTTCCGAAGACTCCTGACGACCTTGGCCGAATAAGCTTGGCCACGGGTTACATCGTCTCGATTTCCCATGCTACGCTTTTGCCATCATAAACAGCACAGGACATCACAACCGCATGCCCGACCAGGATGGCAGTATATTCGACTATGTCGGCATCATCGCCGTTTTTCTTCTCGTTGCCGCGAACGGCTTCTTCGTCGCCGCGGAATTCTCCTTGGTCTCGGTTAGGCGGAGCAGGGTGACCGAACTCGTCGCCGCGGGCCGGATGAATTCAACAGCACTCCAGCGTGCGGTCGACAACCTCGACGCCAATCTCGCCGCCACCCAGCTCGGCATTACCATTTCATCGCTTGCTCTGGGTTGGGTCGGCGAACCCGCCTTGGCGCATCTCATAGAGCCGTTATTGGCGTTCCTGCCCGGCACATGGGCGACCGCCAGCTCCCACGCCATCGCGGTCGCAATCGCCTTCATCATCATCACGGCGCTGCATATCGTGCTCGGCGAGCTGGCACCAAAGAGCCTCGCCCTCCAGAGAAGCGAGGGAACAGCACTCGCCGTCGTGCGCCCACTCGGATTCTTCCTCGTGTTGCTCAAGCCTGCGATCATGACGCTCAACGGTCTTGGCAACCTTGTCCTTAGACTGGTCGGACTTCGTCCGGGAACGGGCGAGTCGTCGCTGCATTCGGCGGACGAACTGAAGCTTCTCGTCGCCGAGAGCCAGGAAGGCGGTCTGCTCGACGTCGCCCAGCAGCAACTGGTTGAGCGGGTGTTCAACATCGGCGACCGCCACATCTCCGACATCATGACGCCGCGGCTGGACGTTGATTGGATCGACGCCGACGACAGCCTCGAAGACATGCTCGCCACCATTCGGGAATCCCAACACGACCAACTCGTCGTCTCCCGCGGGACGATCGACGAACCCATCGGCATGGTCCTGAAGAAGGACCTGCTAATCCAAGTTCTCAACGGCGGCACGATCGATCCGATGGCGGTCTTGAAGCAACCGCTCGTCCTGCACGAATCCACACCCGTCTTCCGCGTCCTCGACAACTTCAAGGCGTCACCCGTGCGCCTAGCCATCGTGATCGACGAATATGGCAGCCTGGAAGGCATCGTTACGCAGACCGATCTACTGGAGGCAATCGCCGGAGACCTGCCAGGTCCCGAAGGAGAGCTGCCCAATGTCGTGGAGAGAACGGATGGATCGCTCCTGATGGAAGGATCGATGCCCGCCTACGAGGCATTCCAGCGTCTGAACCTCGGTGACGGTCCCTCCGACGGCGACTTCCACACTCTCGCTGGCTTCGCCCTCTACAGGTTGAAGCATCTGCCCGTGGTGGGTGAGACATTCCGGCACGACTTATGGTCTTTCGAGATCATCGACTTGGACGGTCGTAGGATCGACAAAATACTGGCCAAGCGCATTTCCGACGCTTGATGACCGAGATGCCCAAGCGACTTGAAAGGCGCGGGCTGTTCATTGCCCTCTGCCGACACCGATCCGGTTACCGCCAGTAGACCTCGACTCGTGACTGCCAGGCATGGATTTCGGAAAGCGTGTCACGGACGTCGGCAATGCAGGGATAAAGCTCGATAGCGGCAGCGCTGGCAGCAGGTCTCGCCTCGATCTTCCGGACCATCCGCGTCACTTCCCGCAACGCGACGTCGGTCGGAACGCCCGAAAGCCTCATGATGTTTTCGGCCGCGACCCGCGCCTGAGTGTATGCGGATGGTCCCAGCGCGCTCCGGCATCGGTAAGCCGCTTCCAGATGGCGGAACGAGGCCGTAGTGAGACCCCGATACACGCTGTCGTAGTTGTCAGCCGTCGCGGGCATCGCAGCAGCCAGGGACATTGCACAGAAGGCGACAACTATTTTCATCGGTGATTCCAAAGATTCTCTGGCCGCCAATTGAGCAGAGCAAAATGGCGTTGTCGAGACGACGGCGAGAGGAACGTTTCCAATCACACCCCGACGGTGGCGAGTGTCCACGCCATTCCCGCGAGCGCGCAGACCAGGAGCGTGGCAATGACCGATGCCTTGAAGCGGAAGATGGTCACGGCCGCAGCGATCGAGAGGACGAGAGATGGAAACACGATCGATCCGAGGACGGGAGCGTCGATCGAAATCGCGCCGAAGTGCCAGGTCGTGACTTGTGCG
Source organism: Pararhizobium sp. PWRC1-1 (assembly GCF_049897905.1). Lineage (NCBI taxonomy): Bacteria > Pseudomonadati > Pseudomonadota > Alphaproteobacteria > Hyphomicrobiales > Rhizobiaceae > Pararhizobium > Pararhizobium sp. PWRC1-1. Next base: position 7,241 of record NZ_JAFCXE010000015.1, on the reverse strand, counting down.
AACAGCGTGTGGAGGGCGAACCAGACGGCGAGATTCAGGATCACCCCGACCACGGCGGCCGTAATCGCCGACATCGCTCCCGTCAGAGCGACGTTGCCCCGCAGTTTTTCGATAAGGGCGCTCCTAGGAAAATCCAGAGGAAGCATGGGATGAACGTCACCCATGTCGTCAGGATCGCCGCAAGCGTCGCGGCTGTCATCGGATCGAGCGAACCAGGATCGCGGTAGGCTCCCATGAAGCCAACGAACTGCACGACCATGATCAGCGGCCCCGGCGTCGTCTCGGCCATGCCAAGTCCGTCCAGCATCTCGCCGGGCTTGAGCCATCCGAAGTGCTGGACGGCCTCCTGGGCAACATAGGCGAGAACCGCGTAGGCTCCGCCGAACGTCACGACGGCCATCTTCGAAAAGAAGACGCCGATCTGGGTGAAGACGTCGTTCGGCCCGAGATAGACGTAGAGCAGCGCGAGCGGAACGAGCCAGAGCAGGAGGAAGACGGCCGAAACCTTGAGCGACCAGGCAAGGTTTGGCCGGGCGTGGAGTGGTGTTTCATCGCCGAGCGCGGAGTCCTCATCCTTCAATGTCGGTCCCGATCCGGCCTTATGTCCGCCGCCGACACGGAACAGCGGCGAGCCGGAGCGGCCGCCGATGTAGCCGATTATGCCTGCCGTCAGGATAATCAGCGGGAAGGGCACCCGAAACACGAAGATCGCGACGAAGGCCGCCGCCGCGATGCCGATCATCAGCCTGTTCTTGAGCGCCCGGCTGCCGATCCGGAATACGGCTTGGACGACGACGGCGAGGACGGCGGCTTTCAATCCGAAGAACAGGCCTTCGACGACGGTGACGTTACCGAAGGCGGCGTAGATGTGGCTGAGGCCGAGGATGGCGATAAAGCCGGGAAGCACGAACAGGATGCACGCCACAAGGCCACCCGCCGTCCGGTGCAGAAGCCAGCCGATGTAGATGGCGAGCTGCTGCGCTTCGGGGCCTGGCAGCAGCATGCAGTAGTTGAGGGCATGAAGGAAGCGATGTTCCCCGATCCACCGCTTCTCGTCGACCAGGATGCGGTGCATGACGGCGATCTGCCCGGCCGGGCCGCCGAAGCTCAACGCCGCGATCCGCAGCCAGACGCGGACGGCCTCGCCGAACGGTATGCCGTGGTCACAAGTTTTCGGGGCCGCAGGCGGGGCGGCCCGATCGATGATTTCGGTCATGTCAGGCTCCCTTCTTGCCTGCGGGCCAGGTATGCGTCTCGTCGGTGGCGTCCCGGCACCAGCGGTGGAAGGTGTCGTAAAGCAGGAGGCCTGCCTCCAGTTGCTCGTGGTCGTCGGCAAACATCCGCGACAGTCCGAGCGAGGCCGCCAGCAGGCCGGGGGCCTCGGGGGCCAGATCGAGACGGGATGTGTCGGCCCCGCGGACGATCGTCGCCAGCCGAAGCAATGGTTCCGATGCAAGACCGAATTCCTCGACCATCACATCGAAGGTGCAAAGCTCACCGCGGTGGCTCCACCGGATGTCCGCCTCGATATCAAAGGGTGCGCCGCCGAAGCGGTCCGCGACGAGTTCGACCTCCGATGGCGGCACGAACAGGAACAGCGCGTTCGGATCGACGAAACGGCGGATGAGCCAAGGGCAGGCGATGCGGTCGATCTTCGGCCGCGCCCGTGTCACCCATACGGTCTGCCCAGCGGCATTGCGCGGCGGCAGCAGGGAGACGGGAACGACAGGAAGCTTCTCGGCGCTCCACGCCTCGAAGCCGCCTTCCAGGCTGTCGGCCGGAATTCCGGCCTGCCGTAACCACGCAGCCACGCCATGACTGAGCTTCTGGCCGCGCTGGCATATGATGATTGCGGAGGTTCCCACGAGGTCGCCGATCCAGTTGTCGAGGGTGCGGTAGTCGCGCCGGACGGAGCCGGGGATCAACCTCGGATCGGCATCGAAGTCCTCGTCAATGCGGACGTCGATGAGCACCGGGCTTTTGGGGGTGCCGATAAGGCGGGCAAGCTTGTCGGGAGATATATGCAATAGTGAAGACATGACGCGTCCTTCCGTTAATCGGTTGTTGGACGCGATACTTCGGCTGTCGCCTCGTGGGGTGATCGCAACCCCATGGCAATTGTTTTGGAGCGATCTCCGGGAACTGTCAAGCATCTTGCGAGGAGGATTCTGCGCTGTGAGTTTCCGGAGGCGGCGAAAATGTGGGTTCCCCCTTTGCTGCGCTACTTCTCGATGATCGAGCTTGCAGCGATCGGACCGCTGCCATCGGATGAGGTGGAGACTTCAGCTTGACGAACTGTTTGCGCCCTCCTGCAAACACTATGTAGAGCCTGGACGTCCAGTTGTCGGCTTGTTCTTCCGAGATTTTCTCCGCGTCTGTGCGAACGAAGAATTCTTTGAGAAATGCATTGATGTGGACACTCGCCGCAGCGATAGTGCATGTCTCCACCGGGGTTTCATGTAACCAGGCCTTTGTCACACCTCCATGATCTTCTCGGCAACGGTCTCGCTGGAGGCCCACCACCCCTTCATCGCCTCAGCATGTTCGAGCGGAGCGAGACGGGCAAAGTCGCCTGCCGGGATGGGAGGCCATCCCAGTGTCGCCGCGGATACCGTCATCTCCTCGAAACCGGAATCTGGTGCGAGGCATATTCGTTGGAAAACGTCCAACATCGGGTCGGCATCGATGGTCGCCGCCACTGAGGTCGGCCAGATCGCAGCAAGCAAGGCGAGTTTCAAGCAGGTCGACATTTTGACCTCGCACTGGCGGAAGACGTAACATGGGAAACGTCTGCCAGATGGCTGTTGTTCCTCACCACGTCAGCCGCATGCCGTTCCGCTATGCACGACGCCTAGCGCCACCACAGTTCGTGCACCGCGACGAGAACCAGCACCGCGCCTGATGCCGCCTGCAGACCCTTGGTCAGCCGCGATATCAGTTTCGGCCTCGTCTCGAACAGGTGCACCATCTGCTGCCGGAAGAAGACCGCGGCCAACGCCACGCTCGACAATGTCAGGGCGACGCCGATCATCATCACAATCGCGAACATGATGCCAGCCTCGGGGACACCGCGCGAGATTGCGAAGGTCATCACGAACAGCGTCAGCGGGCACGGAATAAGCCCTGCCGACAATCCGACCACGATGCCTTGCTGATCGCCATGGGGTCCTCGGAACAGGGCGCTCCACAGCATCCAGATGCCGATAACCCCGAGCAGCCCACGGCTGACGGATTCCAGGATCGGCGAGGAGCCCGCACCCGTGCCGCCGAACATGATCGAGACCAGGGGCAGCGAGAACATCGCGATGACGACGGACATCGCAACGTGCGTGAACGAAAGCGCGAGCGAGACCAGAAGGCCGCGGACCATGCTCAGGGACGATCCCGCCAGATAGGTTGCGAGGATCGATTTGCTGTGACCGGGCGTCATCGCGTGCACCGCCCCGAAAGCGATACTCATCGGCAGGAAAGCGAGGAAGGCACCCCAGCCAGATCCGCTGGCAAATGCTTTTATGTGTTCCCCGAACGCTAAATAGATGTCCCGCTGAACATCGATGATCCACGGCCACATTTCAGGTCAGTGCTGTCGTTGCCAATGCCAGAACAACATAGCGGCCGACCTTCGCGATGGAAACCAATATGACGAAGGTGGCCAGAGGCTCGCGCAGCACTCCCGCCACCATGGTGATCGGGTCGCCGATAATCGGCACCCAACTCCGCAGCAAAGACCACTTGCCGTAACGTTGATACCAATCCTGCGCCTTGTCGATACGTTGCGGCGACACCGGAAACCAACGACGCGACCGGAATCGCTCGATGTAACGACCAAGCATCCAGTTCATGACCGCCCCAAGAACGTTCTCGACCAGGGTGGCGATGGAGTAGCCGCCATCGACGATCAGGTACACGAGATGTGCCTCGGACTGCGCGGGCAGGATCGTGGCGGCGGCAAGCGCCGTCATGAAAAGGCCGATGTAGGCCGTCACCTGTGATACCGGTCCTTTCTGGAGGAATGGGAATGTTCGTACCCGCCCGGTATGACTTTTGATCCCGATAGATACGGATGATCCGGAGTGAGGTCCGCATGGACATGGCGATCGTCCTCTTCGGCGGCCGGCCAAAGAGATGCCGCGGCAAATGCCCCCAGCGCCGTGAGCGCAGCCAGAACCACGTAGGTTGTCGCGATGCCAGCCGTCGCCCCGAGCCAGCCGGCCAATGGATAGGTGATCAGCCAGCAGCCATGGGAGAGTGCGAACTGCGCAGCGAAAAGGGCTGGCCGATCCCCAGGCGAAGCGGACCGCCTCGTCACCAGCCGAGACACTGGCCGTTGGGTGATCTCCAACGGAAACATAAAACTGCGTAACTGTCAGGTAACGTCACCGGGCCCGTAATAGACTTTTGTCCAGACAACGGACCATTCATCCGAGCCGCCTTCATCATAGACGTAGCGGCCATCCCCGGAGAGCTCTTCGCGCCAGGGATCCATGGTCAACCATGCCGGAGGTGCTATTCCGGGTAGCTTCAACAACTGAAGAACGTCGTGAAGCTCCGGGAGCGTGGTGACCTTTTGGACGTCCTGCAAACCGCTAGCTCTGATTGTCCAGGCATAATGCGTCATCGTGCGGTTTCCTTTCCAGACGTGTCGAGGCAGTGCTTACCATCAGCCATGCTATCGATGAGAGATCTTCCACTGATTGCTGGTGACCGTGATGCGCCAGAGCAGGTGTTCGCGGTCATGTCCCTGGAAACAGCCACCTTCTCTTCCCTAGGTGGGACGGTCTCGGGACGAATGATGCTCAACTACGAAAACGTAATACATAATCAAACCACCTTGCCGATCGGCTCCATGGTTTCCACCAAACTTTCAACCGAGCACCCTCGGTCATTCAAGATATCGACGAGGGCTCCGATTCGCACCGGGCGAAGCAAAACCCTATAGACAATTGTATACTCCGGAAGCTTTCGAGTGGGATCCTCGAGGAGGAAGAGACGATGACTACGCGCTTCTTCATAGGCTCGAACTTCGTCCGACACATAGGACAAGGAAGTCCCGGCTCCTAAGGTGTAAGCGTAAATCGTAAATCCGTCGGGCATTTCAGACCTCGTGTTACGTAGCCTACTTTTTGTTCAGCGCTAGCGGCTGATCGCGAGACAGGCTTATATCAAATATAGCTCTTGTGGATCATCACTCCATCCGGCTTCGGCCCTCTAACGAACCAAGACCTTTGGAATGAAACCAAGGCAAAGGTCCTGCCGAGGTTGCAAACAACAAGTTTTGGCCCCAAATCCGTGTAAACGACAGGTGCTTTTGTTATCGCGCGAGATTCAACCCCACCAGAGAACGGCTATGGCTGGACGATAGAGAACAGGTCGGGATGAGGGTAATACGATCAGGTCCCGTTGACGATCGGCGCGGTCAAATTCAGAGTATAAAGCGCTATCGCACCGCATGCCATGCCTGCGTGCTGGATAGCTTCGCTCGCAAGGAGTCCCACATGACGACGGGCCGAAAAATTGTTCAGTCTCAACTCGGCATTATTTTGAGCGTATTGATTGCGGCAACCCCATACACAATGAAGGTTTCGGGTTTTACCCTTGAGCTTGCCCCCCATTCTGTTTTTGCAAAAGATGGCAATAACGGAAATGGAAATGGCGGCGGCAATGGGAACGGTGGGGGCAACGGGAACGGCGGCGGGAATGGCAATCAGGGCGCGGGCAAAAGCGAGACGCGAGGAAACTCTCAAGGCGCAAAGGATCAGGGTTCGAAAGGGAAGATCGGTTCTGCAGGACTATCTGTTCGCCATAGCGATGGGATCAGCGAGGTTGTGCGCAATGGGCGATATATCATGAAGGATTCCAAAGGTCGCACCATCGTGAACCGTCAGGCCACCTTCGCAGATGAGATCCGTCTGAGATTTTTGCATTAGAATCTGATGACGGGCGTCTCAAACACATTCGGCGATCTCGAACGCGGGCAATTGCAGCAAGTTTGCCGATCGGGCCTTCAAGTTTTGATTGGTGAAATGCCATCGGCTCCTTGATCGTGATCGGCGTTCCAGAGGTTAAAATCCGCGTAAGTTTGTGCTCATCCACCGGATAAATGACGATGAGCTGATTAACGTTCACGTATATTTTTTCATCGGTTTCAGATGTCAGCTCAAGCCACATGGCAGCGCTCCTGGGTCGGGTCGTTGAAACCACTGTCGACGCGGGCCCCGGACTGCGCGAGGGCCAGCTGTGAACGGCAGGCTATTTCTTCTGGTCCAATTGAGTGCTGCCAACCGGCAAGACCACCGTTACCTGTCGTTTAGGCGGTCCCGCCATGCTCGTGGAGACCACTGCAAGGGTCAGTCCAGCCATCGCCAGAAAAACAAAGAAAAAAACCCCGCTTAGTGAGGAACTGGACTTTGGCGCTTGTTGATATGACATTTGTTGATCTCATTCAGTGGCAGGCGAGACGAGGCAGGGCGGTACGTCGCGTACCGCCCTGCCGTAAAATTCAGGCGAACCCAACAAACGACAGGATTGCGCCGATAATGACAATTGCTCCAACGAGCCAGATCAAACTGTTCATTGTTTTCTCCTTCGCGGCGACTGTGTTGCTGGGGTAGCTCCCGTTACTGGATCACCTGAACGACGGTGCGTGTCTGCGGATCGACGATAACGCGCTGCTCATTGACAATGGTGTAGGAATAACGGGGATCGTCCGTGATCGGCATCAAAACCACCTCTTGGGGGACAGGCTTGCCAACAACGATCGGTTGTTCGACCACGACCGAATTTTGCACCGGCTGCTGCTGAACATAGGTGACCACGCGTGCTGGCGGAGGATCGATTGCCGTGCCAGCGATAGCACCGGCAACGCCGCCAACGGCAGCGCCCACGGGACCGCCGACGATTGCACCAGTGACGGCACCACCGGCGGCGCCAGTGACTGTTCCGCTTGCGTCATCGGCTAGGGCCGTGCCTGCGAGCGTGAGTGTGACGAGGGTTGATGCGAGAATGATTTTCGTTTTCATTACAGGCTCCTTTTCTTTTTGCAGCTGTACAACGCCATCCGTGGAAAGCTGTTCCCGCCTAGGGCTACAGTCCGGTTTCTCTACGACGAACGCCCGGAACTGTTAGGGCTAAAGTCCTGTATCACCACAGTAAACGTGGATCGCAAGCCATCCCGGGGAACAAACTCCGGCGCGTTCTATTCACGCTAGATTGAACATAGGAACCGACGATGGACACTAGTT